>NZ_SCNZ01000002.1:0-355608 GCF_005502655.1 Burkholderia sp. 4NA327C6 | reverse complement strand
CTGATGCTCACCGCGAAAGGCGACGCCGCGGACAAGGTCGTCGGCCTCGAGACGGGCGCCGACGATTACCTGGCGAAGCCGTTTCTCCCCGACGAACTCGTGGCCCGCGTCCGCGCGCTGCTGCGGCGGCAGAAGATGGCGGCCGGCGAGCCGACGGTCACGTCGCAGCGGTTGCGTTTCGGCGCATTCACGTTCGACGTCGGCCAGCAGACGCTGATGCGCGACGGCACACCCGTGGAAATCCATTCGGCGCAGATGCTGCTGTTGCATGCGCTCGGCTCGTCGCCGAACCGCGCGGTGAGCCGCGAGAACCTGCTCGCCCGCGCACGCGGCCGCGACCATGACGCACTCGACCGCAGCGTCGACGTGCAGATCCTGCGGCTGCGGCAGATCGTCGAGGACGACCCCGGCAAGCCGCGCTTCATCAAGACCGTCTGGGGCATCGGCTACATGCTGGTGGCCGGCATCGAGTCGTGATGCGCATCCCGCTGCCGCGCTCGCTGCTTGCGCGCAACATCGCGCTGCTGGTGGCGCTCGTCGCGCTGTCGCTCGTCTGTTCGCTCATCGTGCTGCTGCACTACGTGCAGCGCCCGCGCATCGAGCGGGCCTCGATCGTCTTCTCCGACTACGTGCAGTTGCTCGACCGCACGCTTGCCGGCCTGCCGCCCGACGCCGGCCGCGCGGTCGTCGCGCAGTTCGGCGGCCAGGCTGCGCTGCCGCCTGCCACACCACCGCAAGCACCGAACCTGGCAGCCTTTTTCCGCACCTGGCAGCGCGACGTGTTCATGCAGGCACTCGAACGCCACCTGCCACCCGACCTCCCCGCGCGCTGGCAATCGGGCGACGACGAGCGCCTGTGGATCCGCCTGCATGTGGCCGGCTCGCCCGTGTGGGTGCCGCTGCCGATGGCCGCCGACGCGCAGGCGAGCGGCATCACGACGGCGCTCGTGCTGTCGGTCGGGCTGGCGCTGCTCGCGGCGCTGACCGGCTACCTGATCCAGCTTCACCTGAACCGGCCGCTCGACGCACTGGCGCGCGCGGCGCAGCGCGTGAGCGCGGGCGAGCGCCCGCCGCCGTTGCCCACCGACGGCCCGACCGAAATCGCCGACGTGAGCCGCGCGTTCAACCAGATGGCCGACGCGCTGCAACAGGCGGAAGCGACCCGCTCGTTGATGCTGGCCGGCGTGTCGCACGACATCCGCACGCCGCTCACCAAGCTGCGCCTGGCGATCGCGATGGCGCTGCCGCGCGGCACGCACGACGCGCTCACCACGTCGACCGAGCATTACCTGGACCAGATCGATACCATCCTGCAGCAATTCATGGACTACGCGGGCAGCGGCGAGCGCGAAACGCCGCAAACCGGCGACCTGAATGCGCTGATCGGCCAGCTCGTCGCGGATTTCGCGGGGCTCGGCCACGCATTCGACTTCGACGAGGGTGAGGTGCCCGCGTTCGCCTTCCGTCCGATCAGCCTGATGCGGCTGCTGATGAACCTGATGCAGAACGCGGTCGTCTACGGCCGGACGGGGCTCGGTGTGCGCACCTGGACCGAGCGCGGCATCGCATACGCGGTGGTCAGCGATCGCGGCAACGGTATCGGCGCGGCCGAACTCGAACGGCTCAAGGCGCCGTTCAGCCGGGGCGCGAACGCACGCAGGCATGCGGGGGGTACCGGCCTCGGCCTCGCGATCGTCGAGCGGATCGCCCGGCTGCACGGCGGCTCGCTGACGTTCCGCGACCGCGATGGCGGCGGGCTGGAGGCGGTCGTCGCGCTGCCGCTCGATTCGTCGGGGGCGGTGAAGCGGTCGCTGTCGGCCTGACGGGATGTTTGGCTTTGGGCTTTGGGCTTTGGGCTTTGGGCTTTGGGCTTTGGGCTTTGGGCTTTGGGCTTTTGCCGTCTGCCGTCTGCCGTCTGCCGTCTGCCGTATGGCGTGTGCCGTCTGGCCTTCTGCCCTGCTGCCCAGGCCTCACGGCCACACGACCTCGCGGATCCGCGCGCGGCAGCACGTGACATGCGCCGACATAATTCCCGCGTGGCGCATCACGCCCGACCTCCGCATACTTGCGCCTGCGTGTTGCGCAACGGCATGAAACCTCTCCCCAGCCAGCGATCACGCCCCGCTTCCGATCGTTCGCGTTCCTGAATGCCGCGACAGTATCGGCAACTTCATCCAGGCCACGGAGATCGACATGTTTTCTTCCCTTCACGCACTTGCTGCCCACGCCAAACGTCTGACCAGTGTCGCGCTGATCGCCGGCACCGTCGCGATGACCGGCTGCGCATCGACCGCGACCACGTCCATGACCGCAGCGTCTGCGGCCCGCGCGCAGCCGCAGGTTCGTGCGGACGTCGTCTATGTGTCCCCGTTCGATGTGGACACGACCGACGTCAAGGTCGACGGCGGGATGATCAGCAAGATCGCGACCCTCGCGAGCGGTTCGTCCGCTGACGTGCAGCGCCAGCAAAGCGCGCTGAAAACGCGTGAGCAGCTCGCCGACGCGCTCGTGCGCGAACTCCGGTCGCAAGGCATCCCCGCGCTGCGCGGCCCGGTGCCGGACGGACGCGACGCGCTGGTCGTCGAAGGCCGGTTCGAGTCGATCGACGCCGGCAACCGCCGCCGCCGCACGCTGATCGGGCTCGGCGCGGGCAAGAGCGAAGTGAAGGCATCGGTCACCGTGCTGTTCCAGCCGGCGCATGGCGCGCCGCAGCCGCTCGGCACATTCTCGTCCAGCGCGAACAGCGGCCGCCTGCCCGGCATGGTGGAAACCGCCGGGGTCGGCGCGGCGGCCGGCCGCCTCGCGACGTCGGCAGCGGTGGGCGCCGGCCTGCATGGCGTGTCGGAAGTGAAGCACGACACGGTGGCATCCGATACGGACCGCCTCGCGCGCTCGATCGCGAAACAACTCGCGACGCAGAACGCGGCAAATGCGTGGCTGCCGACGATATCGGCAAGCTGACGCACCGGGCCGCCGCCAGCGAGGCCCGACGGGCACGCAGACGGGCGGCCGGGCATAATGTGCGAGGCCTGTCCGACGCCATGCGCCGCGACCGTGCCGGACCACCCGGCGGCCCGCATCATGTCCCGTCCCGAATCCTGAACTTCAATCCGTCAATTTCATGCAAGTACTCGTCGTAGGAACCGGCAAGCTGGCCAGCGAACTGCTCGACGCGCACCGGCTCGACCCGGCAACCTGCCGCGTGATCCCCTGGTCGGACACCGCGCGCAACGATGCGCAACGCAGCGACGCCCGAACGATCGTCGTGCACGCCGGTTCCGGCCGCGAACTCCCCGCCGTGATCGCGTTCTGCGAGGCCACCGGGTCGCCACTCGTCGAACTGTCGACCGGCTCCGAGCTCGAAACCGGCTCGCATGCTTTCCCGGTCGTGCTGTGTCCGAACACGAACATCCTGATGCTCAAGTTCATGAGCATGCTGGAAACCAGCGGCCACCTGTTTCACGACTGCCGGATCAGCCTGACGGAGTCGCACCAGGCCGGCAAGACGTCCGTCCCCGGCACGGCCGTCGGGATCGGCCAGTCGCTCGGCGTGCGGCCGGAAGACATCCGCTCCGTGCGCGACCCGGACGTGCAGCGCAGCGAATTCGCGGTCGCCGACGATCAGCTCGGCCGCCACGCGATTCACCGGATCCGCATCGACGACGGCGCGTGCAGCCTGCAGTTCGAATCGCGCGTGGTGGGTGCGACGCCTTACGCGGATGGTGTGTCGCGCATCGTCGACGCCGTTCGGCAGCACGATCTCGAGCACCGCCGCTATTCGATCGTCGAGTTCATTCGCAACGGCTGGCTGTAATCGCGGCGATACACGGCGGCCGGCACGCGTGCGTGGCGTCGGAGACGTTCATTTGCGCAACGCCGGAAGTGGTTCGACGCTGATTTCCGACGATGTCGTCGATCGCCCGATCCGCGACATCCGGGCCGCCATGCTGGGTGGACTGGCCCGACAGGCCGCTCGGGGACCATGACGGGACGCCGGACTGACGCCTGCGCGGAAGCCCCGGGCAGAAGCCTCCGAACGCGCAGCGGGCCGCCGGAACCGCCCTGTTCCGCCGGTCATTGCCCGCTCGACCGTCACTCAACCCCAAGCACCGCCCCGCTCTCGGGCAACGTCGCGCCGCCGTCGACGACGATCGTCTGCCCCGTGATGTAAGCGGCGTCCGCCGAGGCGAGAAACAGCATCGCGTTCGCGATATCTTCCGGCTCGCCCATCCGCGCAAGCGGAATGTCGCGCGCGATCTGCGCGGCGACCGACGCGTCGCCGAGATTGCCGGCCGCCGGCGTGCGGATCATGCCCGGCTCGACGCCGTTGACCGTCACGTTGCGGCGTGCGAGTTCCAGCGCCGCCGCGCGAATGAAGCCGTTCACGCCGGCCTTCGACGCCGCGTAGTGCGCGAGCCCCGGATACACGACGCGCGGCCCCGTCACCGATGACGTGACGAGCAGCCGCCCCGCTCCCGCGCGCTCGAATGCCGGCAGCGCAGCCTGCGCGAGCCAGAACAGCGCCGACAGGTTGACCGACAGCGTACGGTCGAGCGTCGGCTCGTCGATCTGCGTGAACGGCGTCAGCGGAAAGTAAGCGGCATTGTGGATGACGACATCGAGCCGCCCGCCGTCGCGCTCGACCGCCGCGACCAATGCGCCCAGTTCATCGCGGCTTGCGGCATCCACCCGATAGGCACGCGCGTCGCCGCCCGTGCTCGCGAGCGCGTCGGCCCGCGCGGCGGCCGCCTCGCCGTTCAGGTCGGCAAGCGCGACGAACGCATCGGATTCGGCGAATCGGCGTGCGATCGCCGCGCCGATTCCCTGCGCGGCGCCCGTGACGAGCACGACGCGCCCGCTGAAATCCGCCCGCAGGCGGCCGCTGCCCGGCACGGCATTCATCGCTGCGCCTCGCCGCCGAGCGGATACACGGTTTCGTTCAGCACCTGCGCGTGCGCGCCGACGGGAAAGTTCGACAGCGTGCCGAAATCGCCGCCCTGGTAGCCGAAGATCTTGCCGTCGGTCTTGCGCTGCGCGAGATCGATCAGGACGACCCCGAGCGTCGGCACCACCTTTTCGCGCCACACGAACAGATACAGTTCGTCCGCAATCCTGAAGTAATGACAGCGGTCGACATCGGCCAGCCCGCCCTCGACACCCTGCAGGCACTGCCACGCGTAGAAGTTCTCGTTCAGGTAGATGTGCTCGTAGCATTCGGTCGGGCTGTAGCGATACATCGTCCGCTTGCCGATCAGCTCGCGCGTGGCACCGTGCAACGGCCCCGGCTGCGTGTGGCCGCCGAGCGTGCCGTGCCGGAACTCGGCTTCGACGCCCGTCAACGGCAGCCCGCGCGCAACCCGTGTGAACGCGTCGATGCGCGTGTCGGCTTCGGTCGGCAGCGTGCCGACGACCGACGTCCATACGCCGTTGTCGAGATCGATCACGAGACTGACCGACGTCGCGCGGGCGGCCGAATCGATGTAGTCGACGAAGTACAGCCCGTCGCGCAGCCGCGTCACGCGGCACGGCTCGCGGCCGCCCGCGTCGGTCGCCGCATCGCGCCACTGCAGTGCGCCGGGCTCGAACGTATAGACGCGCCACGCACCCGATGCGTCGCCGAGCGCGAGTGCCCGCCCGGCGAGCGCGTCGACGGATGCGAGGATGTTCGCTTCCGGCGCGAAGCCGTCCGCGAGCGCGCCAACCTGAATGAATACCGGATCGTGTCGTTCCACCTGCCGTCCCCCGCGCAGCTTCAGGCCCGGCGGGCCGTGTACGCTGCTCATGTGCACATGGTGCGGGCTGCGCGCGCCGCGCGGTATCGGCCAAAAGGATGAAGGGCGCGTGGCGCCGGAACGCGCTAAAGTGCACGACATCCGCGCCGTGCCCGGCGCGAGGAGCGCACATGCACCGCGTCACCCATTACCGACGGACCGACGAAGGCATCGAGGCAATCAGCCTCGAATCCGATCGTGCGTTTCCACGCCACGCGCACGACGAATTCGGGGTCGGCGTGATCGTCAGCGGCGCGCACCGGTCGTGGAGCAGCCGCGGGCAGGTCGACGCCCTGGCCGGCGACGCGATCATGGTCAACCCGGGCGAGATGCACGACGGCTCGCCGATCGAGGCCGGCACTGGCCGGCGCTGGCGGATGCTGTACCTCGCACCCGCGCTGGTCGCGGGCGTCGCGACGGAAGAAGGCCTCGGCGGCGTCGAACTGGCGCATCCGGCGGTGCGCGACGCGCGGCTCGCGGCTGCGGTCGGCCGGCTGCATGCGCGTATCGTCGCCGGGGAGTCCCAGTCACTCGCTCGCGACGAAGCGCTCGTGATGCTCGTCGCCGGGCTGCTTGCCCGGCACGCGAACCGCACGCTGCCGCCGGCGGGCGTCGCACCGGCGACCCGCCTCGCCCGGGAGCGGCTCGACGCAGCGCCGGCCGCCCCCGTTTCGCTCGCCGAGCTGGCCAGCCTGAGCGGCATCAGCCGCTTCCAGTTGCTGCGCGGGTTTGCCCGCGAGCTCGGCATCACGCCGCACGCGTACCTGATCCAGTCGCGTGCGCGGCTGGCGCGCGCACTGCTCGCCAGCGGCCTGCCGATCGCCGATGCCGCGGCCGAAGCCGGCTTCGCCGACCAGAGCCACCTGACGCGTGCATTCGCGCGCCAGTTCGGGATCACGCCGGGGCGGTTCACGCAGGCCGTTTGACGTCGCTGCGAACCCGCGGGGGCCGCCGCCCAACCTACCGACTTCGAAGGCTGCGCCCACATCGACAGCTTGTGGCGACTGTCGCCCGCCCCTGTCGCACAAGCATGCCGAGTCGCGCGCTCCGTATTCGACACGCCCGCGCCGCACGTTGCAATTTCGTTCAAGACGCGCGCGGCCGCCGTACGCGACGATGCAACGCATGAAGACACGACTGATCGGCTATCTCTATCTCGCCGCCGCAATGGCAGGCGTCGGCAGCACCGTCATCGCGAGCCGTCTCGCGGCCGGCGGCCTGCCGCCGTTCGCTGCCACGGCGCTGCGCTTCCTGATCGCGACACCGCTGCTGTTCGCGCTGATGCGTGCGCAGCGCATGCGCTGGCCACGCATCTCCACGCGCGACGCCGTGCTGCTCGTCATCCAGGCAGCGGCGGGCGGCGTCGGTTATACGGTGCTGCTGATCTGCGGCACGAAGCTGTCGTCGCCACTCGATGCGGGCGTGATGCTCGGCACGCTGCCCGCGATGTCGACGCTGATCGCGGCCGTCGTGCTGCGCGAGCGGCAGACGCCGCGCGACTGGGTGGCCGCCGCGCTCGCAACGGCCGGCGTGCTGTTGGTCACGTTCGCGCCCGGCCAGGCCCTGCCGTCGCTCCGCACGCTCGCCGGCGATGCGCTGGTGCTGGCTGCCGTCGCCTGCGAAGCCGTATTCATCCTGCTCAACCGGCGACTGGCCGCGCCGTTGCCGCCGCTCGCGCTATCCACCGCGATGTCCGGCCTCGGCTTCGTGCTCGCCCTCGTGCCGGCCGCGTTCGAATGGCACGCGGTGGCAAGCGGCTGGACTGTCGGCGCGGTGTCGGCGATCGCCTACTACGCGCTGGTGCCGACCGTGCTCGGCTACCTGTGCTGGTATGCGGGCTCGGCGCGCACGAGCGGCACCGAGGCCGCGCTGTTC
Source organism: Burkholderia sp. 4NA327C6 (assembly GCF_005502655.1). Taxonomy (NCBI): domain Bacteria; kingdom Pseudomonadati; phylum Pseudomonadota; class Betaproteobacteria; order Burkholderiales; family Burkholderiaceae; genus Burkholderia; species Burkholderia sp. 4NA327C6. The sequence goes on along the minus strand of NZ_SCNZ01000002.1, from coordinate 347,962 downwards.
ACGGCGGTCGCGCCGGTCTCGGCCGTACTGTTCGCGGTCGCGCTGCTCGGCGAAACGCTCAGCGGCACGCGTGTCGCAGGTATCGCGCTCGTCGTCGCCGGTATGGTCGTCGGCGCGACGCGGCGACGCGAACCGCCAGCCGAAGCACGCAATACGCACCCGGCGAATCCGGATCGACCGTCCCGCCCCGCGCCCACCGCGCAAACAGCCACCGACTGACTCGCGCTCACCGCGTCGTTGCGTCGTTGCGGAAACGACGGCGGCTCCGCCCCGCCGTATAACCTGTCGATCGCCGTGTTTCCCTCATGCAGCCGGCAACTGTAGGAATGTGTCCGCGCACCGCAAAACCGTTGCGCACCACCCCGCAAGATGCAATATTCGCGTGGCCGGGACCTTTGACAACCATCGAACAACAATGCGCCACGCAATGAACAGGAAGGAAGCCAAAACAAGAATCGCGGTGCTGCTGTCCGCGGGAACGAGGAAGGCCGACGCATTGGCCGAACTGTCCGGGCAAGGACTCAAGGATCGCGTGCTCGCGCAGCTGATCGCGTCGCGCCCCGATCCCGAACGCTGCCGCAGGAACAAGCTGCACATCCGGATCCTGATCGCGCTCGGCATCGCCCAGCTCGCGATCAGCCTCGTGCTCGCGTACTACTTCTTCGCCACCGGCGCCGGCAACGGCCTCGTGCTGGTATTCCTCGCGCTGACGGTACCGCTGTCGCTGCTGTTCATCTGGGGCTTTGCGACCCATCGTGTCGGTGCGTACCACGCGTTCATCCTGCTGTCGCTGCTGCAGTTGCCGAAGACCATCGCCGAGCTCGGACGCGATCCGTCGAGCGCGCTGCCGAGCCTCGCGATCACGGTCCTGCTGGTGGGCTATGTCTGGTTCGTCCGCAACCGAATGTTCCCCGACTACGGCTGGTTCACGCCGCGCAAGGTCGAAGGCCGTTACGCGTTCGTCGAGCACGCCTGACGTCACCGGCATCGAGCGCCGGCCGCAAGAAAAAAGGCGCCGGGCCGCCCCGCAATCGCGGGACGGCCCGGCGCCTTCTGCATTCCGGAACCGCTGGCTTACTTGGCCTTTTCAGCCGAATCGCTGATCGCCTGGCCGCCCTTCGAAATGTCCTGCCCCACACCGGCAACCGTGTTGCAACCGGCAAGCGCGGCGGTCACCACCAGCAGCATTGCAGCAATCGTACGCGTCATTCTCATTCTCCTTGGAATCAACAAGCCCGACGGGCGAAGCGTTTGCGGCGTCGCGCCCGGCAACATGCCGGGCACGGGGCCTGACCTGATTATACGGAGACGGCCGCCGCACGCCAGTACGAATCCGCCGCCGGTCAGGCGGGCCACACAGCCGGTTCGCGCAGATTTTCCTTGACTTCAGCACGCCAGGAACTAATATACGCACCGCGTATATTTCTCGTCAGGAGCCGCCGATGACCGTTCCCCAGCAAGCCTTCCTCCGCGACGCCATGCGCCGCCTCAACATGACGCGCGAAGCGTTCGCCAGCCGCATCGGCGTCAGCCGGCGTGCGCTGGATACCTGGCTGCTGCCCGACGATTCGCAGGAATCGCGCGGGATGCCCGAGATCGTCGAACGCTTCGTGTCGGAAATCGTCGAGCGCTCGGTACCGGAGGGCGGAGGATATACGCAAAGCGTAGATAACCAGGGGCTCGCCAAGCAGTTCTTTTTCGAAGGCAAGCCGCAACTGCTGTCGGTCGACCAGTTCTCGCGGGAATCGGTCGAGGCGCTGTTTCGCGTAGCCGACGTGATGCAGCCGATCGCGCGCCGCCACAAGATTTCGCGCGTGCTGGAAGGCGCGGTGCTCGGCAACCTGTTCTTCGAGGCCAGCACGCGTACACGCGTGTCGTTCGGCGCCGCCTTCTGCCGGCTCGGCGGTTCGGTATGCGACACGACGGGCTTCACGTTCTCGTCGATGGCCAAGGGCGAATCGATCTACGACACGAGCCGCGTGATGGCCGGCTATGTCGACGCGCTCGTGATCCGCCATCCGGAGAAAGGCTCGGTGGCCGAGTTCGCGCGCGCGACCAACCTGCCCGTGATCAACGGCGGTGACGGCCCCGGCGAGCACCCGAGCCAGGCGCTGCTGGATCTCTATACGATCCAGCGCGAGTTCTCGCGGCTCGGCAAGATCGTGGACGGCGCGCACATCGCGCTGGTCGGCGACCTCAAGTACGGCCGCACGGTGCACTCGCTCGTCAAGCTGCTCGCGCTGTACCGCGGGCTCAAGTTCACGCTCGTGTCGCCGCCGACGCTCGAGATGCCGGCCTACATCGTCGACCAGATCGCGACGAACGGCCATGTGATCGAGCAGACGACCGATCTCGCGGCCGGGCTGCGCGGCGCGGACGTCGTCTATGCGACGCGGATCCAGAAGGAGCGCTTCACCGACGAATCGTTCGAAGGCTACACGCCGGATTTCCAGATCAACCAGGCGCTCGTCGATTCGGTGTGCAAGCCGGACACGCTGATCATGCACCCGCTGCCGCGCGACAGCCGGCCCGGCGCGAACGACCTGTCGGTCGACCTGAACCGCGACCCGCGCCTCGCGATCTTCCGCCAGACCGACAACGGCATTCCGGTGCGGATGGCGATCTTCGCGGTGCTGCTCGGCGTCGAGAACCTCGTCCAGCATTCGATGCGCGACGCGACGTGGCGCCCGCCGGCGTATCTCGGGCCGGAGGATGCGGTGTTTCACGGGGTGGATTGAAACCGGAACGACCGAGGGCACCCATATCGGGCGCCGCCCGATTCAACAGGAAGCGCGCGGGGCTACCCGACGCGCTTTATTTTTTTCTCGCGCGGCGAACGGACGATCGAATGACCGCTACGACGCCCATGGATCAATCACCCGCAGGCCGACAGCCTCGAATGGCGCACCATCGCGCGTCGCAATGATCAATCCGTTCGCCTCGGCCGTCGCGGCAATAAAGACATCGGCAGGCGCGATCGCACTGCCCGAGGCACGCGCACGCGCTCGAATGCTCGCATACGCTTTGCTCGCCGCATCGTCGAACGGCAGAATCCTGCCGCGAAACAGCGGCACGACGCGTTGCTCGATGCCGTGGTGAAGCCAGTCGCGCCTGCGCCCTTCCGGGAGTGCCGCCACGCCGAAGCGCATTTCGCCAAGACTGATCGCAGCAAGAAACAGCGTTTCGACGTTCTGGGCATCGAGCCACTCGATCACGGCCGTGCTCGGCTCACGCCGCAGCGGCTCGGACATCACGTTCGTATCAACAAGGATCATTCGAAGCTCATCGGGTCGGTTAGCGTCTTGTCGCGCCGAACGTCGAATTCGACGCCGCCCGCCTCCCGTCCGATTTCCGCCAGCAGCGTTCCCAGCTTCAGCCGGCCGCCCGGCAGAACGGCCTGCTCGAGGATGTCACGCACCTCGGCTTCGGTGCTACGCCCATGCTGCGCCGCACGGACTCGGAGCGCGCGGTGCACTTCATCGGGCAAATTTCGAACGGTAATCACGGGCATGATGCACCTCACCACATTTGCTTTCAATGCTGTCATATTAGCACCTTGATGTCATGGCGGGTGATCCGCAACAGAACCACTCTACCCCGCCTGACAAGCCCGTCACACCTGGCCGATCGGCCATTGGTCCCGCCCGGACCACCCTGCCACATTGATTAACACTTTCCCGACCAACGATAACAAGAACGCTTCTCATTCAACAAAAAATTACATAGAATGCCGCCTGAAAACAAATCGTAATAATTCCCGGCGGCATGCACATTTCCGCAGCGCACCGCCCCCGGGGCCACACCGCGAGGTCGAAGCGCACCATGAAGTCACGTCCCGACGAGCTGAAGCTCGGTAAATTCACGACCCTGTGCAGCGTGCTCGCCGCAAGTCCGGCATTCGCGGCGGACGGCACACCGCCGCCCGCCCCGGCCGGCACCGAAGGCCATCTCGCGCCGATCGAAGTCCAGGGCAAGGCCGAGCACAGCTACAAGGCCGACTTCTCGGCCTCCGCGAAATTCACCGCGCCGCTCGTCGACACGCCGAAATCCGTCACCGTGATCCCGCAGGAACTGATCCAGAACAGCGGCGCATCGACGCTGACCGAAGCGCTGCGCACCGTGCCCGGCATCACGTTCGGCGCCGGCGAAGGCGGCAACCCGCTCGGCGATCGCCCGTTCATCCGCGGCTACGACACGCAGGGCAGCATGTTCGTCGACGGCATGCGCGACACGGGCGCCACGACGCGCGAGATCTTCAACACCGAGCGCATCGAGATCACCAAGGGTTCCGACGGCGCGTACGGCGGCCGCGGCGGCGCGGGCGGCAGCATCAACCTGATCACGAAGGCCCCGCACCTCGGCACCACCGCCGCCGCGAGCGCGGGCCTCGGCACCGACCGCTATCGCCGCTTCACGGCCGACGGCAACTGGCAGTTCGCCGATCACGCCGCGTTCCGCCTGAACCTGATGAGCCACAACAACGACGTCGCCGGCCGCGACGCGGTGAACAACGAGCGCTGGGGCGTCGCGCCGTCGATCGCGTTCGGCCTCGGCACGTCGACGCGTGTCGTCGCGAGCTACTACCACCTGTCCACCGACGACCTGCCCGACGGCGGCATCCCGTACTACTACGGCTTCAACCTCCCCAAAGGCGTCGCCACCGATGGCCCGGCGCCAGTCGACCGCCACAACTTCTACGGACTGACCAACCGCGATTTCCGCAAGACGACGTCGGACATCAGCACGCTGAAGATCGAGCACGACATCACGTCGTCGCTGACGATCCGCAACACCACGCGCTATACGGAATCGACGCAGGACTACATCTGGACGCAGCCCGACGACAGCCAGGGCAACGTGGTCAACGGCAAGGTCTGGCGGCGCGCGAACACCCGCAACAGCGCGATCAACAGCATCGCGAACCAGACCGAGCTGTTCGGCGAATTCCGCACCGGCCCGTTCAAGCACAGCTTCACGACCGGCATCGAGCTGTCGCGCGAATGGGGCAAGCGCGACACGTACAACGTCGCCGCCGCGAACGGCAAGATCTGCCAGAACGGCATCGGCGCGGCGTCGGGCTACAACTGCACGAGCCTCTGGTCGCCGAACCCGAACGACCCGTGGGCCGGCTCGATCACGCGCAACAACGACTATGCGCATGCGCGCACCGTGACGAAGTCGATCTACGGCTTCGACACGATCGAGATCACGCCGCGCTGGCAGGTCAACGGCGGCGTGCGCGTCGACGACTATTCGACCCGCTTCACGGACACCAAGGCCAACGGCGGCAAGACCACCACGCGTGACGACACGCTCGTGAACTGGCAGGCCGGCCTCGTGTTCAAGCCGGCGCAGAACGGCAGCATCTATGCGTCGTACGCGACGTCGTCGACCCCGGCCGGCATGCTGCTCGGCGAAGGCAGTGAAACGCAGTCGCTCACGCCGGGCCGCGGCGGCGTCGGCTCGAACGCCGATCAGCTGTCGCCGGAGAAGAACCGCAGCATCGAGCTCGGCACGAAGTGGAACGTGCTGAACGACAAGCTTGCGCTGACCGCCGCGCTGTTCCAGATCGACACGACGAATGCGCGCGTGACACTGCCGAACAACCAGTACGCGATGGTCGGCAACAAGCGCGTGCAGGGTCTCGAGCTCGGCGTCGCGGGCCAGATCACGAAGCAGTGGCAGCTGTTCGGCGGCTATACGTACATGAAGAGCGAGCTGCGCGACAACGGCAAGGACACGGCGAACAACGGCAACCGCTTCCCGAACACGCCGAAGCACAGCTTCACGATGTGGTCGAACTACGACGTTACGCCGAAGTTCACCGTCGGCGGCGGCGCCTTCTACATGTCGCAGGTGTTCGGCGATCCCGCGAACCAGCACGCCGTGCCGTCGTACTGGCGCTTCGATGCGATGGCGCAGTACCGGATCAACAAGAAGCTCGACCTGCAGCTGAACGTGAACAACCTGTTCAACCGCACCTACTTCGACCAGGCGTATCCGGCGCACTACGCGTCGATCGCACCGGGCCGCTCGGCGTTCGTCACGCTGAACGCGCGCTACTGATCGATGGTGGCCGTGTCGCTGAAGGCGCTCGCGTCGGTTTCGCCGCGCGAGTTCGCCGACATCCTGGCCGGGCCGCCCGAGCGCGCCGCCGCGTGGGTCGCGGCGGCGGCCGACAACGGCATCGTCGACGCGCAAGCCGTCTACGGGCAATACCTGCTCGACGGACATGGTGTCGCGCGCGATCCGGCGGCCGCGTTCAACTGGTTCCGGCACGCGGCGCGCGCCGGCCACGCGATGGCGATGAACATGCTCGGCCGCTGCTACGAGTTCGGCTGGGGCACGGCCGCGTGCGCGCCGGTCGCCGTGTACTGGTACCGGCTCGCCGCGCAGGCGGGGCTCGACTGGGGCATGTACAACTACGCGACGGCGCTCGCGCTCGGCAACGGCATCGACGAGAATCGCGCCGATGCGCTCGACTGGTTCCGGCGCGCAGCCGCGCTCGGCCATGCGAAATCGATCAACCTGATCGGCGGCTTCTACGAGGATGGCTGGGTCGTACCGGTCGATATCGACGCCGCGTTCGACCACTATCGCCGCGCCGCCGAAGCCGGCGATTTTCGCGGCGAGTTCAACTATGCGCGCCTGCTCGCCGAGCGCGGGCGCACCGACGAAGCGCTCACCTGGCTTGCGCGCGTGCCGGCCACCGCTACTCCCGCGTTCGTCGCGAAAATGCGTGCGTATCTCGCATCGTCGCCGATCGATGCGTTTCGTGCGGCGGCGCTGGAATTGCAAACGCCACCACAGCCGTAGCCTCAGCCGCACCGTATGGAATCCCTATCATGATGCTTCACATCCCCGGCGTACTGACGAAAGCGCAGGTCGCGCAATGTCGCGAACGGCTCGATGCGGCCGAGTGGGTCGACGGCAATGCGACGTCCGGCACGCAGTCGGCGCTCGCGAAACGCAATCGCCAATTGCCGGAGGGCGCGCCAGCCGCACGCGCGGTGGGCGACGCGATCCAGGACGCGCTCGCACGCCATCCGCTGTTCTTCTCGGCGGCGCTGCCGCTCAAGGTGTTTCCGCCGCTGTTCAATCGCTACGAAGGTGGCGAGACGTTCGGCACGCACGTCGACAACGCGATCCGGCTGCTGCGCGGCACGGATTTTCGCGTGCGCAGCGACCTGTCGGCGACGCTGTTTCTCGAAGAACCCGATGCGTACGATGGCGGCGAGCTGTGTGTCGAGGATACGTACGGCACCCATCGCGCGAAGCTGCCGGCGGGCGACCTCGTGCTGTATCCGGCCTCGAGCCTGCATCACGTCACGCCCGTGACGCGCGGCGAGCGCGTCGCGTCGTTCTTCTGGATCCAGAGCATGGTGCGCGACGACGGCGACCGCACGCTGCTGTTCCAGCTCGATACGCAGATTCAGGCGCTTTCCGCGGAGAAAGGGCCGAAGGATCCGATGGTCATTTCGTTGACGGGGATTTATCACAACCTGTTGAGGAAGTGGGCGGATGCGTAGCGGGAACGGGTTGCGCTGCCAGGCCGTACCCCTGCGCTTGCGTCACGCCGGAATCCATGACTAAAATGACCGTCGTCAAATGACCATGCTCATATCATGATGCCGCACGCTCCCGTTTCGAAATCCGAGTTCAAGGCCCGCGCACTCGAATACTTCCGGCTCGTCGAGGCGTCAGGCGAAAGCCTGATCGTCACCGATCACGGCAAGCCGACGCTCGAAATCCGGCCGTATCACGCACGCGAGGCTCAGCCGTTGGACATATTGCGCGGCTCGGTCATGCGCTACGACAATCCTCTCGATCCGATTGCGGAAGATGATTGGGAGGCGTCGCGGTGATCGTGCTGGATACACATGCGTTGGTGTGGTGGGTGGCGGGCGATCCGTCGCTCAGCAAGAAAGCGAGAAGCGCGATCGATCGCGCTCGGGGTGAAGGCGCGCTCGCCGCATCGGCAATCTCCGCGTGGGAGATTGCCATGCTGGTGCGCAACGACCGCCTCGCGCTGACGATGGATGTCGACGCGTGGCTGGCCACCGTCGCGCAGATCGACGGCATGCGCTTCGTGCCCGTCGATGCCGACATCGCCGCGAAATCCACCGACCTGCCCGGCACGTTCCACAAGGATCCGGCCGACCGCATGATCGTCGCGACAGCACGGCGGCTCGGCGCGCCGCTCGTCACCCGCGACGAAAAAATCCGCGCTTACGCGCACGTCAAGACGCTCTGGTAAGCGTCGGCCGCCCGCGGATCGAACCGCGACACATCCTCCGCCGGACTCTGGCATATTGGCGATTCGTCTGACCAAATCAACCGCGAGCACCCGGCCCCGCGCAACAGCGCTTCCTGCTGCCAGCCGGACGTGGCCCGCAACCGTCATTGCGCCACTTCGTCCACTATCGTGATTTCGCTCTCCGATCCCGTTGTCCGGTCTATCGCCCTGCTGGAGTCGCACGAAGGGTTTGTCGATCTTGCTGGTTTCCATGCGCGCATTGCCGTCGATCTCGGCCGCCGCGACATCGCGAGCAGAAGCCCGCATTTCCTGAAAGTGCGTCGTGGCGTGGCGGACCGGCTGATCGCCGCCGCGCATGCGCTGCCCGACGGCCTGCGCCTGTACGTCAAGGAAGGCTATCGCCCGCTGGCCCTGCAGCGCGACTTCTTCTCCGCGCACCTCGCGCATCTGCGCCGCACGCTGAATCCGCTTCCGGACGAAGACGCGCTGATCGCACTGACGAGCCACCACGTCGCGCCGCCGGAAGTCGCCGCGCACCCAACGGGCGCAGCCGTCGACCTCACGCTGATCTCGGCCGAAGGCATCGAGCTCGACATGGGCTGCGTCATGAACGCCACCGACCAGGAATCATCCGGCGCGTGCTACACGCACAACCCGTTCATCAGTCGCGCAGCCGCCCGCAACCGCGAGGTCCTGATCACCGCGCTGACGAGCGCCGGCCTCACCAATTACCCGTCGGAATGGTGGCACTGGTCGTTCGGCGACCGCTATTGGGCCGTGATGCACGATCAATCGCACGCCCTCTACGGCCCCGTCGAGGAAAACATGCTCGACGAAGCCGCGTGCTGACATTCTTTCCGACGAAACGCGCCCGCCTCGGTAACATCCTCACTTGTCGATCCCTGCCCGCTCCCGCACAATCGCAGCACCTGCAACACTCTCCCCCGCGCCGATGTCCTATGCGTCACTCGCCACCGGCGTCCTCCTCGCGGGCGGCCTCGGTCAGCGCTTCGACCCGAGCGGCCTGCACAGCAAGCTGCTCGCGCTGCTTCCCGACGGCACGCCGGTTGCGGTCGCGGCCGCCCGCCATCTCGCGGCAGCCACGGCCGACGTGATCGCCGTCGTGCGTCCTGGTGCCGAGAAACTCGCGATGCTGCTGAACGAAGCCGGCTGCCACGTCGTCTATGCGCCCGACGCGATGCGCGGCATGGGCGCGAGCCTCGCGGCCGGTGTGCGCGCGACGCCCGACGCGAACGGCTGGCTCGTCGCGCTCGGCGACATGCCGTGGATCGCCGCCTCCACCTACGAAACGGTCACGCGAGCGCTCGAAGCCGATAACGCATCGATCGTCGCGCCCGCGCACCGCGGCGTGCGCGGCCATCCGGTCGGGTTCGCCGCGCACCATTTCGATGCACTGGCCGCCCTCGACGGCGACACGGGCGCCCGCGCGCTGTTCGCCAGCGCGCCGGTGCAACTGCTCGACGTCGACGATCCCGGCATCGTGCGCGACGTCGATACACCGGCGGATTTGCGCTGACCGGGATCGCACCAGGCGCGCGACGCAAAGCAGCGCAAGCGCCGCGACCAGCGGGATCCTGCTGAAACCCGCCCGTCCGCGGTTTGCACCGACGACAGACCACCCGCCGCCACAATCGCGCTGCAAACGCACGCCCGATTGGCTATAACGGAGACGAGGCGCCCCTGCCGCGCCACCGCCGTCACGCACTGCGCGAGTTCACCATGACCGACCACACGACCCCGACGCCCGAGCCACCGGCCGACCCGAACCGCGACCCGGAAGACGATCCGCTGTCGTCGCCGCCAGGCCATCACGACAACCCGCAGCAACCGGACGGACCGCCGAGCAAGGATCCGGTCTAGCCACAGGGCTGCAGGGCCGCGCATTCACCGCGGGTACCCGTCATGCGCCATCGACGCATGGCGCTGCCTAGCGCGCCGTATACCCGCCGTCGATCGGCAGCGACACGCCGCTGACCATCGACGCCGCATCGCTCAGCAGGAACAGGATCGGTTCGACGACCTCGTCCGGCTCCGCGAATCGCCCGAGCGGAATCGCGGCCAGCATCGGCGCCCGCTTTTCCGGTTCGCTCCACGCGAACTGCGCCATCGGCGTGAGCGTGACGGTCGGGTTCACACTGTTCACACGAATGCCGTGCGGCCCGAGTTCGATGCACAGCACGCGCGTGATCGCGTCCATCGCCGCCTTCGACGCGCAGTAACTCAGATGCGCGGGCAACCCGACGAGCGCGGCCTGGCTCGATACGTTGACGATGCTGCCCCGCGCCTGCGCGACACCGCGCGCGTCACGCGCGACCATCTTGCGTGCGACGGCCCGAGCAACGAGCGCCGCGCCGCGCGCATTGACGGCCATCACGCGATCGAAATGCGCGGCGCTCACCTCGAGCGCCGATTCGAGCGACGCGATCCCCGCGCAATTCACGAGGCCGTCGAACACATCGTGCGCGGCGAGCGCCGCATCGATCGCATGCTCGTCGCCACCGACATCGAGTTGCATCGTCTCGCACGCGACCTCGCCGGCCAGCGCATCGAGCGCGGCCAGGTCGCGCCCGGCCGCGACGACCTGCGCGCCCGCCCGCGCCAGCGCGACCGCGCATGCGCGCCCGATCCCGCTCGACGCCCCCGTGACGAGCACCCGCGAACCGCCGAAATCGAATCGTGTCTTCATGATGGCGTGTGCAACCCGTGCATGATCGGTTTGAGCGCCGGATACAGCGCCGTATAAAGCGCAAAGCGCGCCGCATATGCTTTCGCGCGTTCGACGTCGGGCCGTGCTCGCTCGACGAGCGTGACCCATCCGCCTTGCGCATCGTCGTGCGACACGAGCCCTGCCCCGACGCCCGCGAGCAAGGCCGCCCCCATCGCGGCTTCGACGTCCTGCTCGATCGTCCACACCGGGAAGCCGGTCACGTCCGCGATGATCTGCATCCATAGCGCCGAATGCGCGGCCCCGCCCACGACGATCAGCCGGTCGTCGAGCGCCGCCGCGCCTTGCCGGCCGGCCTCGATGTTGTGCCGCAACGCGAATGCGACGCCTTCGAGCACCGCGCGATACAGGTGCGCGCGCGTATGCGCGAGACTCAGCCCGACGAACGCGCCGCTCGCCTTCGCGTCCCACACGGGGCTGCGCTCGCCCATCAGGTACGGCAGGAACAGCACGCCGTCGGCGCCCGGCGGCACGCTTTCGGCCGCCTCCTCGAGCAGCACGTGCGGATCGCCGTGCGGCAGCAGGCGCGCCGCATCGACTTCCGCGCGACAGAACTGGTCGCGAAACCACGCGACCGACGCGCCGGCCGTGATCGCGCCGCCGAACACGTACAGGTCGCGCTGCCCGTTGAACACGTGCGGCATGCTGACGAGCCCGTGACGCGCATCGACGTGCCGGCTGACGTAACCCCAGCACATGCTGGTGCCGATCATCGCGACGTGCTGACCGGCGCGCGTCGCGCCGGCCGCGAAGGTCGCGACGGCCGCATCGACGCCGCCCGCGACGACGGGCGTGCCGGCCGGCAGCCCGAGCTGCTCCGTCCATTGCGACAGCAGCCCGCCGACGATGTCCGTCGATTCGACGAGCCGCTCGGGCATCATCGTCGCCGGAATGCCGAGCATGTCGAGCGCATCGTCGGACCACTCGCGGCGCGCGACGTCGTATACGCCGCCGATATTGCCGGCCGAACTGTGATCGACCGCGACCTCGCCAGTCAGCAGGTAGATCACGTACGCGTTCGGCGGCAGGAAGTAGCGCACGTTCGCCCACACATCCGGCCGCTGGTCGCGCAGCCACAGCATCTTCGTGAAGCCGTAATAGCTGTCGACGCCGTTGCCCGTGATCACGCGCAGCCGCTCGACGTTCACGTTCGCGTTGACCCAGTCGACTTCCGCGGTCGCGCGCCGGTCCATCCAGATCAGGCACGGATGGAGCGGCCGCATGTCGATGTCGACCGGAATGCCCGAGCCGCCGTACAGGCTGCCCACGCACACCGCGCGGATCGCATCGGACGGCACGCCCTGCGCGCGCGCATCGCTCACGCAGCCCGCGATGCACGCGAGCACGGCATCGAACCACACCTGCGGCCATTGCTCGGCCCACAGCGGGCGCGGCGTATCGGGCTGGTAGCCGGCCGAGCGCCGCGCGACGATCGTGCCGTGCCGGTCGACGAGCAGCGCCTTGGTGCTCTGCGTACCGATGTCGACGCCTATGACGTATTCCATGATGTCTCCGTTGACGCGCACGCCGGCCGTCAGCGGGCCGGCTTCAGCAGCACCTTGATCGATTCGGGCGATTTCGCGACGCGGATCGCGTCGTCCCAGTCCTCGAGCGCGAAATCGTGCGTGACGATGCCTTTCGACGTGACGAGCCCGCGCGCGAGCAGGTCGATCGCGATCGGGTAGCAGTACGGCCCCAGGTGCGCGCCGCGCACGTCGAGCTCCTTGCGGTCGCCGATGATCGACCAGTCGACGGTCGCATCCTCGCCGAACACGCTGAATTCGACGAAGCGGCCGAGCTTGCGGATCAGGTCGAGCCCCTGGCTCACGCCGACCGGCGCGCCGGTCGTCTCGATGTAGACGTCGCAGCCGTAGCCGTCGGTGAGCGACCTGACGATCTCGCGCGCGTCGTCGCGCGTCGGGTTGATCGTCACGTCCGCACCGTACTCGCGTGCGAGTTCGAGCCGTTCGTCGATCAGGTCGATCACGACGAGCTTCTTCGGCGTCTTCAGGTGCGCGACCTGCGTCATCATCAGCCCGAGCGGGCCCGCGCCCGCGATCACGACCACGTCGTCGAGCTGGACATCGCCGCGGTTCACCGTATGGATCGCGCACGACAGCGGCTCGATGATCGCGGCATCCTCGAGCGATACGCCGAGCGGAATCTTGTGGACGATCGCGGTCGGCGGAATGCGCATGTATTCGGCCATCCCGCCGTCGGCCACCTCGCGCTGGAAGCCGAAGATGTTGTGCACTTCGCACATCCAGTACTGGCCCGACTTGCAATAGCGGCACTTGCCGCACGGCACGATCTGCTCGGCGATCACGCGGTCGCCCACCGCCACGCCGAAATGCTCGGCCGCGCCGTCGCCGAGCGCTTCGACATGGCCGAAGAATTCGTGGCCGGGGATCACGGGCGCCTTCACCCACGGGCTCGGGCCGCCCCAGAACATCTTCGCGCCCGTGTAGCACTTGCAGTCGCTCGCGCAGATCCCGCATGCGGCGATGCGGATCACGAGCTCGTTCGCGCCGGGGTGCGGCTTCGCGACCTGTTCGACGCGATAGTCCTCGGGGCCGTGGCAGACGACCGCGGTCATGCGCGGCTGGGCTTCGGGTGTCGTCATGGATAGTCTCTTTCGTGGATGATCAGGATGACTGATGAATGAATCGCTACCGCGACCGTTCGCGGCTGATGTAGATCGCGAGCAGGATGATTCCGCCCTTGATCACGTTCTGCACATACGGGTTCACGCCGATCATGTTCAGGCCGTTGTTGAGCACGCCGAGCAGCAGCGCGCCGACCAGCGTGCCGAGGATCGCTCCGCGCCCGCCGGAGATCGACGTGCCGCCCATCACGACGGCCGCGATCGCATCGAGCTCGAAGCCCACGCCCGCATTCGGCTGCCCGCTCATCAGGCGCCCGGTCAGCACGATCGCGGCGAGCGCCGACGTGAGCCCGGCCAGCGTGTAGACGATCAGCTTCACGCGCGCGACGCGCACGCCGGTGAGCCGAGTCGCCTGCTCGTTGCCGCCGATCGCATACACGTAGCGGCCGAACGGCATCCGGTCGAGCAGCAGCCACGCGATCGCATAGACCACCAGCATGATCAGCACCGGCGCCTGGATGCCGAACACCTTGCCGCTGCCGAAGAACGCGACCCAGTCGGGCAAGCCGTCGATCGGATAGCCGCCCGTGTAGATCAGTGCGAGGCCGCGCGCGATGCCCATCGTCGCGAGCGTGACGATGATGGGCGGCATCCCCGCGAACGCGACGAACACGCCGTTCAGGAAGCCGAAACCGAGGCCGACCGCGATGCCGATCGCGAGCGCGGCGACCGCGTTCACACCCGCGACCATCAGCCCGGCCGCGAGCGTGCCCGACAGCGCCATCACCGAACCGACCGACAGGTCGATCCCGCCGGTCAGGATCACGCAGGTCATGCCGACCGCGATGATCGCGTTGATCGACACCTGGCGCAGCACGTTCTCCAGGTTCGCGGCGGACAGGAAGCTCGGGCTCGCGATCATCATCGCGATGCACACGACGATCAGGCCGACGAGCGGATAGAACAGCGTCGAGCGCCGCAGTTGTGCCCACATCGGGCGCGGCGGCGGTGCGTCGCCGTTTCCGGCGGTGGCCGCGAGCGTCGTGGAACGCGTGGAAGAAGAATCATGCAGGTTCATGGGTGGCTCCTCGCGTGCCGGCCGTGGCATAGGTCATGACCGTGTCGGGATCGATCTCGTCGCCTGCGAGCGTCGCCTCGATGCGGCCCTGCCGGAACACGGCGACGCGATCGCACATGCCGACGATTTCCGGCAGCTCGGACGAGATCATGATGATGGCGTAGCCGCGCGCGGTGAGTTCGCGCATCAGCCCGTAGATTTCGGCTTTCGCGCCGACGTCGATGCCGCGCGTCGGCTCGTCGAAGATCAGCACCGACGTGTGATGGTTGAGCCAGCGCGCGATCACGACTTTCTGCTGGTTGCCGCCGGACAGCGTCGCGACCTCGGTGTGGATCGACGGCGCCTTCACGCCGACGCGCCGCATCACGTCGTGCGTCGTGCGCGCCTCGCCGCGCCGGTCGATCAGCCAGCGCATCGACCGGTACTTGCCGAGGTTGTTCAGCGAGATGTTGTCGCGAATCGAGAACGACGTGACGAGCCCTTCCGTCTTGCGGCTTTCCGGCAGGATGCCGATGCCCGCGCGCAACGCGTCGGCCGGATCGGCGAGCTTAGCGGCCGCGCCGCGCACGCGCACGTCCTTGCGATGTGCCCGCGTCGCGCCGATCACCGCGAGCGCGGTTTCCGTGCGCCCCGAGCCGACCAGCCCGGCGAAGCCGAGGATCTCGCCGGCATGCAGCGTGAAGCGGTTCACCGGGCCACCGCGTTCGATCTGCAGTTCGTTGACCTCCAGCACCGGCGGTGCATCGGCCGCGCGCGCCGGCTTCGGCGGAAAGCTGCTTTCGATCCGGCGGCCGACCATCATCCGCACGAGCTGTTCGACGTCCGTGCGCGCGACGTCGGTCGTCGCCACGTACTGGCCGTCGCGCAGCACCGTGATGCGGTCGCACACCGCGAAAATCTCGTCGAGATGATGCGAGATGAAGATCATCGCGACGCCCTGCCGCTTCAGCTCGCGCATGATCGCGAACAGGTGCTCGGCCTCGGCCGGCGTGAGCGTGGCGGTCGGTTCGTCGAGGATCAGAATGCGCGCGTCGAGCGACAGCGCCTTGCCGATTTCGACGAACTGTTGCTGCGCGACCGACAGCGCGCGGATCGGCGCATCGAGATCGATCGCGACGCCGAGCCGCGCGAAGATCGCGGCCGCCGCGTGGTGCATCCGCTTGCGGTCGCGTGCGCCCCAGCGATTGCGCAGCTCGCGGCCGAGGAACAGGTTGTCGACGGCATCGAGGTGAGGAATCAGGCTGAATTCCTGGAACACGATGCCGACGCCTGCCGCGACCGCGTCGTGATAGTCCGCGAAATGGCGGGCGGTGCCGTCGATCTCGATCGTGCCGGCGTCCGGCTGATGAATGCCGCACAGGATCTTCATCAGCGTCGACTTGCCCGCGCCGTTCTCGCCGAGCAGCGCATGGATCTCGCCGCGCGCAATTTCCAGATCGATGTCGGACAACGCCTTCACGCCCGGAAAGCTTTTCGTGATGTGGCTCAGCCTGAGTATCGTGTCCATCGGCTTCTCCGTGCGAAGAGCGCCGGCCGTGCCGCCGCCCTTCGCGTCGCATCGCTCGTCGTTCACCAGCTGAAGCCCTTCGCGTTGCCGCGATCGACCACCTTCACGTCGACGGGAATCGCCTTCGGCACCGTCGCGCCCCACTTGCGCGCGATCGCGATGCCGAGCGCGATGCGCACCTGGTCGGCCGGGAACTGCGCGGTCGTCTCGATGAACTTCGAATTCGGCTTCTGGATCGCGGCGATCGCCTCGGGCGCGCCGTCGACGCTCGTCAGCTTGATGTCCTTGCCCGAACTCTCGATCGCGGCAAGCGAGCCCATCGCGCCGCCGTCGTTCACGCTGAAGATACCCTTCAGGTTCGGATGCGCGGAGATCATGTTTTCCGTGACCGACAGCGCGGTGGCGCGCTCCTGCTTGCCGTTCTGCGTATCCACCAGCTTCACGTTCGGGTATTTCGCGAGCCCGGCCTTGCAGCCGCGCACGCGTTCGAGAATCGGCACGACCGGGATGCCGTCGAGAATGGCGACTTCGCCGCTGCCGCCGATCGCTTTCGCGAGGTAGTCGCACGACATCACGCCCGCGTCGTAGTTCTTCGAGCCGACGAACGAATCGACCGGGCCGTTCGCGTTCGCATCGACGGCCACGACCACCGCGCCGGCCTTCTTCGCCTGCGTGATCGCCGACTGGATGCCGGTCGAATCGGTCGGGTTCACGAGCAGGATGTCGATCTTCTTCTGCAGCATGTCCTCGACGTCGCTCACCTGCTTGCTGACGTCGTGATGCGCGTCGGTGACGACGACCTGCGCGCCGATCGACGCGGCCGCGTCGTTCAGCGCTTTCTGCATCGTCACGAAATACGGGTTGTTCAGCTCCTGGAACGTCATGCCGATGCGCAACGGCGCGGCCTGCACGGCGGCAGCGGGCAGCCAGGCCGCGGCGGCGAGCGCGGCAATCGCCGCCATGCGGGCGGCGCGGCGGGGGGATGAAGCGGGCGATGCATGCGTCATGACGGTGTCTCCGGTTATGTGTGCGGCTTTTTCGTGAGTGAACGCGCCCCTCGCGACGTGGGCGACGCGATTGCGCTGGGTGAAACGGTGTGGAAAATTCAGGCGGGCCGCGGCCCCGCGATCATCCGGGCTGCGGTGCGAGCGCCGGGATGCCCGGTGTGACGACACGCGGCGGCAGCGGATTGCCGGTGGGCGCCGCGTGCAGCGCGAGTTCGCGGCTGCGCGCGTTCAGGCGCTGCAGCGCGCGGAATTCGGACGGCGCCATCCCCTTCACCGCGCGGAACTGGCGGTTGAAGTTCGACACGTTGTTGAAGCCGGCCTGGAAACAGATATCGGTGATGCTCGCGTCGTCGGCGAGCAGCATCTGGCACGCGGACTCAATCCGTAGACGATTCACGTACTGCACGAACGGCATGCCCGTCTGGCGGTGGAACGCACGCGAGAACGCGCTGACGCTCTGCCCGGTCAGTTGCGCGAGATCGGATTCGCGCAGCTCGGATGCGAGGTTCTTGCCGATATACGACAGCGCATGGCTGAGCCGCGTGGGCGTGACGTCGGCCTGGTCGTACGCGGGGCTCGCGAGCAGCGTGCGTTCGGCCGCTCCGCACAGCCGTTCGAGGATCGTCATGAACAGCGCGATGCGGCGCATGCCGCGCGCGCCCAGCAGTTCGTCGAACAGCGGCGCGATCGCGGCGCTGGTCGCCGCGTCGAAGCCGACCCCGCGCCGCGCATCGTCGAGCAGCGCCTGCGCGTCGCGGCATTCGGGAAACGCGTCCATGCAACGGCGCACGAACGCCGGGTCGAACTGGATCACGAGATTGCGACGCTCGACGGTTTCGCCTTCGGCCATGTCACTGACCCAGTTGTGCGGCAGGTTCGGGCCGAGCAGCACGAGATGGCCCGGGCCGAACGAACCGATGTGGTCGCCGACGAAATACTTGCCGCGCGTCGCGACGATCAGGTGCAGTTCGAATTCGGGATGGAAGTGCCAGCGGATCGTGCGATACGGATAGCCGTGCGACCAGACCTTGAACGACTCGTCGCGTCGCACGTCGACCACTTCCAGATCGGGGTGCATCATGTTGGCGTCTCCATTCCCATGTCTCGCTGGCCGGTTCGTGGCGCGCGTGCACCGCGTATTTCACACGGCGACGCGCCCGGTCGCATGGGAAGCAATGTAGGTCGATCGAGCGCCCGGCTCCACCAACTTTACGCCTGATTTCCGATACTTTTTTGCGCATCCCGACCACATCCGGCGCCGGACGGCAAATTTGTGCAGCGCGGAACGGCCGGACGGCCGCCCGCTCCGCTGCTTACGCGGCCGCGTGCTCGCGCGCCGTCCGCACTTCGTATGCCTTCAGGTGGTTGTACGCGATTCGCAGCAGCGACAAGGCATCGACCGCCTGCGGATCGCGGCGCGCGAGCAGATCACCGATCACGTGATCGGCTTCGACGCGCGCATGGTTCTCGACGTCGCGCAGCATCGACGCGGTCAGCGGCGACGGCGTCAGCACCATCCGCTGCATCCGCTCGATGGCGGCCGGCTCGGGCCGGTGGCCGTTGTGCTCGGCAATCGCGCTGCATTCGGCGAGCATCGTCTCCAGCAGGCGACGGCCGTCCGGCGCGGCGAGAATGTCGCCCACCGAGCCGCGGAACAGCGACGTGCTCGCGGCGAGCGTCGCGAGGAACACCCATTTTTCCCACATCCGCGCGACCACGTTGTCGCTGAGCGTCGCATCGAATCCCGCGCCGCCGAGCACATCGGCCACCGCGCGCACGCGCGGCGATTCGCCGCCCGCGAGTTCGCCGAAGGTGACCCCGTGCGTGTCGTTGAGGTGCACGATGCGCTGCTCGCGATCGAGCGTCGCCGCGATCACGCACAGCCCGCCGAGCACCTGGGCGGCGCCGAACCGGTCGCGCAGCACTTCGAGATGGCGCATCCCGTTGAGCATCGGCAGGATCAGCGTCTGCGGGCCGACGAACGGGGCGCACGACTGAATCGCGTCGTCGAGGCTGTACGCCTTGCAGCTCAGCAGCACGAGGTCGAACGGCGCGACGCCGGCACCCGCATCGCCCGCGCGCACGGTCTGCACGTTCGCGAGCGTCAGGTCGCCGCGCGGGCTGCGGATCAGCAGCCCGTCGCGCGCCAGCGCGGCCGCGCGGCCGTCGCGCACCAGGAACGTCACGTCGCGCCCCGCCGCAGCCAGCCGGCCGCCGAAATATCCGCCGACCGCGCCGGCCCCCACTACCAGAATTCGCATCGTTGCCTCCTTTCGGTTTCATTCGCCGCCGCGCCGCCGAGCCGGACGCGCGGCGCGCACGCCATCGCCCCGAGAGTATAGCGATACCCGTTATGCATATGCATAGATACCCTTGTCGTCATGAGAGGCATGCATTCACGGTACCGGTTCCTAGGGATAACCCGTCTACGGTAATGCCCGCCGGGCGCCGTCAAGACACTTATCCCGTCACGCCGTTCCGGTGAGCTTCCACGACCGACCACACACCATGCGCAACCTTTCCCTGAATCAGAAACTCGCCTCGATGATCGTCATCCTCTGGCTCGGCCTGCTCGTGATCGCCGGGCTCGGCGCATGGCAGACGCGCGCATCGATGATCACGGATCGCCGCGAACAGCTCGCGTCGCTGGTCGCGCAGGCCGCGAGCGTGACCGACCATTTCTACAAGCTGTCGCAGCAGAACGCGCTGCCGGAGGCCGAAGCGAAGCAGAAGGCGCTCGAGGCAATCGCCGCGATGCGCCACGGCGCCGACGGCTACATCTCGATCAACGACTCGAAGCCGGTGATCGTGATGCATCCGATCAAGTCCGAGCTCAACGGCAAGGACGTGTCGAATTTCACCGATCCGAACGGCAAGCACCTGTTCGTCGAGATCGTGAAGGCCGGCAACCAGGAAGGCGGCAAGGGCTTCGTCGAGTATCTGTGGCCGAAGCCGGGCGCCGACAAGCCGCAGGACAAGACCAGCGCGGTGCAGCGCTTCGCGCCGTGGGACTGGTATCTCGTGACCGGCATGTACATGAACGACGTACGCTCGGCAGTGCTGGAGAGCGTGGGCCGCTGGCTCGCGATGACGGCCGTGCTCGGCGGGATCGCGACCGCCGTGATGGTGCTCGTGCTGAAAAGCGTGCGCGCGAACCTCGGCGGCGAGCTGGAAGTGGCGCTCGACGCCGCGCAACGCATCGCGCAGGGCGACCTGACCGCGCGCGTCACCGTGAAGCAGGACGATCGCGGCAGCCTGCTGCATGCGCTGCACACGATGCAGGGCGGCCTGATCGACATGGTGTCGCGCGTGCGGATGGGCACCGAGAACATCAATGTGGGCGCGAGCGAGATCGCGTCGGGCAACACGGACCTGTCGCAGCGCACCGAGGAACAGGCGGCCGCACTCGTACAGACCGCGTCGAGCATGGACCAGATGACCGCGAACGTGAAGCAGAACGCGGACAGCGCCGCGCAGGCCGCGTCGCTCGCCGGCCAGGCCGCGCAGGTCGCGACGCGCGGCAGCGCGGTGGTCGACGACGTCGTGCGCACGATGAACGAGATCACCGACCGCTCGCACAAGATCGGCGACATCATCGGCGTGATCGACGGGATCGCGTTCCAGACCAACATCCTCGCGCTGAATGCGGCGGTTGAAGCTGCGCGCGCCGGCGAACAGGGCCGTGGCTTCGCGGTGGTCGCCGCCGAGGTGCGCTCGCTCGCGCAACGTTCGGCGACGGCCGCGAAGGAGATCAAGTCGCTGATCGTGTCGTCGAACGAGACCGTCGAGCAAGGCGCGGCGCTCGTCACGCACGCGGGCGAGACGATGGCCGAGATCGTGCAGTCGGTGCGGCGCGTGAACGAGATCCTCGACGAGATCAGCCATGCGTCGCGCGAACAGAGCGCCGGGATCGAGCAGGTCAATCGCGCGGTGGGCGAGATGGACCAGGTGACGCAGCAGAACGCGGCGCTGGTCGAGGAAGCCGCGGCCGCCGCGCATTCGCTGCGCGATCAGGCCGAGGCGTTGCGGGATGCGGTGACGCGGTTTGCGTTGCCGGCGTAGGCCTTGTTTGGCCCTCTCGGTAACGACGATCGGTGCGGGGTGGCGGGTTCCGATGTCTGGATGTTTGGGAACCACCATCCGCGCGTTCTACCAATCGTGGTCGGTGGCACTGGAAAAGCAGGAACAAGAAAGCTCGCATTGCGCGAGCTTATGTTGGTGTCCCGTGGCAGGTCACTGCGTCTTCGGTACGGGGTTCAGGTTCCGGCTGATATGTCATCACGTGACGTTCAGCAAGCATCCCTCGACATGCCTGACGCCCCACCAAGCCCCAACCCCGCCGCCCGCTGGATCAGCTCGACGTCGTTGCTCACACCAAGCTTCTTCATCGCACTGATCTTCTGTGCGCTGACCGTCTGCTTGCCCTTGCTCAGACGCTGCGCGATCGTCTTGATCGGCACCCCTGACAAGTACAGGCGAATGACCTCGATCTCGCGCGCCGACAGCTTCACGGACGCGTCGCCGCGCTCGCCGGACGCATCGACCGCGCGCCTGACGAGCGGCGACAGGTAACGCCCGCCGCTGTAGCTCGAATGAATGGCCGTGACGATATGGCCGACCTCGTCGAACTTGCTGACGACGCTCACGCCGCCAATCGCGAGGATCGACCCGAAGATCAGCGGGTTCTCGTTCGCGACCAGCGCGACGATCCCGACGTTCGGACGCGTGCGCCGCAGCCAGTCGAACAGCGCAAGGCCGTCCATCTGCCCGTCTGCCCGGATCGCATAGTCGACCAGCACGACATCGCAGTCGACACCGCCGAGCGATGCGACCAGTTCGGCCACGCTCCGGTACATCGCGACGAGTTCGATCGCACAGCCGCTGCCCGCGACCTGCTCGATGCCGGCCAGCGTCAACGGCCAGTCGTACGCGAAAACGACGCGAACATTGAATTTCCTCATGCGCAGTTCCAGGTGGTTCATCGGCCGCGCGACACGGAACGCGCACGGCCGGTTCGGCGTTGAAAGAAAGTTCAGGCTATTTTTAGCCTGACCATCGATTCTACGAAGCCGTGCTCAGGCGGGATATCGGACGGCATCGGGATCGACCGTCAGGGACGTCATACGAGTTTGAAATTTGTGCCGGTTCGAATGCCCGACACATCGGAGCCAGCCTCTGCGGACATCGGCC
This sequence comes from Burkholderia sp. 4NA327C6, assembly GCF_005502655.1. NCBI lineage: Bacteria > Pseudomonadati > Pseudomonadota > Betaproteobacteria > Burkholderiales > Burkholderiaceae > Burkholderia > Burkholderia sp. 4NA327C6. Next base: position 325,572 of record NZ_SCNZ01000002.1, on the reverse strand, counting down.
AAATGGCCAGCGTGGCGGCCAATGCGGCCAAGCGACCGGCCAGCAGGTAAAATCGACGCCTTTGCATCCCGCGCCGGGCCACCGGCGGCGAGCGACGCGCCGATGCCGGCCGCGCGCCACCGCCCGTTTGCCGGTTGCCCGCACCCCCGCTTTCCTCATGACCGAATCCGACCTGCAACCCGACGACACCACCATCCACGAAGACGGCCTCTGGCGCGACAACGGCTGGACGGCGCGCATCATCAAGAACGAAGACGACGACGGCTGGGCCGTCGAGATGATCAAGGACGGCGAGTCCGAGCCCGCGCTCGTCGGGCCGTGGACCATGGGCCGCGACAAGAAGAACCCGAAGCCGATGGACGCGAACGCGTTCCGCACGCTCGTGAAGACCGCGACCGAGGTGCTGATGCGGCACGAGCAGCAGCGGCGCGCGATGCTGCACAAGGAAGTGACGGTTCAGGGCGAGGACGACCAGGATGTGTCGGTGACGCTCGACATCGTGCCGGACGAGTTCGAGCCGTACGCGCAGCTCAAGGCATTCGATCCGTATGGCGAGCTGCTGGCCGAAGCGAAGGTGTCGGCCGGGTTCAAGCTCAACAAGGCCAGCGCCGAGCGCTGGGTCGCATCGGGCTTCGAGCGGCCGGCCGCCTGATCGCGCGCGGCGCGCCGGGCCGCGCGCTCAGGCGCCGGCGCCCTGCCGTGCGCGCCGCAGCCTGCGCGCCGCCAGCTTGCGCCGCACGAGCTCTTCGAACTGCTGCGTCGCGACCGCCGGGTCGCGCGCGGCCAGCCCGAGCGCATTGCGCACGAGCTGGATCGGCGTCAGCACGAGGCCCCACGGCAGCCCCCACCAGCCGAACGCGGCCGAAGCCAGCAGCGCGACCGCCTGCTTCCTGCGGCCGCAACGCCGGCAGCATACATGGCGCCGCGTCGCCCAGCGCGTGACGAACAGCAGCGACACGACGCGATGCGACGCATGGACATCGACCGGCAGGTCGTCGCGACCGCAGATCGGGCATGGCCCGTAACGCCAGTCGTGCACGTACTCCCAGACTTTCGCGTCGGGCACCCGCTCCGCCTCGACGACGATCGGATGCGCTTGCGCGCATGCCGGACGGCAATAGCGGCGGCCGTCGATCGACCGCCCGCCGACCAGGAACGTCCTGCCGCAGTGACTGCACTCTGCCACGGTAACCTCGGATAAGCGTGATGCGCCGCGTGCCGGCCGCGAGCGACATGGCTGCAGCGGCGGTCCGGACGGGCCGTTTCCTGTCTTAACGGCCGGCATCGCGCGGTCTTGAGCGGCGGTTTGCCGCAGCGCGTCAACTGTGCAGCCCGTGCGCGGTCATCAGCCGATACAGCGTCGCGCGCGAGATGCCCAGCTCGGCCGCCACGTCCGCATGCTGGTGGCGGTGGCGCATCAGCGTTTCCTCGATCGCGTGCCGCTCGGCCTGCCGGCGCGCTTCCGCGAGCGTCGGCGGCCGTCGCGACGTGTACGCGTTCAGTTCGAGATCCGCAGCCGAGATCATCGGGCCGTTCGTCATCACGACCGCGAACCGGATCCGGTTGATCAGCTCGCGCACGTTGCCGGGCCATGGGTAGTTGTGGATCGCTTCGATCGCGCACGGCGTGAAGCCGCGAATCCGGTGCGAACAGTCGCCGCGATAGCGCCGCAGCACGTAGTCGGCAAGCAGCATGATGTCGCGGCCGCGCACGCGCAGCGGCGGCTCGTCGATGCGCAGCACGCACAGGCGGTAGTACAGGTCAGCACGGAACCGCCCCGCCTGCATCGCGGCCTCGAGATCGACATGGGTCGCCGACACGATCCGCACATCCACCGGAATCGACGCGTGCCCGCCGAGCCGCTCGATCGTGCCTTCCTGCAGGAAGCGCAGCAGGCTCGCCTGGCTCTCGAACGGCATGTCGCCGATTTCGTCGAGAAACAGCGTGCCGCCGTGCGCGGCCTCGATCCGGCCAATCTTGCGCTGGTGCGCGCCCGTGAACGCACCGCGCTCGTGGCCGAACAGTTCGGCCTGCAGCAGCGTCGGCGGAATGGCCGCGCAGTTCACCGCGACGAAGGGCGCGTCGGCACGCAACGACTGCTGGTGGATCGCCGCCGCCGTCAGCTCCTTGCCGGTGCCGGATTCGCCGGCGACGAAGACGGTGGCGTCCGTGTTCGCGACCTTGCGGATCGTCGCGAACAACCGGCGCATTGCGTCGCACGAGCCGATCATCGTGCCGCCGGGGGGCGCCGCATCGGCGTCCGGGCTGCCGTCCGCGAGCTTCAGCATTCCGTATGCATGGCCGACCAGATAGCCGATCGTCGTATAGGCGTTCGGATTGCGCACGTAGTCGAAGCAGCAGTGGCGAATCAGGCGCGCGACGGTGAGGTTCCGCAGCCGCTCGTGGTCGGCGAGTGCGACCCAGCCGACGCGCGGATCGCGCAGCAGCGTCTCGAACGCCATGACGTCGGGCGACGCGAAGCCGCCGAAATCGACGATGCCCGCATGCGGACGGTTCACCCTGACGAGATTCAGTGCGTCCGCAACGGTTTTCGCGCGCCACACGTCCCAGCCGCGTAGCGCGAGGCAGTCGACGAGCGCGGCATCGTGCTGCTGCGACAGGTAGACGAGCGGCCGCGACGGTACGACATGGTTGCGCCGGACGGCGACGAACGGCGCCGTACCCGCATCGCGTTCGAGATCCTGCGGGCCCGACACCCTGATCTGGCAGCAATAGTTCACGATGGCCTCGTCGCTTGGATGAGTTGTCGAGACGGCCGTCGCCGGATCGCGCGGGGCGGGACATCTTGGTCCCGCGGCGCAGTGCCGGGCCGTCCTCGGATTGATGTTTCGTTATCGGCAGAACACGACGCGCTGCAAGTAGATCTGCGGCTCGACGACCGGCTTCGCTGAACGGTTGAGGTCGTCACGATAGGCGCGGTAGGTCTTGCCGTTCACCGTCACCTCCGTCGCAGGGGCCGTCTCGATCGAGCCGAGCCCGTTGCGCTGCCACCCGCTCACCCGATCCGCCGCCGTCACGTTCGACTCGCCGGCGATCTTCTGCGTGATCGCGCTGCCGTCGCTCCATGGCTGCGTCTGCATGTCCTCGGCATGCTGCATCGCGCCGACCGTCTTGCCGGTCGACGTCGGCCCCTTCTGCGCTTCGAACGGCGCGCCACGGCCGTACACCGGCGATTGCCACGACGGGGCATGACCTTCCTCCGGCATCATGTAGACCATCTGCGGATCGCCGATCATCATCATCGGTGCGCATGCCGTGTTGTCGGCGCGACCGAGCGTCGACAGCGCCTGCTGGACGCTCACGGCGTTCGCGGCAGTCTGCTCGCCCAGGATCACGAAGACCGCCGGGTTCTGAAATACCGACTGCGCCGCGGCTTGTGCGCTGTACAACAACAGAGCGACCAAAAAGATCCTCATGATTGAGGCCTCCTTGCATCCTCGTCAGGCAAAAAGAGGTGTTGACCTCGGGGATGGGATCAACACCCGTCAAACAGGAAACGACCGTCGGGCATCGGGTTCGAACGTCGCCCGTGCGACCGGTGTTCCGGTCACACGGGAAACCGACCCGCGTGCTTACGACGACGTGCTCGTCGAGATGACCGCCGGAGCCGGCACGACCGGTGCCGCCGGTGCGGCCTGCTGGTCGATCGAAGCCGGCGGCAATGCTTGCGCCGGATCGGACAACGCGGGCATGTCGGCGGGCTGCGCAGCCGCTGCTTCCGGCGCCTTTGCGTCGGCAGGCGCCGCGGCTACGGCAGGCTGTGCGGCTTCCGCTGCGGGCGCTTCCGCGGCGACCGGTGCCGGCTCGGCGGCCTTCGCATCGGCCACGGGGGCAGGCATCGCGGCTTCCGCTGCGGGCGCCGCGACGACGGCAGCGGCCGGCGTCGTGTCCGCAGCCGGTGCCGCAGCGGCCTGCGCGGCGTTGTCGGTCGCGGCGGGCATCGGCTCGGGCGCCTTGTCGGCAATCACCGGTGCGGGCTCCGGTGCCTTGTCGGCGACTGCCGGTGCGGGTTCCGGTGCCTTGTCGGCGACCGCCGGTGCGGGCTCGGGCGCCTTGTCAGCAACCACCGGTGCAGGTTCGGGCGCCTTCTCGGCAACCACCGGTGCGGGTTCCGGTGCCTTGTCGGCCACGGGCTGCACGGGTTCGGATGCCTTCGTGTCGGCGACCGGTGCGGCAGGTGCTTGCGACGCCTTGTCCGCGACTGCCGGTGCGGCGATCACGGCGGCAGCCGGCACGGCAGCAATCGCAGCCGCCGGGACGACCGACGCAGCAGGTGCGGCAGCCGCCGCAGGTGCTGCGGCTACGGCCGGTGCCGCGGCTGCAACGGCGGGGGCTGCGACGGCCGGAGCGGCCGCAACGGCAGGCGCTGCCACCGCCGGTGCGGCTGCTGCGACAGCCGGGGCGGCGGCAATCGGCGCAATCGACGGCACGGGCACCGGAACCGACACGGGTGCGGCCTGCACAAAAGACGTCGCCACCGGACGGGGCTTCGCCGGTGCCGGCGCGGCAGCGCCGAGCGGCGGCAAGCCCATGCGGTCGCGCACGATCGGATCGCGATACTTCTCGTCGTCGGCGACCGTCGCTTCCGCGCTCGGCGCCACGTTCGAACGGGCGAGCGGCGCGGTCGTGCCCGGGCACAGGTGCCCGGTTGCTTCCACCGCACGCCGGTTCGCGTCGCTCTGGCAGAGCAGCGCGAGCGCCACGTCGGTCAGGCCCATCGCACGGAATTCACGCGCATCGAGACGGCGCACGCAGGCCTGGTCGACCAGCGTCGTGCCGCCCGTCGCGCCGAACCCCGGGAACGACACGCCGACGCTCACCGAGCCCATGCAGGTATCGGACAGCGTGGTCGTCAGGCCCGGCGCCTGGATCGACGGGTTCGTCTTGATCGTCTGCGTGCCGGAGTAATTGACGTTTTCCGAGGTCTGGGTGTTGTACGGGTTGGTGCCGGGTGCGCCGGACGACTGCAGCGAACTGACGCTCTGCGGCGTCACGTTCGAACCGCCACTCGTGCCGGACGGCATCGTCACGTTCACGTTCACGCTCGAATTGCCGCTGCCGCGAACCCCGCTGGAGCTGGTGGCATTGCCGCCGCGCGAGCTCGTGGTGTTCGTGTTCGTGTTCGTGCTCATGCTCGAGCCGCCGCCCTGGCTGATGGCCGTCGACGATGTCGACGACTGCGAGCTCGAAGTCGAGTCGGCGGTTTGCGCCTGGGCGCCGATCGTGGTCATCGCAAACATCGCAGCGCATGCCACCTTGATCCTGTTGCTGTTCATTTCACTCTCCGGACGAGGTTTGACCTCCCACCCAGGCAACCGTACTAGTTCCCCTGATTCCCTTCAGCTTTGCCTGCTTCCCCGAACTGCTTCCAGCCGTTGCCCAGCTGGGACCATGAGCCTGCCGACATGCCCTGCCACTGCTGGGCGTCGGGTCCGCCGATGGCACTGCCCGAAGAAAGCGTTTGTTGTTCTGACGGTTTGATTGTCTGGTCAGGTTTGTTTGACGTCTGCAAATTCGATTGCACGTCGTCGGCAATACGGTCAGCGCCATACGCCGTCAGAGACGCGAGCATCAGAGCGGCGGCAATCAGTTTCTGCTTCATGCCAACTCCTTACGTGACAACAATGTGGGGAAAAGAGACCAGCGTCGCTGGGAAACTGGTCCCCCCACACCTGACTAATGACTGCTTCCGGTCGCACTTGAACTGCCCTGGCTTCCGCCCGCCGCGGACGGCGAGCCGGCCGGACCGGTACTCCACACGGTCGACGAGTTGTAGTGATTCGAACCCGCGATCGCGCCCGAACCTCCACTGCCCGTCAGGCCAGCGGCACCCGCGTTGGCAATGCCCTGGTCGTTTCCGCCCGCAGCCGTATAGTGGTTCGCGCCGAGTACGATCGTAGCGGTTACCCCTCCCGATAGCGCATTCGCGTTCTCGTTCGTGCTGCTGTTTCCTCCGTTCGAGGCTGCGGCACCGATACCGCCGCCTGCCGCGTACGCGCCCCCGTTCAAGCCCGAACCGCTGGCCGTCGAGGTCGAGTTGTGGAAGGCGGATGCCGTACCGACGGAACCAGCGGGTGTCACCGTACTGCCAGCGCTTGCACCCGCCGTCGAAGTCGAGTTGCTGGTATAGCTGCCGGACCCGACCAGCACCGACCCTGAAACACCCGACGCAACGGATTGCGTCTGGTTGGTCGTGGACAGTCCCGCAGCCATGGCAACCGACGATAAGACGGTGAGCGCTGTCGCTAATATCACGTTGGCTTTCATAGCAATCCCTTGCTGTGATGAAGTTCGGCGGTGGCGGAGCCGGGCCTGCCCCCCATCGGACGAAACCCGGCATCCGTACCGCCAGCCAATGACGAACGCTACGCGTCGCGGCTTAGTGGTGATACGTCCAGCCGATCGAACCGGCATTCGCGCCGCTGGTGCCGGTGGCTTGTGCGCCGCCGAAGCCGAAGCCGCCAACCGACGACGTTTGGGTGTGGTTCGTGTACGAGATCGAACCGCTGCCCGGGCCGCCGGCCAGTGCGCCGGCTGCACCGAGTGCCGAGCCGGAATCGGTTGCGGTGAAATGACCGAACCCTGCAACGCCAGCTGCCGTCGAACCGCCGCTCGTCGAGCTGCTGCCCGACACCGTGCCGCTGCCCGCGAACGCTGCACCCGAAACCGCCAGAACTGCTGCTGCAATCAGAAGCTTCTTCATGGTCGACTCCAAAACGGCGTGGACGGAGTGAATCAGGAAGATCGCACGCCATCAATCTTCCCGACTTGAGCAATCCTCAAAAATTAAGGATCACTATCTAATCAATAAATTCTTACTTCCTTTTCAATCACGTTTTTTTGAGATTTTTGCCAGACGAAGCTTAGCTTCGAGATTTTTTGTTATCCAAATTTTTTTGGTAGGTGTTTTCTATTATTTTTATGAACATTGGCCGTGAACCTAAAACACCATTGCTTGATAGGCCGGAACGATTTAAAAATCTTTCCGGCTTGCGATATTCGAAACCCCGCCGGATGGCATACCGACATGCGGCATCCCATTCCGGAATCGAAAATTCGCCAATACGCCAATACATTAACCACCGCAAAATGCAGCGTCGTTGAAAACACCCCATTTACCGGAGCGACGACGGGCCCGCATTGCAGCCAGGTGGCATGGCTTCTCCCTGAGCTGACGATGAAAAGTCTTCCGGATATTCCGGCCGACGGGCGCTCGATCTACTCTGGCCGGCGCCCGCATGGGCCAGGCGCGATCGAAGCGACCCGGCTTGACCGAAGACGAATCGGCATCACGCTGTCCGGCACGAACAGCCTGATCCATCCGGGTGAACTGAATGAGAGCGAGTATCGCTGTCGCCCGACTGCCGTGCGGCGCGACAAACGCGACAACCGCGCCAGCACGCGAAGCGTGCGGCGGGCAAGAAACCGGGACAGCGCAACTCGCGAAGCTGGCACAGCGTCGCGAGCGTCACCCCGGCCTTTCCGACTACCCCAATGATGCGCAAAGTACGCGTCGATCAATTTACAGCTTATGGTCTTCATCGCCGTTTCCCCGACTGCTTATTGACGAGTTGGCCGCCCCACCGCTTTGTTACTTCGTTTCAGCCGCCCGCCGGTACGTCGAATGTCGCAAGCAGCGTGCCACGCGATATTCCACCGCAGATTGCGCGCGGCAAACGGCCGACACGGCGGCACGCAGCGCCGGGAACGACATTTTTTGTTTCAGGAATGTATCGCAATAACAGTCTGACACCCGCTCGGATCGTTGAGCGCCGCGACGCAATCGCCGGATTAGACGGACGAATCCGGCCGACGGGCCCGCGCCGGACGGCCGGATGAACGAGTGTTTCAAACCTGAGAACCGGGCTGCCGTGCAAGGCAGGCAGCGCAGGCATTTCCGCCTGCAAACCGGGGGGTGCGGCATGTGCGCCCCCTTTCCGTGCCGTCACAAACGAGAATCGATTCGGCCGGCACCGGCCACCGAAAGCCCGGCGCAGCAGCCTCCGACGAGCCGTCGACACGCGTTTCCCCTGATGACCGGAACGAATTTGATTCATCCGTGAAAATACCGACAGGATCACACCCTATTCGATGGCCGAAATGAACCGTAAAAATGAAAACTTCGTGTCTGCGTAACAATTAAAACAAATGAAAACTCGCGACCCGTCGCGCCGCACATCACTTTTTCATTTTCATTCGCCACGACTTTCATGCACCGAATCACCCGCGTCGCGGTGCATTCTGGAATGCATTTTTAAGCCGCTACCCATGCACCTCTCATTGATGAAACATTCAAACTCAACACCTTTTTGAAGACGCCATTCCCGCAAAATCCTGATTCATCGTGCTTTTCGTCGTATCGAATCGCATCTTTCCGGCAATTGACCCGCCCGCTTTTCTGTCCCCACGATACATGTATGAAACAGAAGCGCGCATATCGCGCGGCAATCGCGGCGCCGCTCCCCTGCGCATCGCGACGGCATCGTTCATGGCATGCCGATTGCCTGATTTCCGGCTCTCACCGAGCGGCACGCCGAGGCACAAGATCACGGACGGCGGCCTGCTCGTCAATCCGCGTATCGGGGAAAAGGCGATGAAGATCACCACCGATCGATCGACGTGCGCGTCGTTCAAGCATCAACGGGGTAGCCAACGAAACCGGAGCGCCTGTCGCGGCGCTTCGTCGACCTCGGCCCACGCGAGCCGGCGCTTGCCGAAGCGCTACCCGTGCAGCGGGATGGAACGCGTGCGCACCGCCGTCGAGCAAATCGACGTGGGGTTCCTCGATCTGCTCGACGAAGAAGAAAGCCATGAATGACAGGGTCGCGCTCGAGACGCGCGCCGGTCAGCGCGTCCTGGTGACGGGCGGCGCCCCCTTCCTGCAGACGACGGTGGTCGCCCGATGACACGCGCGGCGATCGACGGCGCGCGGGCTTTCAGCGATCTGCCGTCAGCCGAGCAGTTCCTTCCTGCGCAACTGCACGACGTCGCGCATCGGCGGCGCGCCGAACAGCCGGCTGTATTCGCGGCTGAACTGTGACGCGCTCTCGTAGCCGACGACGGCGGCCACCGACCCGACGTCGCCGCCCTGCCGCAGCAGCAGCCGCCGCGCCTCGTGCAGCCGCAACTGCTTCTGGTACTGCAGCGGGCTCAGCGTCGTCACGTGCTTGAAATGATGGTGCAGCGACGACACGCTCATGTTGACCGCCTGCGCGAGCGACTCGACGCGCATCGGCTCGGCGAAGTGATCGCGGATCCATTCGATCGCGCGGGCGATCCGGTGCGTCTGGCTGCCCGCGATCGCCATGTGCCGCAGCCGCGTGCCCTGCCCGCTCGTCATCAGCCGGTACAGCAGTTCCTTTTCGATCAGCGGCGCGACGACCGCAATGTCGGCCGGCGTATCGAGCAGTCGCATCAGCCGCAGCGCGGCATCGAGCAGCGGCGGCGTCAGCTCGGCAAGCGCGATCCCCTCGCCTTCGGGGCCCGCGTCCGGTTCGGGCAGCCGCATCTCGGCCGCGAGCTCGACGATGCGCTGCGGATCGAGCGTCAGCGACAGGCACAGGTACGGCGCGTCCGGCGACGCGCGCGTCACGCGCGACAGGATCGGCAAGTCGATGGAGGTAATCAGGCAATTCTGCGCGTCGTACTCGTAGGCCTGGCCGGCCACGATCACGCGCTTCGATCCCTGCGCGGCGATCACGAGCGCGGCGCGCGACACACCGCAGCCGAGATCGACCGGCCGCGTGTGCCGGTGCAGCATCAAACCCGGCACGGCCGTTGAATGCGAGCCGTCCGCGGGCGCGAAACGGCTGATCAGCGTCGCCAGCTCGCGCTGCCCGGATTCGCGCGACGCCACGATATCGGTCATGTCCATGACGCTTCCTCGATAGATTTCCTCATGTCGCGGGAGCATAGCGAAACCGCCCGCGACCTGCCGGGGATTTGCAGGATTGTTCAATAAATTTGCAGGATTGGGTAGACGCAAAAACCGATGCCTCGCGCACACTGCCCGCTGACCGGGCGCATGCCGGGTTTTCCCCACGGAGACAATCACAATGCCTACCTCGTTTGTCCTCAACGGCAAGAACGTCACGCTCGACGCCGATCCGTCGATGCCCGTCCTCTGGGCGATTCGCGAACACGCGGGACTGACCGGCACGAAGTTCGGCTGCGGCATGGCGCAGTGCGGCGCGTGCACCGTGCATCTCGAAGGCCAGGCCGTCCGCTCGTGCGTGCTGCCGCTCGCCGGCATCGCGGGCAAGCACGTCACGACGATCGAAGGCCTGCAGAGCAAGCCCGCGCAGGCCGTGCAGGCCGCCTGGGTCAAGCTGCAGGTGCCGCAGTGCGGCTACTGCCAGTCCGGCCAGATCATGTCGGCCACCGCGCTGCTCGAACAGAACCCGAAGCCGACCGACGCGGACATCGACGCCGCGATGAACGGCAACCTGTGCCGCTGTGCGACCTACGCCCGCATCCGGGCGGCGATCCACGACGCGGCCGCGACGCTGGGAGCCTGACCATGACGATCGAACTCGACAACACCGGGTCGGTGCGTCCGTCGCGCCGCACGTTCCTGAAGGCCGCGGGCGCCGCGGCCGCAGTCGGCCTGACCATCGGCTTCGACTTCAGCGGCTTCGGCCGCCGCGCGCTCGCCGCAACCGCGCCCGCCGCCGGTTTCGCGCCGAATGCATTCCTGCGCGTCACGCCCGACGGCACCGTCACGGTCATCGCGAAGCACGTCGAAATGGGCCAGGGCGCATATACGGGCATCGCGACGATCGTCGCCGAGGAGCTCGACGCCGACTGGTCGCACGTGCGCGTCGAAAGCGCGCCCGCCGATGCGAAACGCTATGCGAACCTCGCGTTCGGCACGATGCAGGGCACGGGCGGCAGCTCGGCCATGTCGAACTCGTGGCAGCAACTGCGCGAAGCCGGCGGCAAGGCCCGCGCGATGCTGGTATCGGCCGCGGCGGCCCGCTGGAAGGTGCCCGCGAGCGAGCTCACGACCGCGAATGGCGTCGTCACGCATGCGAAGAGCGGCAAGACGGCCGCGTACGGCACGCTCGTCGCCGATGCGTCGAAGCTGCCGGTGCCGGACACGGTCACGCTGAAGCAGCCGGCCGATTTCAAGCTGATCGGTCACCCCATTCCGCGCGTCGACGCGTCGGCCAAATCGAACGGCACCGCGCATTTCACGCTCGACACGACCGTCCCCGGCATGCGCGTCGCGCTGCTGCAGCGCCCGCCGCGCTTCGGCGCGAAGGTGAAGTCGTTCGACGCGACGGCGGCCAAGGCCGTGCCGGGCGTCGTGTCGGTGGTGCAGGTGCCGGGCGGCGTCGCCGTCGTCGGCACCGGCTTCTGGGCCGCGAAGCAGGGCCGCGACGCGCTGAAGATCGAATGGGACGAAACGAACGCCGAGAAGCGCGGCTCGGACGAGATCATGCGCGAATACCGGCAGCTCGCCGACCAGCCGGGCACGTCGGCGCGCAAGGACGGCGATGCCGATGCGGCAATCACGGGCGCCGCGCGCAAGATCAGCGCGACGTACGAATTCCCGTATCTCGCGCACGCGCCGATGGAGCCGCTCGACGCGGTCGTCAAGCTGACGGCGAATAGCTGCGAGATCTGGGCGGGCGACCAGTTCCAGACGGTCGACCAGGCCAACGCGGCCCGGACGGCCGGCCTGAAGCCCGAGCAGGTGCAGATCCACACGCTGTACGCGGGCGGCAGCTTCGGCCGGCGCGCGAACGCGTGGTCGGACTACGTGGTCGAGGCCGTGTCGATCGCCAAGGCGCTCGGCGCGGACGGCAAGCCCGTCAAGCTGCAGTGGACGCGCGAAGACGACATCCAGGGCGGCTTCTACCGGCCGATGTACTTCCACAAGCTCGACGCGGGGCTGACCGCGGACGGCAAGCTGGTCGGCTGGCGCCACCGGATCGTCGGCCAGTCGATCCTCGCCGGCACGCCGTTCGAGGCGTTCATGGTGAAGAACGGCATCGACGCCACCTCGGTCGAGGGCGCGGCGAACCTGCCGTACGCGGTGCCGAACGTGTCGGTCGAGCTCACCACCACCAAGGTCGGCCTGCCCGTGCTGTGGTGGCGCGTGGTCGGCAGCTCGCACACGGCCTATGCGGTCGAGGCGTTCATCGACGAAGCCGCGCACACCGCCGGCAAGGATCCGTACGCGTTCCGCCGCGACCTGCTCGAGAAGGAGCCGCGCATGCGCGCGGTGCTGGACCTCGCCGCGCAGAAGGCCGGCTGGGATCCGGACAAGCCGCTGCCGAAGGGCCGCGGGCGCGGGATCGCGGTTGCCGAGGCATTCAAGAGCTATGTCGCGCAGGTGGCCGAGGTGTCGGTGGACGCGGACGGCAAGGTGAAGGTCGAGCGCGTGGTGTGCGCGGTCGATTGCGGGATCGCGATCAATCCCGACATCGTCGCCGCGCAGATGGAGGGCGGCATCGGCTTCGGGCTCGGCGCGGCGATGCACAGCGCGATCACGCTGAAGGACGGCCAGGTCGAGCAGCGCAACTTCGACGGCTACCACGTGCTGCGGATGGCCGAGATGCCGAAGGTCGAAGTGCATATCGTGCCGTCGGCCGAAGCCCCGACCGGGGTCGGCGAGCCGGGCGTCGCGCCGATCGGGCCGGCGGTCGCGAACGCGATCTTCGCGGCGACGGGCAAGCGGCATTACGTGCTGCCGTTCGATTCGGCGGATAGCGCGAAGGCTTGAGGATGGGCCGGAACGCCGGCCGAGGGGCGGAAACGCCTTGCGGCCGGCGGGTTTGAACGGCCACGGCAGCCGAAAATCCGGATGGCGTGGTCGCGGCAATCAACTTCGCTGGCGGTTCCGGCGGAGATCAGGGTGCGCATCCCGGCGTGCCATGTCAGGGCGAGCGTCTCGAAGCGATGTATTCGCGATTCGGAAAAACGGCTCATGTCCCGATTCGATCCGGGTGGATCGGCGAGAATCCGCGGCGAAGCACCAACGCACCCGGACGAAGTGACGGCGAAGCAATCTCAGGGCCGCCTGACGCCGACGGAGCGATCGCGAGCCGACTGACGCAACTCACTCCTGCTCGACTTCGGGCCAAAGCCTCGGAAACAGGAACCGGAGGCTGCTCAATGGCAATCCAAACGAAAGCTCGCCGCGATGCGAAGGCGAGGTCAGCAGCCCGCAGTCCAGCAGCGATCGCACGATCCGTCGCGCCAATACGTCGCTTACGCCCAGCATCTGCGCGAATTCCGCTCGCGTGACGGTTCGGCGCAACGCCACGAACTCCATCGCAAGTGCCGCGGCCTCCGGTTTGATCACGGATTTTTCCGAGCGAATCATCCATGGATTGGCCTCCAGGAATCTCAGAAAATCCAGCAGCCGCCCCGTCATTCCTTGGAACTGCGTCATATGCACCATAAAGCGGACCTGATCCAGACAGCAGTCGAGAAAAAACCGCGCAAACCTGACCAATCCTTCCTGCGATAGATTGCCACGGCCGTCCAGATCGTTGCGGCGTGTCTGATCGGCATCGCTCAGCCTCGCGTAATACTGCTCGTGCTCTCGTGCGAGCCCCCGAAGCGGCGACCAGAGTCCATGAGTGAGATCGGCGGCTCGCAGGCCAAGGTACGAATGCAGGCGTGCCACGCGACCATTGCCGTCCATGAATGGGTGTACCCAGGCGAGACGATGATGCGAACACGCAATGCCGATCAGTTGATATTCCTTCGCGCGAATGCGGGCATAACGGGTCGCCCAGGCCTGGAGAAGCGGTTCGATCATTGCCGGCTCCGGCGCCAGATGGCGCCCGACCGTCACGTCCGAGCGACGAAATTCGCCGGGGACGACAACGCCCCCGTCGTCAGTGGATCGTTCGTCGTCCGGCAGGTAGGAAAAGAAGCAATCGTGAATGGCCGAGATGCGCGCCGGTTCAAATAACGCGCTGACCGGCAGTGCCTGCCATTCGTCCTCGAGCGCGGCTTCCGCCGCGATATGCGCAACCGCGAAACGTTGCTTCCTGCGTTCGGCGAGATCGGACGAATAATCCCGATGCAGCGCCGCTTCGATCCTGGCAGGCGTCGTGTGCTGGCCCTCGATCTTGTTCGTGTAGTACGAATTCATCGCGCGCAATTGCGGCACGAGCGCGGCGGCCAGCGGCGTCTCGCGTATGGCAAGTAGCCGCTGCGAGGAATCGACGAGGTCGGCGGCCTGTTCGAGCAGCGGATCGAGTACGCGATCCTCGGGAAACAGGGGTTCGAAGGTAGCGACGGTCGTCATGCTTGCCGGAGGGTTTCGTGTAGGGTTCGTTGTCGGCAATTATATCCACTTATGTTACTGATTTATATTGGTTTTCAATCGAACCATGTAGGGTTCCATGTAGGGTTCCATGTAGGGTTCCATGTAGGGTTCCATGTAGGGTTCCATGTAGGGTTTCCGTTCTACTCGCCTATCCGGCCTCGCGCCTGTTCGCCCCACCTCGCCCAGCACGTTACGTCGGACGTAACGCCCGTAACGTCGCCCGTCGATGCTACGTAACAATCCTTCACCATTACCCTGTCCCTTTTTCCGTCCGTTGCGCGCGCACCACAAAAACTCGTTTAAATTCAATGACGTAGCGCCGCCCGTACCGGCGAGATCGGCTGTCGATACCCGACGATCCGCCCCTGGCCCGGAAGTTGCAGCACAGGACTCGCAAACACTCCTTTACGGACATGCGAGGGCCACCATGGATTGCAAATACCTGTACATCGACAACATAAAAATCAACTTCGTGCGCCGCACGATCGAAATCGACAACAAAATCATTGATGTCACGCCGCGTGAATTCGACGTCGTCGAATTCCTGCTCGACAACATGAACAAGATCGTGCCGCGGCAGGCAATCCAGGAAGCCGTGTGGGGCCGTGAACTCGGCGTGTCGTCGCGCACGCTCGACACCCACATCTCGCGTATCCGTTCGAAGCTGCAGCTCGATCACGACAAGAACCTGCGGATCATCCCGATCTACGCGGTCGGCTATCGCCTCGTGCTGTTCGGTGCGGCGATGACGCACGTCGAGCGCCACGAAGCCGCGCCGATCCTGCGCGCTACGCCGCAGCCCGCGATGGTCGCCGACTACGCGTAATGCTTCGCCCGCGCGCCGCGCGTTCGCGGCAAGCGGGCAACGTGTCCCCCCAACGCGCTGCGGCGAGCCGCAGCGCCTCGCGGCCCGCCCGTCGGGCGCAGCCTGCACGCCGCCCGGCCCGCCAGCCAGTCGCGACCCGACCGCCGCCTCCGGGCGGCGGTTGCCTTTGCGGGCTCCGCTTCGCGGCCGCTCATCGCGCTTCGTAGCGCCCTGCTCACGCCGCCTGCCGGCGATCGCGGCGACTACGGATTCCGGCGCGGCACGCGGCCATCGCCGTCCCTACAATCGACGCAGCAGCCGCGCGCCCGTCGGCGCCGCCGGCCCCAGAACAACCCGTCGAATCAACGCCGAATTCGCCCCGATCCCGCCGTGCCTGCGCTGTTCCAGACGAATGCCGACGCCGGCGACGCCGTGCACCGGGCCATGCCCGCCGCGGCTGCACCGCCCGCCGCCGCGCCGGCCGCGGTCGCGCTCGACGCGTCGCCCCATCTGCCGCGCCTGTCCGCCGCCGCCGCGCGCGGACTGTCGCACGCGTACTGCGCAACCGGCGCCGTCGCGATCACGCTCGGCGAACACGCATACGAAGTGCGCTGGCGCGTCGACGCCGAGCCGGCCGCCGATGCGCACGCGTACCGCTTCGTCGTCGGCCCGGCGGCCGGCACGCTGTGGATCGATCCGCTCGCGGAAACCGAATGGCTCGGCGAAGCGGCCGATCCGGCCGTGCCGGCCGTGATTCGCGCGGCACTGCTCGCCGATCTGGGCGCGCCGCTCGCCGCCGTGCTGCAGACGGCGACGCGGCAGCGCGTGGAACTGCTGCCGCCGCCCGACAGCG
Organism: Burkholderia sp. 4NA327C6; assembly: GCF_005502655.1. Taxonomy (NCBI): domain Bacteria; kingdom Pseudomonadati; phylum Pseudomonadota; class Betaproteobacteria; order Burkholderiales; family Burkholderiaceae; genus Burkholderia; species Burkholderia sp. 4NA327C6. The sequence goes on along the minus strand of NZ_SCNZ01000002.1, from coordinate 309,603 downwards.
TGCCGGCGTGGCGCGCCGCGCCGGCCGCGCTGCGCTTCGAGTTGCGGCGCGCCGACGCCGCATGGCGCTGCCACGGCGCGCTGCTGTTCGACGCGCCGGATGCGCTGGCCGTGTTCTTCGCGGGCCGGCCGGCCGCACCGGCCGCCCCCGCCGACGCGCGCGCGGCCTACGCGAACCTGCCCGTGCCGCTCGTGTTCGAGATCGGCCGGACCGAGCTGACGACGGCCGAGCTGGCCGACGTCGTCGGCGGCGACATCATCGCGATCGAGCGCTGGCAGGCCCACGAGCAGAACCTGCTGTGCGTCGCGCGGCTGCCTGCCGCGCCGGCATGGGAAATTACCGGACGGCCGTCGGGCAACCGGCTGACCGTCGAACGAATCAGGGAGATGCCTTTGGAACCGACCCGCACCGATGCCGCGCCGCCGACGACGCACGACGCGCCCGCCGCCGACGCGCCGCGCCCGCTCGACGGCCTCGCGGTCGACCTGCGCTTCGAGCTGCCGCCCACGTCGATGCCGCTCGGCGAGCTGAGCGCACTGCAACCCGGCGCCGTGATCGAACTGCAGCAAGGGATCAACCAGAGCGTGATCCATCTCGTCGCGAACGGGATGCTGATCGGCACGGGGCACCTGATCGCGGTGGGCCAGAAGCTCGGCGTGCGGGTCGTCACGCTGACCCAACCCGCGCCGCGCGAGCGCTGAACGATGGGCAATCTGCCGAATCCGGTCGCGCTGATCGCGGTGATCGCCGCGCTCGGCATCGCGCCGTTCGCGGCGCTGATGGTCACGAGCTACACGAAGCTCGTGGTCGTGCTCGGCCTGTTGCGCTCCGCGCTCGGCATCCAGCAGGTGCCGCCGAACCTCGTGCTGAACGGCATCGCGCTGATCCTGTCGCTGTTCATCATGGCGCCCGTCGGGATGTCGATCCGCGACGCGCTGCAGGCGCGCCACTTCGATGCGTCGGGGCAGTTGTCGACGGCCGACGTCGGCGCACTCGCCGATGCCGCGCTGCCGCCGATCAAGGATTTCCTCGTGTCGCACACGCGGCAGCGCGACCGCGAATTCTTCGTGCGCACCGCCACCTCGGTGTGGCCGAAGAACCGCGCGGACGGCATCAAGGACGACGACCTGCTGGTGCTGGTGCCGAGCTTCACGCTCGCCGAGCTGACGAAGGCGTTCCAGATCGGTTTCGTGATCTATATCGTGTTCATCGTCGTCGACCTGCTGGTCGCGAACATCCTGCTCGCGCTCGGCATGCAGATGATCTCGCCGACCACGATCTCGGTGCCGTTCAAGCTACTGCTGTTCGTCGCGCTTGACGGCTGGTCGCTGCTCGTGCACGGCCTCGTGATGTCGTACCGGGTGGCGGGCGCGGGATGAGCGCGCACCGCCTGCGAACCGCCGCCGCCTGCCTGTACGCGCTGGCCGCGCTCGCCTTCGCGTGCCTGCCGCTGCGCGGCGCGCAGGCCGCAGGCGCCGGCACCGGCTTCGCGCCGCTCGCGCGTGCGTGCGCGCCGAACGTCGATCCCGATACCCTCGCCGCGCTCGTGCGTACCGAGTCGGGCTTCAATCCGTATGCGATCGGCGTGGTCGGCGGCCATCTGGCGCGCCAGCCCGCGTCGCTCGACGAAGCACGCGCGACCGCGCGCGCGCTCGCGGCGCGCGGCTTCAGCTACAGCGTCGGCCTTGCGCAGGTGAACGAGCGCAATTTCGCGAAATACGGGCTCGATGAAGCGACGATGTTCGAACCGTGCCGCAACCTGCGGGCCGGCGGCGCGATCCTGACCGAATGCTTCGCGCGCTCGTCGGGCACCGGTCGCGCCACGCAGGCCGCGTTGCGCGCGGCGCTGTCGTGCTACTACAGCGGCAACTTCACGACCGGCTTCTCGAGCGGCTACGTGAGCCGCGTCGTCGCCAGCGCGCAGCGCAACGCGCGCGAAGGCGGCGTCGGACCGATTCCCGTCGTGACCGACACGCCGCCGCCCGCGCGCCAGCGTCGCATGGACGCGGCCGCGACCACGCCGCCCGAGCGCGCGCGCCGGCTGCCGTCGCCTGCCGCGTCCGCCGATGCGCCGTCGTGCCACGCCCGCCCGGTCGTGATGATGTGCCGCGGGCTCGCAGCCAGCCAGGCGAAGCGGCTGTGCGTGAAGTGTCTCGACGAGTAGCGGTGCGCGCCCCGATTACAGGGGCGCGAACGTCGCCAGCGCGCCACGTGACGCGGCACCGCCGTCGGACTGCACGCGTCTCGTAGCGTGCGGTGTGCTCGCGCGGCGGCCGCGCGGCCGTGCTACGAAACAGCGGCGATCCGGCCGCAACGCGCGTCCCTACACTCGTCGGATCGCGTCGCGGCGCGCATGGCGCCGCGCCTTCAGGGAGACGAGCATGCTGTTGATCGACGGATTGGGACTGGGCGTCAACTGGCAGCGCTTCCTGTCGGAAACGCTGAACCCGGTCGTCGCACCGCCGCCCCCGCCGCCGCCTCCGCCGAAGAAGGACGATTCGTCGGCCGGCCCCGCGAACCCGGTTGCGACGCCGCCGATTCCGGTCACCGCGACGCCGTCCACCGATCCGTCGAAGCCGACCAACCCCGAAATTGCATCCGCGACCTCGCTGGTCCAGAGCATGGCCGCGCAGTACACGGTGCCGCCGCCCGACATCACGGTCGAGAACGACAAGACGCGCGCGGTGCAGAAGGCGATCCAGGACGCGCAGACGCAATACGACAACGCATCGCAATCGCTGCAGGGCGCGCAGAACGTGCTGCGCCTCGTGAACCGCGATCCCGAATCGACGCCCGACGACCGCAAGACCGCTCAGGATGCCTACGCGAAGGCGCGCACCGCCGCCGACAGCGCGCAGCGCGACCTGAACGTGACGACCGACGCGGGCTACATGATCCTGTACGGCGAACAGGCGAACGCCGACATGCCGGCCGGGATGAAGATCGACGACTCCGGCAACGTGACCGATCCGGGTGACGCGCAACATGCCGCCGACCAGCAGTTCAAGACGCTGCTGGCCGCGTTTCCCGAGCACGCGAACGATCCGAACTGGGTACCGCAGCAGAGCGACTGCAAGAACCCGCTGCAGATCCGGCTCTTCGACGACTGGCAGACCGCCAGCGCAACGGCCGCCGTCGGTGCGTCGAAGTACTACGCGGACGTCGCGAATTCAAACCTCGCCTATACGCAGTTCCAGTCGTATCTCGCCGATCCGGACTACAAGGACGCGCTCGACTCGGGCGTCGGCCGGCTCAACGATGCGCTTCAGCAGCAGGGATTGCAGGTCACGATGCCCGACGCGCCGGCGTCGCAGGACGCCGCGCAGCAGGCCGTCACGGCGGCGGCGAAGGACGCGAACTATGCCAATGCCGCGGCCGGCGCCGCGAAGGACAGCCTGGCGCTCACGAACGCGCAGCAAACGTACGACTCGGTCAGCGGCAAGGAAGGACCGACGGTGGTCATGGCGAATGCGGTGTCGGATGCGAAGACCGCGCTCGCCCGCGCGCAGACGGCCGCGAACACGAGCGGCAGCTATCTGCAGATGCTGTCCGCGCAACATCAGGTCGACACGCTGCAGGCCGACTACACGAAGAAGCAGCAGGCCGCCGACGCCTGGCACAAGGCCAACCCCGGCTCGATGCTGAAGGATCCGCAGGTCGACCTCGACGTCGGCGACGCATACGCGAAACTGTCGCAGGCGCAACAGCAGGCCGGTATCGCGCACGACGGTTTCGTCGCGACCTACGGCGCGACGCTCGCGCAGCAGTACGACGACCAGGCGTCGCAGATCCAGGCGCAGGTCAACGCGCGCTCGATCTTCACGAAGCCGACGACCCAGCCCCCGCTGCTCGCGCCGTCGCTGTCGACCGCAAGCGGCCTGCCTTCCCTGCCCGCATCGTCGCTGTCGACCGCTGCGAGCGCCGCCCCCACCGGCACGCCGACGCTGCCGACGTCGTCACCGTTGCCCGCGCCATCGCTGTCGACCGCGAATGGCGGACTGCCACCGTCGCTCACCGACTCGTCCCCGTTCGTGCTGCCGCAGTCGCCGGCCACGCAGGCCGCCCCGGCGGGCCCGACGCTGCTCGATGCAAAGCGCCTGCAGGTCGTCGCAGGCGCGATCCGCGCGGCCGACAGCCGGCTCGCGAATTCGGTCAACGAGCGCGCAACCCAGGCCGCGCTGTCGCAGGCACGCATCCAGCAGACACAGTCAAAGAGCACGCTCGCATCGGTGCAGAAACAGTACGACGACTGGGCGGCCGCGAATCCGCCGCCCGTGCGGTTCCGCTACGTCGCGGGCGACGACATGATCCCGGCACCGTCGGCACCTCGGCCGAACCTGTACCAGGACCAGCTCGACAAGGCGAAGGCTGCCGTCACGCAAGCCGACAACACGGTACAGCGCCTGCAGCTGATGAGCGAGACGTCGCACCAGCAGGTGTTGATGGACCAGTTCGACGCGGGACTCGACGAGCGGCTGCGCTACGCGGCGCCCGATTCGGATGCCGGCAACGACTACAAGAAGGCGCTGCACGACTTCTACGAGGCGCATCGGGGCGAACTGTCGAACTCGCTGCTCGACGCGGCGAGCGCGAGCACGCAGAACGGCAATACGATCGCGTTCGGCAAGCTGACCGACAACGAACAGCGCAACTTGATCGGCGTCGCGCTCGGGATGCAGCCCGACGTGCCGAACACGGCCTCGTCGAGCGATGGTTCGGATCCCGTATCACCGACGAACGACGACGTCGCGCGCTTCACCGACAAGGACAAGCTGTCGACGATCAACAGCGTGCGCGACACGCTGCTGAAGGTCGGCGGCGGCGCGACCACGCAGGTCAGCGTGCTGCCGATGGTGTATGCGGCGAAGGACGCCGGCATGACGACCAGCGCGATCTTCAAGGTCACCGGCAAGGACGGCACGCAATACGTCGACGAGACGGCGAGCACCTACAACGACATCAACGACTACATCGACAACAACCAGCTGTCGAAGGACGGCACCGTCGACATCGCGACCGGCCACAACGCGGACGGCTCGCTGCAGCTCGTGTCGAAGGCCGCGCATCATGAAAGCGGCTTCGACAGCTTCCTGAACACGCTGACCAGCACCGGCCTGAACATCGGCATGATGGTCGGCGGCATGGCGCTGGAAGGTATCGGCGGGCTGCTCGACGGCACCGGAATCGGCGCGATCGTCGGCGTGCCGCTGAACATCCTCGGTGCGGGGATGATGTACACCGCGATCGGCGCATCGATGACCAGCGCGGGGCTCGACATCGCGACGCGCATGGAACACGGCCGCAGCATCAATCCGTTCACCGACGCGGGCGCGCGCGCCGACTTCATCAATCTCGTGCCGATGGGCGCCGCCGGCGCCGCCAAGCTCGCCGGCAGCAAGCTGTTCACGCGCGCGGTGACGGCGCTCACGCGCACGCCGAAAGTCGCGTCGCTGCTTTCCACCGGCGCGAAGGCCACCGCGATCGTGACCGGCGTCGGCGGCGCGGTCGAGGCGTTCGGCGAGGCCGGCGTCGACTATCTCGCAGGCGACAAGAAAGCGGCCGGCGAGCAACTCAAGTCCGGGCTCACCAACGTCGCGCTGATGGCCGCGGGCGGCCTCAAGGAACGCGCGGTCACGTCGGTACGAACCCGCACCGGCCGGCCCGTGCCGATCCGCACGACCGACGGCGAGACCGTCACGGTCGACAGCAGGATGCTCGGCCAGATCCTGAACAAGGGCGACGTGTCGTCGCTCGCCTACGGCCGCACGCGCGCGACGCTCGACGGCGAAGCCGTGAAGGTGTCGCCCGACGGCATGCTGATGGTCGGCGACAAGATCCTGACCTACGACAACCAGCCGATCCGCGTGCTGGACAAGACGTCGAGCAAGCAGATGCCGCCCGGCAAATCGGTGGTGCTCGGCGAAGACGGCACGCTGTCCGTCGTGTCGGCGTCGCCCAAGGAATGGACCAACGGCACGCGCGTCGACGACGTGAAGGGAACCGGCGAGCGCCTGTCGTTCGGCCCGGACGGCGAGATGACCACGACGCCGAACGTCGTCCCGAAGACCCGGCTCGAGCTCCTCGATCACGCCATTGCGCAGACGAGCGAAGCGATCCGGCAGGCGAACGGCGCCGACGCGCAGGCGCCGCGCAGCCTCGCGCAGACGGCCGCCGAAAGCGAAACGGCCAGCACCGCGAGCAACGCCCGCAGCACGCAGCGCGCGAGCCAGGAGCGCGCGCGCGTCGACCAGCAGCACGACGAAACCGAAGTCGACCGCACGGCGGCCGCGCGCAGCGACCGGCGCAGCCAGGATGCGCAGGCGCTGCGCACGCGGGCCGCCGAACTCGACGAGCCAGCCGGCGCCGGCACGCGAACGAAGACGGGTGGCGCACCGCCGCGCGTCGACGTGAAGGTCGTCGACCTGACGGACGAAGCGCCCGCCGCGCGGCCGGCCACGCGCGATCCGGCCGGCATCGCGGTACCGCGCGGGCCGAGCGCCGAACCGCTGGAGGTCGGCGACCGCACCGTCTATGTCGTGCGCGACCGCACGGCGCAGGACGCGCCCGGTGCACGGCCGTCCCCGTTGCGCCCGCAGGATCTCGACGAACCCGTGATCGTCGTCGCCGGCGAGCATGACGCGGCGCTGGCGCCCGAACTCGCGAACCGCTGGCAGAAGCCCGTCTACGCGGCCGCGCCCGACGCGTTCGGCGCCGACGGCCAGCTTCGCGCGGACGCGCGCGTGCTGCGCTTCGATCCCGCGCCGGAAACCGCGGCAGCCGAAACCGGCTTGCCGGGCGCAGGCGCAGCCGACGAAGCGCCACCGGCGTCGCCCCGCCCCGCGGCCGGCGACGACACGGTGATCGTGCTGGCCGGCAAGCGCGGCCCGAACGAACCGGCGATGCCGCGCGCTGCCGCGGCGGCCGAACCCGTCAGCGCGCTCGACGGCATCTTCAGCGCACCGAATCGCGTGCTCGTGCTCGTCAAGCCGGAGCGCCCCGCCACCGTCGAGCGCACGGCGGAACGCGAGACGGACACCGGCAAAACCGCCGGCAAGGCGGCCGCCGACACCGCCGACCGGACGGCCGCCCGCGCGAACGCGACCGACGCGCGCCCGGCTGCCGCGAACGACGAGACCGGGCTCGCCGCCGCGCATCCGGAAACGACCGAAACGCCGCCGCCCGACCCTGCCGCGTCGAACCCCGGCTGGATCACGCGGATGCAGATGCGTTTCGGCGGCGCGGCGCTGCCCGAAGCGGCGCAGGCACTCGCGATGCAATCAGGCACGCTTGCGACGCAGTTGCGCATGCTTCAGGACGCCGGCTGGCGCGTGACGCTCGGCAAGCGCGGCGGCGGCAGCCGCATCGATCCGCGCAAGCGCCGCGTGACGATCGACGGCGGCCTCCAGCATCCGGGCAGCATCGCGTACACGCTCGCGCACGAAGCGCGGCATGCGGTCGAGGCGATGGCCGGCGTGCTCAATCTCGACTACGGCAACCGCAGCCGCTTCACGCGCAAGGCGCTCGAAGCCGAGGCGCGCGCGCAGATCAATGCGTTCGAGGCCCGCTACGAGATCCAGCTCGCGGGCGGCGGCGACATCGCCGCGCACGTGCGGCTGCCCGATGCGATCGAGCACGAAGGCGACGCATGGCGCGCGCCGTCGCACGACTACGCGGGCACGGTCGGCCGGCTCGTCGACGCATTCGCCGACGCACCCGTATCGGGCCGCGACGGCGAGACTTACCGCGACTTCTATCACGACGTATGGGCGCGCCAGAAACGCCGCGGCGGCATTCCGCGCCGGATGCCCGCGCCGCAGACGCGCGAATCCGGCGACACGCCGCGCGGCGTGCGCAGCTTCGACGAACGCGTCGCGTGGAGCCGCGCGCATGCCGAGTACGCGTCGCCGTTCGGTGCGCGGCCGGCGCCCACGGTGTCCGAACTGCAGGCGGCCCGCAGCCGCCATTTCACGGTGCTGGAGGACGCCGGCGTGATGATGCTGCACGCCGACACGCTGCCGGACGGCACGCTGCTGACGGGCGGCCGGCCGACCGGCGTGCACGAATACGCGCTCGACCAGGCGCCCGCGTTCATGATCCAGGATGGCTATTCGATCGTGCTGTCCGCGCAGCAGGGTGGCGAAGCCGCCGCCGCGCAGCTCGCGAACCTGTGGCAACGGCCGGTGTACGCACCGCCCGCGCACGCGGTCGGCGCGCATGCCGCACTGCTCGACACCGGCGTGTTCCGCCGCTTCGACCCGGCGCCCGCGGCACCGCACGACCTCGGCCCGCTGACGGCCGACGCCGAAGGCGTACACGTCGAAGGCCGGCCGGGAGAACGGATCGACGTCGAACGCCACGTCGGCGAGCTGCTCGGCTTCGGCGGCGAGAAAACCGTGTTCGCGCTCGGCGACGACGCCGCGCTCGCGGTGTACGACAAGGGGCCCCATACATCGGAAGCCCACCAGCTCGACGCGGCGATCGACGAAAGCATCGCGCTCGACGATCTCGCGTCGTACGGCCTGAAAACCGTGACGATGAGCGGCCCGTTCTCCGCACTCAACCGCGTCGCGGTGCTGTACCGGCCACTCGGCGTATTCCACAGCTTCAGCTTCGAAACGGGCGCGCTGCCGCACGTGGTGTCGCGCGCGGCGCTCGAACATATCCGGCAGATCCGTGCCGTCGTCGAAAGCACGGGTATCGGCTTCGACCTGCAGGGCCTGTTCACGCGCAACGGCGATTTCCTGCTGAGCGACCCCGGTTCGATCGGCATGGAGGCGGGCGAGCACTTCACGGCAATGCAGCGCCTCGCGCTGATCGAGCGCGCGCTGACGACCGGCCTCGAACGCGGCAAGATCGAGCTTGCGCATCCGCAACTCGCGGAAACGCCGGCACCCGGCGCGTTCGTGCAGAAGCCTTCGATCATCACACGCGTGCGGATGCGCTTCGGCGGCGCGCCGCTGCCGAAGGAAGCCTATCGCCTGATCGATGCATCGGGCCTGCTGTCGCAGCAGATGCGGCTCGTTCGCGACGCGGGCTGGAAAGTCGTGCGCGGCACCCCGGGCGAAGGCAGCAAGATCGACACGCAGCGACGCCGCATCACGATCGACGGCAACCTGCGCTCGACCGGTTCGATGGTCTACGTGCTCGCGCACGAAGCCGGTCATGCCGCCGAAGCCGTGACCGGCACGCTCGGGCTGGACTACGGGTCGACGCAACGCTACGTGCGCTCCGCGCTGCTGGCGGAAGCCCGCGCGCAGGCGAACGCGTTCGCGATCCGCGACGAGATTCGCACGAACGCCGGCGTCGACATCGGCCGCTACGTCGCGCTGCCCGATGCGATCGCCAACGAATACGGCCGCGCGCGGCCCGGCGATGCCGAGTCGATCGCACGCCTCGCCGACGCGTTCGAACACGCGCCGACCTCGCTCGGCGGCATCAGCTACGGCGAGTTGTACCGCCGGCAGGCGCAGGCCACGCAATCGGGCCGGGCGACGCTGGCCGCACCCGAGCACGACGCGGCCGCCGCGCTCGCGGCCGAAACGGCGTGGTCGCGTGCGCGTCCCGTCAAGGCCTCGCCGTTCGACGGGCGCGGCGTGAGCGGCGTGGACGACCTGCGCCTGCTGCATTCGGACGGGCTGTCGTACGACCGCGAAGCCGGCATCGTGATCGTGCGCGGCACGACCGACGCGCAGGGCCGCCTCGTCGACGCCGACGGCCGCCCGTGGTCGCCGGTCGAGTTCACGCTCGCGCACCGCTCCGTGTTCGGCTTTCCCGGCGCGGCGATCATCCTCGCCGCGCGCAACGGCCGCGACGCGGGCGCATGGCTCGCGAACGTGTGGCAGCGGCCCGTGCACGTGCCGCCGACGATTGCCGTCGGCTTCGGCGCCGAAGCCGCGCTGAGCCCCACGCGCGCGTGGCTGCGCTTCGACCCGGCGCCGCACACGCGCCCCGATCTCGGCCCGCTCGCGGTGGACGGCAACGGCGTCCACACGAGCGGCGACCCCACCGCACGTCTGCCCGTCGAGCGCGTCATGGGCGCGGCGACCGGCGCCGGCATCGAAAAGACCGTGTTCGAACTCGGCCGCCGCAATGCGATCGGGATCTACCTCGGCACCGACAACCGCGCGATCCTCAACCATATCGACGCGATCCGGCACGAGCAGGAAGGCCTCGCCGCACTGCGTGCGTACGGGCTGAAGACGCTCACGCTCGGCGGCCCGTTCGCCGCATTCGACCGCGTGGCCGTGATGTACGAGCCGTTCGCGTCGCTCAGCAGCCACGACGTGACCGCCGGCGTGCTGCCGGAGCGCGTCACGCACGACGCATTCGCGCAGCTCGATCGCGCGAGCGAGATCACCGAGCGGCACGGCCTCTATTACGATTTCGAAGGCGTGTTCGACGCCCAGGGCGACTTCTACCTGAGCGACCCGTCGTCGCTCGACGTCGGTGCGCCGCGGCTGAACGTCGACGGCATCGTGCGCGACATCCGCGCGCTGCGCGTCGTGCTCGAGGACGGCATCGCGCGCGGAGCGATCGAGCTCGCGCATCCGGAAATCACCGAACATCTGCCGCCCGATGCGTTCGCGCAAAGGCCGTCCGTCATCACGCGGATCCGGATGCGCTTCGGCGGCGCGCCGCTGCCGAAGGAAGCCTACGCACTCGTCGACCGCTCGACCCTGCTCAGCGGGCAGGTCGCGCAAGCGCACGCGGCCGGCTGGAAAGTCGTGCTCGGCCGCCCCGGACGCGGCAGCCGAATCGACACCGCGAAACAACGGATCGTGCTCGACGGGCGGTTGCGCGGCACCGGCACGCTCGTCTATGCGCTCGCGCATGAAGCGCAGCATGCGGTCGAGGCGATCACCGGCCAGTTGGCGCTCGACCACACGTCGCCAGAAGCGTGGACCGACAGCGCGCTGATGGCCGAGGCGCGCGCGCAGGCGAACGCGTTCGCGGTGCGCCGCGAACTTGCCGGCGACACGGGCATCGATATCGCGAAGGATGCCCACCTGCCCGACGCGATCGCACGCGAGGCCGATCACGTGATGCCCGGTGACGCAGCCGGGCTGCGCCGGCTTGCGGCCGCGTTCGGCGACGCCGCGCCGTCGGTGCCCGGCCATGCCACCTATCGGGACTACTACACGAGCCAGGCGGCCCGCATGCGGGCCGGCGGCGTCCCGCGCGAGATGCCGGCCCCCGCCCCGCTGTCGCGGCGGCGCGCAACCGCGCCCGCGCACGCGTCGGGACCGGCCGTCAAGCGCGGGCAGCGTGCGCTCGACCAGCTCGCCACGCACGGCAAGCGCGACCTCGTCCGCATCGACGGCGACCAGCTCGCCAGTGTCGACGACATGAAGGCGGCGTTCGGCAACGACGCCCATGTGCTGATCGCACCGCACATCGACCGGCCGGCCGACCGGGTCGACGCGCGACATCCGCAGCCCGAGTTCATCGCGAGCCTGCGCACGAGCGCCAACGGCAAGTTCATCGACAAGAAGCCGGCATCGGACGAGATCGACCCGAAGGTCGCGCAGGATGCGTTCCTGCCGCTCAAGTCGAAAGGCGACGCCAGCCGCAAGAACTACGACTACTACCTGTCGCCCGTCCCGCTCGACGCGTTGCGCTCGTTTGGCGGCGCCGCGCGCATCGAGGCGTACTTCGGCGAGCTGCGCCAGTGGGACGTCGAACCGTCGGCCACGGGCGCCGCCGACAACGTCGTCGCCACCGTGAAGCAGCTCGACGATGCGCCCCGCTTCCAGCGGCCGAAGCAGGCGGAAAAATACGCGCGCAAGCATCCCGGCGCGCAAACGACGCTCTACGCGATCGATCGCAAGTCCGGCAAGGTGCTCGGGTACGCGACACTCGATGCCGAGCAGAAATGGACGTACGTCGAAACCACGTCGCTGGGCGACGCGACGATCGCCGAGCGCGAGCTCGCCGACGCGTTCCGGCGACGCTCGCGCCTGTTGCCCGACGGGCGCCGCGGCGTGCGCTTCGTCGTGGCTGACGTCACGCACGACGTCGTCGACAGTTACGGCGGCTTCGCACCGGCCAAAATGCGCCGCGCGCTCGACGACCGGAAGACCCCGCTGTCGAAGCCCGATGCCTACGTCCAGCGCGTGCTCGGGCGGGTTCGCCCGTCGCTGCGCCAAAAGAACCTGGAAGCGGCCGATGCCGGCACGCCGAACCTGCTGCCGCCAACGCCGGACACCGCGCTCGACTTCAACGCGCAGCACGCGCCGCAGCTGTTGCGCGCGATCGAGATGGGCGAAATACCCGAGGGCCACTTCGTGTACGTGTTCGACCACGAAGGGAGCGTCACCGACGCGCTGCGCGGCACGCTCACCGGCCTCATCGCGGTGGAGGACGGCACGATCCGCTGGTATGACACCCTCGCCGAGTACCGCGACGGCAACAACGAAGGCCTGCCGCTGGATCGGGCGACGATCGGCCGCGGGCCGTTCGGCGGCAACCAGCATTTCCTGCTGTCCTCGCTCGCCCCCGATGCGTTCGTGCCGCGCGCCGCCGCGCTGAAGGAGGCCGCGCTGCAGGCCGAGGAGGCAGCGCGGCAAGCCGCGGCGGCCCAGGCCGCGCCCGCCGCACCGCCCGCCGCGGGCAAACGCAATGCGGGCGGCCGGCCCGGCAAACCCGGCCGCAAGGCCGCGCGCGGCAAACCGCAAGCGAAGCAACCGGCCGTTCAGCCGGCAAAGCCGCCGGCCGTACCCGCCGCGAAGCCGATCGCGCTCGAACCGTACCAGCCGGCCTTCGTGTCGAGCACGATCGTCGAATCGGTCACGCGCTACGGCAAGGCGAAGGTCGCCGATTTCGCGTCGACGCTCGAACGCGTCAAGGAATGGGGCAAGCGCGACCAGGGCAAGCACGACGGCAACGGCTTGACGCTCAGCGACGAGCCGCGGGCCATCATGGCCGACGCCACGCTGTGGAAGAAGATCTTCAAGACGCTGGACATGTGGCGCGAGGCTTCGAGCCTGCATCCGCACGGCGCCGTCGCCAATCCGGGCGGCGGCCGCAACAGGCTGGTGCGCCGTTCGCAGCAGTTCGTGATCGACCACGGCGCCGCGCGAACCGCCGACCGGAAGCTGATCGACGCGTACGCCGAACTGCCGCCCGACATCCGCGACCGGCTCGTCCCGATGTCGCGCTCGTTCTCGCTGCGCGACGATCCCGAGGCGATGCGGCAGTACCTCGAGCAGTACGGCGGCGTGCTCCCGGCCGTCGCGCTCCAGGTCGATCCGTATTCGCAGGCTGCCGCCGTCGGCGGCAAGCAGGACCCGGGGCTGATCCAGCGCGCCAGGAAGTTCGGCGACCCGACGGGCGCCCGCTACGACGACGATACGGCGACGATCACGCGCACGGATCCCGACGGCACGCAGCACACGCTCGAACTCGACGACCTCGCCCACCTGCACAAGTGGCTCACGGCGGCATCGAAATACGGCTTCCTGCTGCGGCTCGAGGCCGCGCCGTCGCGGCCGCTCGTGTCGCGCGAAGACGGTCACGCGATGGCCGGCACGAACAACGGGTACGCCGAAATCCGGCGCATCGCCGAATCGCTGGAAACGTGGGCGAAGCAGCACGAGGGCGAGAAGGCGCCGCTCGTGATGCTGACCTTCCACGGCGCCGATGCCGTGCTCGAGCCGGTGCCGGGCGAAGGCCACGTGCAGTTGCTGGACGCCATCCTCAGCCGGAAACAGCTCGACTGGGTTCATGTCGGCCTGTCCTGGGGCACGCACGGCGACGACTTCATCGCGAATGCGGATCTGACGCGCGCGCTGGCGGCGAAGCTCGTCGACTACAAGCTGAACGCAGCCGGAAAGTTCGCGAGACTGCACGGCGGCGATGCACTGACGCGCGTCTACGAACCGGTCAGCGCCGAAGACTTCGCGAACCAGCAGCGCATCCTGTTCACGGAGGTCGAGCGCATCGCGAAAACGCAAGGCATGACAGACGGCGAGATCGCCGCATTGCGCGACGAACTGTACGAGCACAACACGTCGACGCTGCTGAACCAGGCGCGTCGCGCAACGAACGAGTACGGCCAGAGCATGTGGCGGCGTATCGGCGACGACGACGTCGGCAAACTCGAAAAGAAGGCGCGCGAGATCGGCCGCGACTGGCTCAAACGCCATCGCGCCGCCACGCCCGCGCGGCCGAAGCTGGCGCCGCAGCCGGCCTCCGACAGCCGCCTGCACTGGAAGAAGGTCACCGGCCGGCCGGCGCTGCAACACGACGGCTCGCATCCGATCGGCGCCAACCGCAAGGCCATCGCCCAGCCCGATGCGCCCGCCGCCGCCAACGCGACGATGGACGAGGCGGCCGCGCACCTCAATGCGCTGCGCGTGCACCGGCCGTCGAAAGAGCCGTCCGACCGGTGGAAGACGGGCATCACGAGCGGGATCGTCCTCGGTGCGTCGAGCCTGATCGGCCTCGACGCCGCGTTCCACTGGATCAAGCCGACCGTCATGAGCAATATGTCGTCGTCGTTCCTGCTCGCGTCGCGTCTCGGGCGCGTGTTCCAGGTGATGCACCAGGGCGCCATCCGCAGCCTGCAGTCGGGCGACCCGAAAGCCGCGGTCGCGGCACTCTCGCATCTCGAGACGACGCTCGTGCGGCAATTCGGCTCCCAGACGCACGAATACGGCGAACACCGGCCGATCCAGCTCGACGCCGCGGTACGCGATGCGCAGGCGATGGCGAGGCAATACGTCCGGCAATACCGGCGCGGGACGATGAGCTTCGAGGACGCCAAGGCCAACATCACCGCGCTCGCCGACGACGTGCTCACGCAGATGCAGGGGTTCGTCGGCGGCACGTCGTTGCAGCAGCTTCACGCGGGCAATCCGCGCAGCCTGCTGGGCATCGCCGGACGCGCGGGCACGGCCGTCGCATCGGTCGCCACCGTCACGAGCGGCATCGGCAAGATCGCCGGCGCGCACGACTGGTTCGGCCTGGCGCTGGGCACGACCGGTGTCGCCAGCGGCGCGCTCGGCGCTGCATACGCGGGCGCGTCGTTCCTGATCGTGTCGCGGCGCGTGAACGCGGACAAGCGCAGCCGCGTCGTGCGCGTGCTCGATTCGGCGGGCGACTTCGCGTCGGTCGCGCTCGGCGGGCTGTCCACCGCGTCGCAATGGAACCAGGGGGAATACGATCTCGCGGTCGCGACCGCGACGTCGACCGCGCTGCTGCTCGCCGGCCGGCTCAATACGCACTTCCCGAACGCCACGCCGTTCGTCAAGAAGATCCCGACCGCGGTCGTCATGATTCCGGTCGCCGCGTTCGGCTACAAGTTCATCATCGGCGTCGCGCCGATGATCGGCGGCCTGTTCAACTGGATCTTCGGCGGCGGCTCGCCGTCTCAGTCGAATCTCGCGCCAGGCGCGTTGCCGGGTGCCACGCCATCTGCGTCGCCGAGCGCCACACCATCCGCCACATCGTCCGCCACACCGTCGCCCACGACGAGCACGACGGCGCCGCAACCGTCGCAAGGCACGCCGTCGAGCCAGCCGGCGCCATCGAACTCGCCGCAGCCGTACATCGTCGTCGCCGGCGATTCGCTGTGGGTGATCGCGGACCAGCATCGCCAGTCGCTGCTCGACGCCGCGCAGGTATCGCGCGCCGACCAGCAGGCGATGACGCGCGGCGAGCAGGACGCGCGCGCGCTGAACGAGATCCTGCAGCTCAATCCGTCGGCCGCGCGCGATCCGGGCCGTCTCGCGATCGGCACGCCGCTGAACGTCGGCTGACGGCCGAGTCCGACCGCGGATGGCCGGAACGCCGGCCATCCGCCGCGGCGCCGCGTCACCCCGCGCGCTGATGTTCCAGCCACGCCTGGAACATCAGCACCGTCCACAGCTGGTGCTGCCAGTTCATCCGGCCGGTCTGGTGCTGCCGCCACAGGCGGTCGACCGCCGCCGCGTCGAAAAAGCCATCCTCGCGCAGCCGCGACGGCCGCAGCAGCGCCTCCGCCCAGTCGCGCAGCGCGCCGCGCAGCCAGTGATCGACGGGCGCGCAGAAGCCCTGCTTCGGGCGGTCGATCAGCGCGGACGGCACGTACCGGTCGAGCAGCCGGCGCAGCAGCACCTTCGACTGCCCTTCCGGCAAGCGCACCGCCGCCGGCACGCGCCACGCGAATTCGACGACGTGATGATCGAGGAACGGCATGCGCGTTTCGAGGCTGACGGCCATCGCCGCACGATCGACCTTCGCGAGGATGTCGGTCGGCAGGTAGGTGAGCGTATCGATCGCCATCGCCTGCTCGGCGAAGCTCAGATGCTCGGGCCACGCGGAGACCGTGTCGAGCGGCGTCGGCGGCTCGTGCCCCGACAGCGCGAGCCGTTCCGGATGATGCACCGACGACATCAGCAGCCGGTACAGCCCGATGCGGCTCTCGGCCGTCATCACGTGGCCGAGCTTGTGCAGGCGGTCGCCGATGCGCGTCGCCGATTCGCGCGCCTCCACGCTGCCCCACGCCCCCTGTGCGACGGCCGCGAGCTGGTCGGCGTGATCGGGCCGCAACGCATGCAGCGCGGCGGCGATCCGCGCGCGCACCGCCGCCGGCACGCGATGCAGCTTGCGCCACAGGCGCGGGGTCAGGAAGTAGCGCGTATAGCCGCCGAACAGCTCGTCGCCGCCGTCGCCGGACAGGCTCACCTTCACGTGCCGGCGCGTCAGCTCCGACACGAGGAAGGTCGGAATCTGCGAGGCGTCGGAGAACGGCTCGTCATAGATCGACGGCAGCTTCGGCACGACGCCGAGCGCATGGTCGGCCGTCACGTAGAGTTCGGTATGGCGCGTGCCGAGATGGCGGGCGACCGCCTTCGCGTAACCAGCTTCGTCGTAGCCGGCTTCATGGAAGCCGATCGTAAACGTGTCGACCGGCGTCGCCGATTGCGCCTGCATCAGCGCGACGATCGTCGACGAATCGATGCCGCCAGACAGGAAGGCGCCGAGCGGCACGTCGGCTTCCATCTGCCGCGCAACGGCCTGGCGCAGGATCGTGTCGAGCTGGCCGACCGCTTCGTCGGCGCTGCCCTCGAACGGCTGCGCGCGGCCCGCCTCGATGGCCTGCTCGAGCGTCCAGTACGCACGCAGGCGCGGCGTATCGCGCGCATGCTCGAACTGGATGAAGGTGCCCGGCGGCAGCTTGTGGATGCCGCGATAGATCGTGTACGGCGCGGGCACGCTCGACTGGCGCAGGTACAGGCACAGCGCGTCGCGATCGATCGTGCCGTCGAAGCCCGGATAGCCGCGCAGCGCCTTGAGTTCGGACGCGAATACCAGCGCGTCGCCGATCCGGCCGTAATAGAGCGGCTTCTCGCCGATCCGGTCGCGCGCGAGCGTCAGCACCCGCGACGCGCGGTTCCACAGCGCGAACGCGAACATGCCGGTCGCGCGCCGCAGCGTCGCCTCGACACCCCACGCGACGATCGCCGCGATCAGCACCTCGCTGTCGGAGTGGCCACGCCACGCCGGGGCGCGCCCTGCACGCTCGAGTTCCGCGCGCAGTTCGCGATGGTTGTAGATTTCGCCGTTGAAGACCAAGACGTAGCGACCGCACGCGGATGCCATCGGCTGTCGGCCGTGCACCGACAGGTCGACGATCGCGAGCCGCCGGTGGCCGAGCGCGATGCCGGCCTCCGGGTCGACCCAGATCCCCTGCCCATCCGGCCCGCGATGCGCGAGGCTTGCCGTCATCCGCGCGAGCGTGCCGCGCGCTGTCTCCTCATCGAAGGCGACGCTATTCAGAAAGCCGTCGATTCCGCACATTTGATTTGTCCGCCCCTGTTGACCATTTTCATCACGCGTGGCGCAACCTCGCGGCCCGCCGCCCGCCGTGACGGTCGAGCCATATTACGAAGAAATAAATCAGCAATAATTCACTGGTGAACTTCTCCACCAGCCGGAAAAAAATAACGTCAAGCACTACGCATGCATGACCATTCACGGGGCCATATCGAATCGGAACGCATGGCCACGCACGTGCGCGGAACGGGAAAAAAAGGGGCAGACGGAAGCAGCGGCCGTCGCACGCGTCATCCCGCACCGGTCGCCCATTTCAGCAACTGCGCGACCTCGCGGAAATGTTGCGGCTGGATCGTGCCGTTCTCGGGTGTCGTCTCGTACAGCGCCTGTGCGAGGCCGACGTTCGCGAGCGTCGGGCGCAGTTCGTCGCGCGCGGCACGCACGATCCGCTCGGCCGCGTCGCCCTCGCCGCGCGCGAGCACCCACGGCAGCGTGCCGATCCCGCCGTAATAAAGCGCGACCGCGACGCGCGGCGAGTAGACGACCACCGACGCATAGCCGATCCGGTCGGACAGCGACGCGAACTGCACTTCGCGCGCGAGCTGCCGGCGCTTCGCCTCGATGTGCGGATCGCCTTCGTCTTCCTTGTGCTCGCGCCGCACTTCGTCGATCGACATTTTCATCTTCTGATTGAATTCGTGCCGCTGGTGCACGATGTCGATCAATGCCATCACGATGTAGATCAGCGCGGCCCAGCCGAACAGCAGCATCAGCAGCTTCACGATCAGCGCGAGGATCGAGATCGGCCGCGTGAAGCCCGACTGCACGGACGGGTCGAGCGACTCGACGATCAGCCAGCCGAGCGTCGCGACGAGCAGCGCCGTCTTCAGCAGCATCTTCGCGAGATTGACGAGGTTGCGCAGCGACCACAGGTTCTTCATCCCCTCGGCCGGGTTGAGCCTCGACAGCTGCGGCACGAGGCGGCTCCACGCCATCACGCCGCCAACCTGCACGAAGCCCGCCAGCAAGCCCGCGAGCAGCCCGGCCGCGACGATCTGCGCGGACAGCGTCGCCCAATCGCGCGCGGCGCCGTCGATCAGCACCGCGATCCGCGCGGACGGGTCGGCCGCGCCGACCGCATCGAACACGAGCCGGAACAGCGCCTGCAGCCGCGCGAACAGCGCGCCGATGCCCACCGCGAGCGCGACGCACACGCCGACGAAGAACGCGGACGAAATCGTCTCCGCGCTCTTCGGCACATCGCCTTTCTCGCGTGCCTCGCGCAGGCGCTTCGCGGTCGGCTTCTGGTCCTTTTCGGCCATCGCGGCTCCGTCGCGCTCACGCGCCGCCGTGCGCGGCGAACAGCGCGCGCAGCAACGCCATCAGCCCGCTGTCGGGGCTCAGCAGCGCATGCAGCGACGCGTACACCACCGGCAGGAACAGCATCATCATCAGCAGCGCGAGCGCGCTCTTCAGCGGCTGCGAGAACACGAAGATGTTGAGCTGCGGCACCGCGCGCCCGACCAGGCCAATGCCGAGCTCGACGAGCACCAGCACGATCGTCACCGGCGCGGCGAGCTTCACCATCCATTCGAAGATCGTGTCGGTCTGGCGCACGACGAAGGTCTGCAGCATCGACGAGAAATCGGGGCCGAGCGAGCCGATCGGCCACCACGCATACGACTGCGCGAACAGCTGCACGAGCACCTGCAGCCCGCCCGCGGTGACGAACAGCGCGATCGCGACGAAATTCAGGAATCCCGACGTCGGGCCGCCCTCATGCCCGCCCATCGGATCGAAGAACGCGGCGCTGCCGCTGCCGGTCTGGAAATCGATCAGGTAGCCGACGCCCTGGATCGCGAACAGCACCGCGCTGAACGCGCCCGCGAGCAACATGCCGACCATCGCCTCCTTCGCGACGAGCAGGCACCACATCAGGAACGGCAGCGCGGCCACCTGCGCGGCGTCGATCGCCGGCGCGACGAACGCGGCGATCACGACGGCGACGCCGTTGCGCACGAGCCCCGTGACGATCTGCTCGTTGAATACCGGCACGACGAACATGATCGGCAGCAGGCGCGGCATCACGTAGAGCAGCGGCCGCAGCATGCCCGCGACGTCGTTGAAGCCCGAGGCCGGGTCTAGCATCGGCGCTCCACGGCGGCGGGCAATGCGGCGGCGTAGGGTTCGTCGCCATCGGCGGCGGCCGCTTCGTCCGGGTCGGCCGCATCAGCGTGCCCATCGGCCTGCGCATCGACCGGCGCCGCGGTCATCGCCGCATCGAATGCGGCGGCGGCTTCGGGCGGCACCTGTCCGTGGCCGGCAACGTCGGCGGCCGCAGCCGCCCAGGCGCCCGCCGTCGCGAAGCGCCGCACCGCATAGCCGTCCGCGACTTCGTCGGCATCGCGCTCGACCCGCGCGGCGCGCGCGTGCAGCGCCTTCTCGCCGGCCTTCCCGAGCTTGTCCTCGGCGGCCTGCGCCTTGCGCGCGGCGCGCTGCAGGTCGGCCAGCGTCGCCTCGTGGCCGCGATGCACGTGCGCGGCCTCGTTCACCGATGCGTTCGCGGTGCCGATATGCCGGTCGAAGGTGCGCGTGTCGGCTGCTGCGTTCTGCAACGCGCGCGCCTCGCGCACGTCGTCAGCGAGGCGCGTCTGGATCGCCGCCTTTGCCGCGACCTGCTGCGCGAGCTGCGCCTGCGCGGCCGCCAGCGCGCGGCGGCTCTGCGCGGCGATGCCCTGCTGGCGCGCGGCCGCGACGCGTGCGATCTGGCTGCGCATCTCGCGCACGCGCTTCAGGCGCGCGAGCGTCGCGAGCACGAGGCGGTCGTCGGCTTCAGACATGATCGTTCGCCAGCTTCGTCAGCTTCGCGATCAGCGTGTCGAAGCGCACGTCCTCGTCCGACGCCTGCGCGCAGAACGCACCGATCGCGTCGCGCGCGCGCAGCGCGAGATCGCCGAGCCGGTCGCTGCCTTCGCGATATTCGCCGATCTGCACGAGCAGCTCGATCTCCTGGTACTTCGCGATCAGCTCGCGCACGCGCGCGGCCGCCTGCTGGTGCGCGCGGCTCGCGACGAGCGGCATCACGCGCGACAGGCTCGCGAGCACGTCGATCGCCGGATAGCGGTTCGCGAGCGCGATCTTGCGCGACAGCACGATATGGCCGTCGAGGATCGAGCGTACTTCCTCGGCGATCGGGTCCGATTCCTCGTCGCCTTCGACGAGCACCGTGTAGAGCGCGGTGATCGATCCGCGCGCACCCTGCCCCGCACGCTCGAGCAGGCGCGGCAGCACCGCGAACGTCGAGGGCGGGAAGCTGCGCCGCGTCGGCGGCTCGCCGCTCGCGAGGCCGACCTCGCGCTGCGCGCGGGCGAAGCGCGTGAGCGAATCGACCAGCAGCAGCACGCGCTTGCCCGCATCGCGGAAATGTTCGGCGATCGCGGTGGCGACCAGCGCGGATTTCACGCGCTCCATCGCCGGGCGATCGGATGTCGATACGACGACGATCGAACGCGCGCGCACCTCGGGCGACAGGCTGTGCTCGATGAATTCGCGCACCTCGCGGCCGCGTTCGCCGACCAGCGCGATCACGTTCACGTCGGCCTGCGCGCCGCGCGCGATCATGCCGAGCAGCGTGCTCTTGCCGACGCCGGACGGCGCGAAGATGCCGACGCGCTGCCCGATGCCGAGCGTCATCAGGCCGTCGATCACGCGCACGCCGGTCGGAAACGGCGTGTCGATCATCTTGCGCGCGAGCGGATTCGGCGGGTCCTGCTGCGTCGACACCCACGCGGCGCCCGTCACCGGCCCGCGATCGTCGAGCGGTCGGCCGAGCCCGTCGAGCACGCGGCCGAACAGCCCCTCTCCCACCGGAAACACATGCTCGCGCCCGGACGGCACGACGGTCGTCTCGGGCGACAGGCCCGCCACGTCGCCGAGCGGCGTGAGCAGCGTCGTCTGCCGCGAGAAGCCGACCACCTCGGCAAGCAGCGTCGGCTGGTTCGGCGTGCGCAGCTCGCAGATTTCGCCGAGCCGCGCGCGGATGCCGGTCGCATTCAGGATCTGCCCGACCGCGTGATTGACGCGGCCCTGCACCGACACCGGCGAGAAGAACGCGAGGCCCGCATCGAGTTCGCCGACGAGGCGGCCGCGATCGAACGGCGCGCCATCGTCGTCGGCGAACGGCTGCGGATCGTCGAGCGGCGCACTCATCGCGCGGCCCCTTTAAGCGCATCGCGGCGGATCGCCTGGCGCAACGCGTCGATCTGCAGGTCGAGGCTCGCGTCGATGCGCCCGGACGGCGTCTCGACCGTGCACGCGTGGCGTTCGAGCTGCGCGTCCTCGACGATGCGGATCTTCTGCCGGTTCGACTGTCCGGCGAATGCGCCGTCGAGCGCATCACGCATTTCGTCCTTGCGGCCGGGCGCGATCCGCACGATCAGGAACGCCTCGTCGCGCACGAGCGGCGCGATCCGCGCGAGCGCGGCCTCGTACAGCGTCCGCGTGCTCATCTCGCCGACGATCGCGCGCACGGCCTTCACGACGATATCGGCCATCGCATCCTTCATCGTCTCCATCGTGCGCGCGGCGGCGAGCGCCTGCGTATAGGCCTGCGCGGCCTGCTCGCGCTGCGCGCGGCGCATCCCTTCGTCGTAGCCGGCCGCCTGGCGCTTGTCGAATTCGCGCTGCGCGTCGGCGACGATGCGCGCCGCCTCGTCGCGCGCGGTGGCGATCACCGCGGACGCATCGAGCAGCGCGGCGTATTCGCGCTCCTTGAGCACCTTGCGCTCCGACAGGAGTTGCAGGTTGTCGCTCGTGATCAGAAAAGCCAGTCCCATGACGCAAGCCTCTCGGGAATCAGAAACAGGAACATCAGCTCACCGAACTGGTCGCGCTGCGCGCGGTTCAGCCAGTACGGCGCTTCGTCGTCGATCGCGCGGTGAAATTTCAGGCGCGTGCGCCGCGCGACCGCGTCGCCCGCCACGCCGATGAAATCCGCCAGCAGCCGCCCGCCGCGCGCGCGAATCACGGCAGGCAACGCGGCGGGATCGGCGCGCCACGGCTCCAGCGTATCGGCGAGCGCGCCGAATTCCGGCGCGCGTTCGAGTGCGAGTTCGAGTGCGTCGGCGCCGAGCTTCGCCGCCACTTCGGCGCGGATGCGCCGCGCGGCCAGCGCGTCGCGCAGCCACGCGCGATGCAGCAGCAGCCCCGCATACGCGGCCAGTTGCTCGAGCGCCGCGCCCGGCAGCAGCGCGAGCCGCGCGCACGGGTTCGCCACGTCGAAGTCGTGCCGGTCGGCCACGCCGTTCAACGCGAGCAGGTGCCGCGCGAGCAGCTTGCGGCCGGCCGCGCCGAATGCATCCGGCGAACGGTAGCGCGCGGGCCAGTCGGCCGGCACGCGCGTCACGTGCAGATAGCGGTCGGGCCGCAGGTTGAAGTCGCAGACGAGCGCATGAAACGCGGCGCGGCGTGCCGCGGGCGGCGGCCCGAGCGGCTGCAGCCACGGCAGCGGCGCCGCATCGGATGCGGCAGGCCCGTCGCCCGGCGGCAGCGCATGCGGCTCGCTCATGCGCCGTCGCGCGCGCCGTCCGGCGTGCGCAGGCCGCCGGACCCGGTCGCCGCGTGCCCCGCGCGCGGTGCGCCGAGCAGGCCCGCGAGCCGTGCGCCGAACATCCCGCGCCGCGCCGCCGACAGCGCGATCACCGCGCAGGTCAGCAGGATCAACGCGAACACGAGCCAGCCGAGCGGCGAGCGCAGCCGCACGATGTCGGTCATCGCGCTGCCGATGCCGTCCACCCGTGCCGCGCGCGCGGCGGCCGGCTGCAGGAACAGCGACACGTTGTCGTACTGCAGCCCTTCGATGCTGTGCGCGACCAGATCCTTGACCATCGGCGCCATCGCGCGCAGGTCGACGCCGGGCCGGTAGCGGATATACACCGCCGCGGACGACGGCTTGATCTTGTCCGCGAGCGGATCGTTCTCCGGAATCACGACCTGCACGCGTGCGACGACCACGCCCTCGATGTCCTGCAGCGTGCGCGACAGGTCCTGCGACACGCCGTACAGGTAGCGCACGCGTTCCTCGGCAGGCGTCGACACGAGGCCCTGCTTCTGGAACAGCTCGCCGAGGCTCGCGTAGCTCGGCTTCGGCAGCCCGTTCGCCTGCAGCACCGTGAGCGCCGACTGCATGTCGCCGTCCGCGACGCTGACGAGCCACGCGTTGCGGTCCGACGTGTCGCGCGCGTCGTTGTCCTTCGACGCGCTGATGCCCGCGTCGCCGAGCACCGCGACCATCTGGTTCGCATCGCGCTCCGACAGGCCCGAGTACAGCTCCTTCTGGCACCCGGCCAGCAGCACGAGCAGCCCCGCGAGCAGCGCGCGCGCCGCCCGGCTGCGCCACGCATGCGCGCGCGGCGTCGAATCGATCGTCGTCATCGTTGTTCCGCTTCCGTGTGAGCGCGGCCTTGTGCGGCACGCGCGCACGCCATCACTCCTGCGTCTTCAGCACCGTGTGCGTGAAGCCGTTCGCCGCCTGCGCGACCGACAGGCTCAACTGGTATTCCGAAATCGTGGTGGTCGCCGTCCACTGAAAATCCATCGCCTTCACCATCGTCATCATCGGATCGCTGCGGCTGTCGGCCATCGACGTCAGCATCTCGCTGCGATGCTTGTCGATGTTCGCGTACCGCGCGTCGAGATCGTTGCCGTAGGTGCGCAACCGCTCGACGAGCGACGACTGGTTCGCCTGCGCCGGTGTCATCTGCACGGCCGGCGCCGCATCCGCCGGTGCGCGCGACATCGCGACGCCCGACGAAGACGGCGGCGCGGCCGGCGATGCGCCCGGCTGCATCAGCGCATCGAACTGGCGCACCTGCACCGGATCGGACGTCGAGCCCGTCTGCTGCGCGGCTCCCGCGAGCGCGGCCGCGCCCGGCGGCGCCGCGCCTACGCCTGTCATTGACATGTTCATGCCCTCCTCGAGAAGCGGACGCCGGACCGGATGATCGGTCGGGCCCGCCCGGAACGGGCCGGCCGGCACGCGCATGGCCGCCACCGGGCGCCCTTCGCGGGCGGGCCCGGCACGCGACGTCGCGCGGCGCGGCCGGCGGCCGGCGTCATGCGCGGCCGGCCGAGCTCAGGTGTTGCGCGACCTGGGCGTTCGCCGTCCCCTCCTGCGCGGTCACGGCGTTGCTGGTTTCGAACGTCGCGGTCGACTGCTGGACCTGGAAGTTGATCTTCGTCAGTTCGAGCTGCGTCTTGGTCAGGTCGTCCGCCTGTTGCTGGACCTGGTTCGTGTTGGTTGCACCACCTGCTGCCTGCGTACCCATGTTGCGCTCCTTTACGTGAACTGCATCCACCTGGCGACGAGAGCCCCATGCTCCGCCGTCGACGTGAGCCGCCGCACGCTCGCGACGCCCCGCGTACTGTGCGCACCGCGCGCCGCGCGATGCGCATGACCTGTCGCGGCGCTAGTGCGCCGCCCCCTTCGATGCGCGTGCCGCCGCGGCACCGGCCGCCGAACCATCCGTCAACTGCGTCGGCACCGGCTGCGCGATCCCGGCCGCCGCACCGCTCGCGAGCGGCGCCACGGGCGGTGCCGGCACCGGCTCGGGCGCCTTCGCCTGCGGCCCGCCGAGCGGCATCGTGATGTGCTGGCCGTTGCGCTCGAACACGACTTCGTCCGGGCCGATCGACACGACCGTCGCGCCTTCCTTCAGCCGCGCACCTTCGAAATAGCGGCTGCCGTCGGCCGTCTCGATGTAGCGCTGGTCGCCGTCTCCGGCGAACACGGTCGTGATCTCCGGAATCCCGGCCGTCCCGCCCAGCGTCGTCGCCGTGCGCGGTGCGGCCGGATCGGCATCGCGCACGTGATCGACCACTTCGAGCGCCGGTCGCGCGTCCTTCATGTAGTTGCGGATGCGCGGCTCGATCTGCGCGCGCGCGGCCGTGCCGGTCACCTCGATCCGGCCACGGCCGAGATACGCGACCGTCAGTGCCGTGTCGCTGAAATAGGTCTGCGCGGTCGCGACCAGGTCGCTGACCACATAGATATTGCCGAGCGCCGCGTTGTCGACGCCCGCGACGATCTGCGCGACGCGTTCGCGCGCGGCCGGATCGCTCACGTAGCCCGACACGATCACGCCGTCGTCGCGCGGCGCGACGGCCAGCTCCGGGTACGCGCGCAGCAGTTGCTGCAGCCGGTGCGTGCGCGCGAGCACCGATTCGTGCTGCCACGGCAGGCGCCCCGACCACGTGACGAAGCCGTAGCCGAGCGCGCCGAGCAGCACGCCGAGCCACAGCGCGACCAGCGCGATCACGAGCCGCCGGCTGCCGAGGCGGCGCAGCCCGCCCGCGAGCCAGCCGAGCCACGCGGCCTCGCGCGCGGTGTCCGGCGCGCCGGCTTCATCCGGCAGCGCGACGCTCGCCTGCGCATGCCGCGCGATGCCGAGCCGGATCGAGCCGACCGTCACGACGTCCTGCGGCGTCAGCGAGCGGCGGCCCGCGCCGAGCGGCTCGTCGTTGAACAGCACCGGCGCGCCGGCGTCGCCGCCGTGGTTCTGCACCGTCACCGCGAGCGCACCGACCTGCAGGCATACCTGCTTCGCGCCGATCTCGCGATCGGGCAGGATCACCTCGCAGTCGGCCGCGGTGCCGACCCAGTTCGCGCCGCGCGCGAGCGACATCGTGCGGCCGTACATCGGCCCGCTCAGGAAGCACAGGTTCCACGGCGACGCGGGCGCGGCCGAACCGGCCCCCGCGCCTCCCGCGCCGCCGGGCAATGCGCCGTCGCCGTGCGGATCAATGATGCTCGTCGACATGCGTGGTGGCTCCTGCGGTCGTCGCCGCCGGCCGCGCCGCCGAATCGGACGGCGGCGGCAACGCGGGCGGCCCGAACTTCGTGCCGGGCAGCGGCTTCGGCGTCAGCGGCACCGCGACGTCGTTGTCCGGCGGGCGGTACATCGACATCCCTTCCGGGTTGGCCGGCCCGTCGGCGCCCGGGTTCACCGGCGAGCCGTCGGGCGCATACATCGACGCGGTCGTCACCACGCGCGGCGTCAACAGGTAGAACCGCTCCATGTGGTTGCCCGACTTGTCGGTGTACTTGAACAGGTTGCCGATCAGCGGAATGTCGGACAGCCAGGGCACGCCGCTCTTGTTCAGCCTGACCTCGTCGTCGTTGAAACCCGCGATCAGCAGGCTCTTGCCTTCGTCGATCATCGTCTTGGTGACGATGTTGCGCTGCTGGATCACCGGCACGTTCGACACGGCCTGCCCCGGCACGATGTTGCCGTCCTGGATGTCGATCGACATCATCACGCTCTGCGGGTTGCCGGACACGGCCGCCGCGTTGCGGATCGCCTCGTCGACGATCATCGGCGTCACCTTGATGCTCGTGCCGGTCGTCACGCTGTACAGCGACGAATCCTGGTAGCCGGGCACCTGCACGTAGAACTGCGTGAGGTTCTCGAGGATCGCCTCGGTGTTGTCGAGCGCGAGCACCTTCGGCTTCGATCGCAGTTGCGCCTGCCCTTTCTGCGCGAGCGCGTTCACGCGCGTGAGCAGGTAGTTGCGCAGCGACCCGCCGATCGACGCGGTGAGCGCGATGCCGGTCGGCATGAAGGTGCCCGTCTGCCCGGTTTCCGACGTGCCGATCCCGAACGTCAGCGGCGGATTGCCGGTGCCGTTGTACTGCGTGTTGCCGTTCAGCGGGTTCTGGCCGTTGCCGATCTGCACGTCGCCGTGCGTCGTGTGCAGGCGCCAGTCGATCCCGAGGCTGTCGAGCGAATCCTCGTTGATGTCGATGATCGTCACGTTGATCTCGACGATGCGCGGCCGCTCGTCGAGCTGGTTGATCAGCGACTGGTAGCGGTACATGTTCTCCGGCAGGTCGCGCACGATCACCGCGTTGATCGCCGGGTCGGCGACGATCTGCGGCAGCGTGTCGCCGCCGCCGTTCGAGAACGGCGAGAACCCGCTGCCCGTGCTGCCGTCCGCGCCGCCATAGCCGCCCTGGCGCGGGCCGCCCGAGATATCGGGGAAGTCGAGTCGCGGTACCGCGATCGTCAGCCCGGAGCCGAGCTTCACCTGGCGCGCCGCCTGCCCGAGCGACGGGTTCGACGGCGCCGCGGTCGTGTCGCCCACCTTGCCGAACAGCCGCCGCAGGATCGTCGCCACGCCCGGCACCGTCACTTCCTTGCCCGAGCGGTTGATCGTGAAATCAGACGCCCATCCGTACTTGAGCCGGAACGCGCGGATATCCGCATGCGCGCCGTTCGCCGACGGATCGCCCACCGAGCCCACCGCCTGCCGCACGAGTTCGACATAGCGGCGCGGGCCGGCCACGTACACGCTGTTCGCGCGGTCGTTGATCACCAGCGTGTAGCGCTTGTCGGGGATCTGCATCGCCTGCAGCGCGCGGCCGATTTCACCGGACGCATTCGGCGGAATCGGGATCATCTGCGTCTGCGACTGGTCGGCCGGATCGACGTACAGGAACGAACCGTCGTAGTACCAGGTCAGGCCGTAGGTCGAGCAGATCGTGTCGAGCGTCTGCTGCGGCGTACCGGAGAAGCGGCCGCTGATCACGCCGTCGACCTTCGGGTCGACCACGGCCGTCACGCCCTGCGACGACGCGAGCTCGCGGATGAAGTCGCCGATCTTCTTGCCGTTCGCGACGATCGTGAACGGCTTGTTGCGCCAGCGCAGGTCCGCGGCGCGCGCAGGCTGCGCGGGCGCCATGCACAGCGAGGCCGCGAGCAGCGCGGTCGCGCACACGGCAAGCGCGGCCCGTTGCAGGCTGCGCGGTTGAAACCGGATCGAGGCGACGCGTCGACGCATCAAAGGACTCCTGTTGAAGAAACGAACATGCGTTCCAGCGCCTGCTGCGCGAAGCGCAGCACTTCGCCGCCGAGCCAGCCCGACAGCAGCACGAGGGCGACCATCACGGCGATCAGCCGCACCGCGATGCCGATATTGGCGTCCTGCACCTGCGTGACGGCCTGCAGGATCGCGACGACGAGGCCGGTCACGGTGGCGATCAGCACGATCGGCAGCGACAGCAGCAGCACGAGCATCAGCGCCTGGCGCGTCAGGTCGAGGATCGTCGAACTCGTCATTGCACGGCTCCCGGCACGCGCACGTCGGCGCCCGCGCCGACCGTCCCGTCGTCCGGCGGGTTCTTGACCCAGCCGACCGTATGCAACTGCACGTCCTCCTCGACTTCCTGGTACGACAGCACCGCGAGGTCGGGCAGCACCGGCTGCAGGATCGTCTTCACGTAGCGGCGCGCGCCGAGCGCGACCATCACCGCGAGCCGCGCGACGCCCTGCGCCGTGCCGTGGCCGCCGGGGCCGGCCGCCTGCGCGGCCTGCACGATCGCGCGCACCTGCTCGCCGATGTCCTGCTTGACCGCGCTCGACAGCGCGAGGAAATTGCCCTGCTTCGTGCGCATCACCGCACGCTCGATCCGCTCCTGCAGGTTCTGCTCGAACAGCACGACCCGCAGCTGGCGCGTCGTGCCCGCGTGGCGGTCGGTGATCATCCGGCGCAGGTCGACACGCACGAGCTCGACCAGCGCGATCACGTCGTCGGGTTCGTTCGGCGCCCAGGTGATCAGGCTCTCGAAGATCACGCGCAGATTGCGGATCGGCACCTGTTCCGCCAGCAGCCGGCGCAACACCTCGGTCACGCGCTGCAGCGGCACGAGCCGCGTCAGTTCGCCGACGAGCTCCGGATGGTCGCGGCGCACCAGGTGCACGAGCGCCTGCGTCTCCTGGATGCCGAGCAATTCGTCCGCGTGCTGGCGCACGATCTGCTCGACGTGTGCGGCAAGCGCGCTTTCGCTCGACAGCCACTTGCCGTCGGGCGCAGCGCCGTCGGGCTTGATCCACAGCGCGGTCGCGAACGGGCCGAACGCTTCGGCCGGCTGGCGCTCCGCGCGCTCGGGCAGCGGCGCGACGCCGTCCCACAGCAGCCAGCCCGGCTTCAGCGCGCCTTGCGCGGCGAGCACGTCCTGCAGGTAGATCCGGTACGTGCCGGCCGCCGCGCCTTCGTCGTCGTTCAGCGTGATGCGCGGGAACACCGTGCCGATGTCCGCGTCCACGCGCGCCTTCGCGCTCGACAGAGCAGCCTGCAGGTGCGCGAGGTTCAGGTTCGTGCGCAGGTCGTCGGACAGCGACACCGCGATCAGCGACGTGACGCCGGCCGCATGCGACACCTTCGCGGGCTGGCCGTCGTCGGCCGCGCCGGCGCGCCCCGCGACATGGATCAGGTTGAAGCTCGGCGCGGCCGTCTTGCGCCTGAGCTGCGAGAACGCGAACGCGCCGAGGCCGAGCGCGATCAGCGCGAACGACCATTTCGGGAAACCGGGCACGACGAGGAAGCCGCTCAGCACGAACGCCGCGATCAGCAACGCGCGCGGATGCGCGCCCAGCTGCTCGCCGAGCTGTTCGCCGAGCTGGCGCTGCCGCGCATCGCGCGTCGCGACGCGCGTCGTGACGATGCCGGCCGCGATCGACACGAGCAGCGACGGGATCTGCGACGCCATCCCGTCGCCGACCGTCAGGATCGCGTAACGTTGCAGCGCCTCGCCGATATCCATACCGTGCATCAGCGTGCCGACCGCGATCCCCGCGACGATGTTGATGAAGGCGATCACGAGGCCCGCGATCGCGTCGCCCTTCACGAACTTCATCGCACCGTCCATCGCGCCGTGCATCTGCGATTCCTGCTCGAGCTTCTCGCGGCGTTCGCGCGCTTCGTCGGCGCTGATGATGCCCGCGCGCAGGTCCGCGTCGATGCTCATCTGCTTGCCCGGCATCGCATCGAGCGAGAAGCGCGCGCCGACCTCGGCCACGCGCTCCGACCCTTTCGCGATCACGATGAACTGGACGACTGCGATCACGAGGAACACCACGCCGCCCACCACGACGTTGTTGCCGACCACGAGCCGCCCGAACGCGTCGATCACGTGACCCGCGTTCGCGTGCAGCAGGATCAGCTTGCACGACGCGATATTCAGCGCGAGCCGGAACAGCGTCGTGAACAGCAGCAGCGCGGGAAACGACGAGAAGCTGACCGCCGACGGCACGTAGGTCGACACCGTCAGCAACACGACGCTCGCGGCGAGATTCAGCGAGATCATGCCGTCGAGCGCGGCCTGCGGCAGCGGCAGGATGAACAGCGCGACGACGGCGACGATGAACGTCGCGAGGAACAGGTCGGCGCGCGGCGACGCGCCCCCGAGGCGCCGTCCGGACACGCCGCGGCCAGCGGAAAACAACCGCTGCCAGTCGCGGGGGAGCGCCTTCGGTTCTGCCATCGTGCCGTCGTCCTGTCGTTCTTGCCGGCTCGCACGGGCCACCCTGCCCCATGTCGCACGGACCGTTGAATGGGACGAGTGTAGCGACGGGGAACGACGGAAAAAGGGAGGCGCCTCGTAGCGTGAAAGCGCGTTTTCCGACGACGATCGAATCGGACTACGAAACCCGGCGGCGCGTGTCGGCACGCGCCGCCGGAACCGCTTCCATCGCGCGCCGGGCCGCCGGCGCGCGCGTCACGCGGACGTCAGGTCGGACGGCAGGCGCCGTGCGGCGAGGTACGCGAGCTGCGCGCGGTTCTGCACGTTGAAGAGCTTTTCGAGCGAGCGGATGTGGTGACCGACCTTGTGCAGCGACGTGCGCAGCGCGCTCGCGATCTCCTGGTCGGACAGCCCGTGCACGAGCCGGTCGAGCACCTGCTGCTGCTCGTCGCCGAGCGCGAAGCCGCGCATGCGCGCGATGCGCGCCTCGAGGAACGGCAGCGCGACGCGATGCACGGCGAGGCTCACCGACAGCGCGCCGCCGATCACCCGATCGTCGATCCAGTCGGTGCCGTGCGTCTCCGACGTCACGTTCACCGCGACACGCAGGTCGAGACGCGGCGCCGACAGGCCGAAGATCACGCCGCTGTTCATCGCGTGCGCGCGCAGATGGCCGGCAAGCGCCAGCACCTTGCGGTCGCCGCTGCCCTGCGCGGCCGCCTCGATCTCGTCGAGCCGCCACGCGACCGGAAAGCCGCTCTGCCGCACCTGCGCGAACCGCGGGTCGCTTTCGTAGAGCATGCCTTCGATGAACGGCTGCATGAACGTCGCGGGAGCGAGATCGCGCAACAAGTGCGCGCACAGGATGCGCCGCCCGATCATTTCATACGCACCGTAACCGAGCGTGCTGAATCCGATTTGCCGCAATCGCGCATGGCATTGCGCGAAATCGACCGGTGCGAAGTCGGATTTACCGGGCGCAATTGAGATGCCGGTAAAAAAGTCGCGTTCGATTGCCTGATATTCGCTCGAATAAGCGGCCGCAGCCGTTATATCGGCTTGTGAGAACCATTCGACGCGTGGTGCGCCGTCAGCATGTGTCATGAGGAGCCCGCCCTTTCCCAATATGTGAAACTGCGCCCCGTCACGATCTGGTCTTTTCTTTATGATTTTCTGGTCGTCGTTATATGCGTGCGAGTATGGATCTTTCGCCGCCATTCGTATTACGGCATATTACGCAGATACGAGCATTTTTGTACAATGCCCCCGCGTTTCGTCAGGGATGACGATCGGCGCATATCAAAACGATGCTCGATCGCACCGCCGTGAATGCCGTACACGATACGGCCGCCGCCAGGCGATGCGCGTCGATTCCGAGGGATGGCTCATGTCCGATATTGCATTGCATGAAGAAGCGGTCGCCTCCACCATGTCCCGCCCGTCGCGTGGGTTGAACGCATGCGCGGATGCGCTGCGGGAGCGCGCCGTGCAGGTCGTCTGGTGCGACGACGTGAAACGCGGCGACGTCGCGCAGCCGCACGCGCCGAAGCTCGGCGTCGCCGATACGCTCGCGCACGCGCAGAGCACGGCCGAGCGCAACCGGATCGTCACGAGCCTGCTGCATCTGACGGGCTTCTCGACGTTCGCGTACTTCGCGCTCGAATTCGCGCGCGAGCGGGTCGAAAGCCTGTACCTGCACGAAGCGTTCACACCGGCCACCTATCGCGGCGACTACGTGCGGCACCACCACCACGACATCGATCCGCGCACGCTCGGCGCACGCGTCTGCAACATGCCGATCGTGTGGGACCTGCAGCAGTTGCGTCGCGAACACCGCGAGCGCGACGACGGCCCGCGCGTGACGCCGGCCGCGCTCGACGGCTTCCTGCAGACGATGCAGGACGACGGGATGTGCAGCGGCATCATGTATTCGATGGCCGTGCCCGGCACGCGGCTGCATGCGTTCATGAGCTTCACCGCGCCGCGCCGCACGCGCGAATGGATCACGCCGGCGACGATCGAGCAGGCACTGTCGATCGGGCTGTCGGTGCACAAGTTCGCGTCGCCGCAACTGATCTCCACGTCGCGCGAGCGCGCTGTGAACGGGCTCACGCCGTTCGAGCAGGAACTGCTGCTCGGCATCGCCGAAGGCGCCTCCGACAAGGAGATCGGCCGGCGCCTCGACACGAGCGCACACAACGTCGACTATCACCTGCGCAAGCTGCGCAAGCGCTTCGGCGTCGCGAACCGGATCCAGCTCACGTACCTGACGTCGAAGCTCGAGCTGATCTGACGGCCGCGCAACGCGTGCGGCGTGCCGCAGCCGGCGCGTAAACGCACATGCCGGCCACGGAGGCCGGCATGTACGGGTTGCGGCGCGGTGCCGGGTCCGGCGCCGCTTCCTGGAAGACGACCTGCGTTACTTCAGCAGCGTCATCTGCACGACCTTGACGATCACCAGACCGACCGCGATCACGAGATAGCCGCGCAGCACGGCCATCCAGATTCGCGTCGCCACCGTCATGTTCTGCGGCTCGAGCGTGTCGAGCGGCGGCATGCGCCACGTGTCGCGCAGCGAGCGGTCGACGGCCGGCTCGATCACGCGCTTGTTGCGGCGGATCAATACCGTGGCGATGTAGCCCGTGATCGCGAGCACGGTGCCGCCAACCAGCACGTCGACGATCGCTTCGCCGCTGATATCCGGATACATCACCGATGCCGTGAGGATGATCGACAGCAGTACGAGTACCCAGATCACTGCGCCGGTGAACACGTTGAGCTTCGTCGAGTTGACCCACGGGCCGAGCACCTGACGATCATTGCACAGCACCAGCAGGAACACCGTCGCGCTCGGCAGCAGCACGCCCGCGAGCGTCTGCACGGCTTCGGTCAGCAGGCCGAGCGGGCTGCCCGGAATCAGCACGAGCGTGGCCGCGGCCGCGACGATGCCGAAATACACGAGATAGAAGCCCTTCGCATCGGACACGCCGCGATGCAGCGAGTGGCGGATCTTGAACACGTCGCCGATCGCATAGGCGGTCGACAACGATACGGCTGCCGCGCCGATGATGCACGCGTCGAGCAGCGCCACCGCGAACAGCGTCGCGCTCGTGCGGCCCGCATATTTCTCGAGGCCGGCGATGATGCCGCCCGCATCGGTGAAGTTGCCGGCTTCCGGATGCCCGTTGAACAGCGCGGCGCTGAACCCGATCATCGCAACCGCGCCGATCAGCACGAACATGATGCCGATCCACAGGTCGGCCTTCTCATACTTCATGAAGCGCGGCGTGATGCGCTTGTCGATCACGTAGCTCTGCTGGAAGAACAGCTGCCACGGCGCGACGGTCGTACCGACGATGCCGATCACGAGCAGCATCACGTCCGACAGCTTCGCGTGCGCGGGCCAGTTCGGCACGAAGAAATCGCGCGACATCTGCGCGACGGGCGGATGGATCGACACGAGCACCGGCACGAGCAGCAGGCTGAGCACGCACAGCCCGATCGCAAACCGTTCGAAGCGCCTGAAATCCCCGGTACTCACCGCGGCCATGGTCAACGCCGCGGCTACGCACACGCCGGCCACCTTTGGCAGCCCGAAGAAATCCAGCACGAACGTGATGCCGATGAACTCGGTGACGATGGTGAGCGCATTGAGCAGGAACAGGTCGATCACGCTGAACGCCCCCCAGAACTTGCCGAAGCGCTCGAAGATCAGCCGTGCGTGGCCGACACCCGTGACCGCGCCGAGGCGCAGCACCATTTCCTGGTTCACGTACAGCACGGGCACGAGCAGCAGCAGCGTCCACAGCAGCGTCGTGCCGTAGTTCTGGCCGGCTTGCGTGTAGGTGCCGAATGCGCCGGCGTCGTTGTCGCCCACCATCACGATGAGGCCGGGCCCGATGATCGCGAGCAGCGTACGCAGGCGCGCCCACCACGTGCCGCGCGAGCCGGTGTCGTGGTGCGCGATCGTACCGAGTGCACCGCGGATATCGCCCAGGTGGGCTTCGTCGAGCACGGCGCTGCGTTCGACGGCGATCGGTGGAGAAACGTTGGATGGCGTGGACATGATGTGTTCCGTACGGCTAATGGTTATTCGATGCGATGAGCGTGTGGTCTTGGAATGCGCACGCGGCGCCTGCCCGCAGGCAGTTGCACGTGCGCATGCCGAGACGCGCTCGGCGCGTCTTTCAGTGGATCAACGATTTCAGCTGGTTCAACAGGCGGGTGAACACGCGCGGACGGGCGTCGAGGTTCAGCATCGCGTCGTAGTGGTTACGCGATTCCGTGACGTGCGGGAGATTCGACAGCAGAAGGCCGAAGTTCATGGTCTGGCTCCGTGCGGCGACGGCAGGCGTGCCGGCCGCGTTTGGGTGCGGGGCCAGTCCGGGGCCTGAACGACGTGTCAGGCTAATGCGCCGGATTGTCCCTGCGACCCGGGTTCAAAAGGGTCTGTGTATGCAACGGGCATAAGGGACAACTGTCACTGTCGTTCATGGCGGCTCCTGTGCGGTGTTCCGGAGAACACGGTTGACCGCCGTCAGGCCTGCGGGCCGGGATTCGCGACGCAGGAAAAAGCGTGCGCGAACGCGGCCGCCTGCCAGGCGGCGGTGAAACCGGCGGGCGCATGCGAAAACGCATCACGCTAACCGGCGCGAATCAGGGTGCACGTAGGGAGTTACTGCGGAATACTGCTGCGCGCACCGTTTGCCTGGGAGACAAACGGCGGCTTCGATGAGGCGCGGACGTCGGTCGCTCAGGCGGAAATTTCGTTCGAAGATCGACTACTGCAGGCGTCCAAGGCGGCGGCCCCAAGAGTGAAGATGGCGGATTCTATGGACGGCCCGAAAGTGAAGTCAACCCCTCGAAACCCCATTTCTCGAAATAATTTTCGCGTGTCGCGGCACTGAAAGAATTGCCCTTGAAAACACGCGGCGCAACCTTTCAGGGCGCGCCGTGGGGCAACGGTCGATGCGTATGAACAACGGGGCGGCGCCTCCCCTCGTGTGCATTCGTTGCCCGACCCACTCGGTCACGAGCCGCCGAGGCGTCCGCGCAACGTGCGCCATTTTTATGCGTTTTTTACTTGCGCCGCAGCAAACGACACGAATACAATCCGCCGCAATTCATCAAGGGAGTCCCTCCGTGGACACATGCTCTAGTTGCAGTTCGATGCCGGTCCAGGCCGGCCAAGCCATCGCGAGATAGCAGCCAGACGCATGTCTTTCGCCGCTAACTCGCATTCGTCGGGTTAGCGCGCTTCCTCCCGGGCCGGTCATCGCCGGTTCGTCCGTTGCACGCTCCGTTACGTTCCACCCTCCGATCGCAGGCCGCGTCATGCGCCCGCGCTCGACCACGTCGTCCGGCCCGAGCCGGACACGACGGAGGCAGCGTCATGTTTTTTCAATCGTTCGCGGTCAGACTCAAGCGCATCGTGCATGTCGCATGCGACCGCTCATTCGTCTCCGGCCTGTCGCCGCTCGCCCACGCGTTCAGCAACTGGCGCGGCACGGCGCTCGCCCACGTGCCGGCGGCGCCCCGCCCGCTCGACTGCCTGCTGGTCGCCGTGATGGCCGCCGCGGTCGCCCTCGTCGCGCTGCTGTGCTCGGCCGCGCCGCGCCTCGGCTTCGCACAGGTGGGGCGCGTCGGCGGCTGGCTGCCGTAAGCCCCCCGTCGCGCGGCAGTGCCACGCGCCAGGTGCCGCCGCGCGACCGTCTCGCCACATTTCCCGCATCACGTTTTCGTTTCGTCAGCTTAACTAATCAAACCGTCAACGGAACCCACATGAAGAACTACCTCGGACCCGTCCCGCGCAAGCTCCGCCTCAACGCGCTCGCCGCGCTCATGCTGTCGCTCGCCGCCGCGCCCGCGTTCGCGCAAGCGTCGTCGCCGGCCGCGGCCGAACCGGCGGCCGGCGCCAGCGACGCCGCCGCTCCCGCACAACAGGCCGCCGATGCTGCCGCGCCCGCTCCCACCGGCTTCTGGGAGCGCTCGAACCTGCTCGGCAACATGGGCGGCCTGCGCGACGTGCTCGGCGATCACGGCATCACGCTGAGCCTGCAGGAAACCAGCGAGTACCTGTACAACACGTCGGGCGGCACGAATCGCGGCGGCGCGTACCAGGGGCTCACGCAATTCGGTTTCAACGTCGACACGGGCAAGGCGGTCGGGCTGCCGGGCGGCACGTTCAACGTGTCGGCGCTGCAGATTCACGGCACCAACCTCACGCAGCGCAATCTGCAGACGCTGCAGACCGCGACCGGCATCGAGGCGAATTCGACCACGCGCCTGTGGGAGCTCTGGTACCAGCAGTCGCTGCTCGACGGCAAGGTCGACGTGAAGGTCGGCCAGCAAAGCGTCGACCAGGAATTCATGGTGAGCCAGAACGCGGCGACGTTCATGAACGCCACGTTCGGCTGGCCCGTGCTGCCGTCGACCGACCTGCCGGCCGGCGGCCCCGCGTACCCGCTGTCGTCGCTCGGCGTGCGGCTGCGCGTGAAGCCGGCCGATGCGTGGACCGCGATGGTCGGCGTGTT
The DNA here is from genome assembly GCF_005502655.1 of Burkholderia sp. 4NA327C6. Lineage (NCBI taxonomy): Bacteria > Pseudomonadati > Pseudomonadota > Betaproteobacteria > Burkholderiales > Burkholderiaceae > Burkholderia > Burkholderia sp. 4NA327C6. The sequence continues at coordinate 272,016 of NZ_SCNZ01000002.1, read as the reverse complement.
CGACGGCAATCCGGCCGGCCGCACCGACGGCGATGCGCAGGTGCTGAACGCGCACGGCACCAACTTCAACCTGCGCAGCGGCGCATACGTGATCGGCGAAGTGCAGTACGCGCTGAACGCGCCGCCCGCCGATCCGAAGGCGCCGCAGCCGGTTGGCCTGCCGGGCACGTACAAGCTCGGCTTCTGGTATCAGTCGCAGCATGCGAACGATCCGCGCTACGGCACCGACGGCCTGTCGCTCGCGAATCCGGAAAGCAACGGCATTGCCGCCACCCATCGCGGCAACTACGGGTTCTACGCAGTCGCGGACCAGATGGTGTGGCGGCCGTCGGCCGACAGCCCGCGCTCGGTCAACGTGTTCGCGCGCGTGATGGGCGCGCCGGGCGATCGCAACATCGTCGATTTCGCGGCCAACGCCGGCGTGACGCTGAAGGCGCCGTTCAAGGGGCGCGACAACGACGTCGCGGGTATTGCGGTCGGCTACGCGAAAGTCGGCTCGCACGCGCGCGGCCTCGACGGCGACACCGGCGTCTACACGACGCCCGGCTACCCGGTGCGCCGCGCGGAGACGGTCGTCGAAGCGACCTACCAGTACCAGGTCACGCCGTGGTGGCAACTGCAGGCCGACCTGCAGCACTTCTTCCGCCCGGGCGGCGGCATCCCGAACCCGAACGCGGCCGGTGCGCGCATCGGCGACGAAACGGTGGTCGGCGTGCGCACGACGATCACGTTCTGAAGCACGGCCTGAAGCGAACACGGGCCGGACGGCCGCTTGCGCGACCGGCCGGCCCGTGGGTTCTCTTGCAACACCAGCGCGCGGCCCGCGCCGCGCGTCACTCGCCGTACAGCCCGAGCAGTTTCAGCGTCACGCCGTTGGTCCAGCCGAAGCCGTCCTGCAACGGATACTCGCCTCCGCCGCCGCCGCCCGTGCCGGCGCCTTCGACCACGTACTTCTCGACGAGCTTGCCTTCGGTCGCATACACATGCTTCACGTCGGACAGGAAACGCGTGCCGATGTCCTTCGCGAGCGCCGGTTCGCCATAGCGGCGCAGCCCGTCGATCGCGATCCACTGCAACGGCGCCCAGCCGTTCGGCGCATCCCACTGCTGCCCGGTGTTCTCGGTGGTCGTCACGAGGCCGCCCGGCTGCAGCAGCGTCTTGCGCACCTCGCGCGCGGTCGCCTTCGCGCGCTCGGGCCACGCCACGCCCGCGAACAGCGGATACAGCGCAGCGGCCGTCACGGCGTCGCGCGGATTGCGCAATTGCCAGTCGTAGTCGCCGTAGTAGCCTTTGCGGTTCCACAGATAGCGGTTGATCGCGGCCGCGCGCCGCGCCGCGCGCGCGGAAAAATCGGTCACGCACGCAACGTCGCGCGTGACCGCGCAGCCCTTCACGATCGTCGTCTCGAGATGGAACATCAGGCTGTTCAGGTCGACCGGCACGATCGACGTCGTGCGGATCGTCGCGAGCGTCTTGCCGTCGCCGAACCAGCGCGAACTGTAGTCCCAGCCGCTTTCGGCACCCGCGCGCAGGTCGCGATAGACCTCGTTCGCCGGACGCCCCGGCGCCGACTTCGCGGTCGTCACGTCCTCGAGATACGACTCGTCGCGCGGCGTATCGCTCGCGTCCCAGTAGCGGTTCAGCACCGCGCCGTCGGGCATCGCGACTACATTGCGCGTGGCCTGCCCGCGCGGTGTCGTGGCTTCGCCCTGCATCCAGTACGCATATTCCTTGCGCAGTGCCGGCAGGTATTTCTGATAGACCTTGTCGCCTTCGGCCTGCGCGGCGAGCGTGACCATGTACGCGAAGAACGGCGGCTGCGAGCGGCTCGCGTAGTACGTGCGGTTGCCGTTCGGGATGTGCCCGATCGTATCGATCAGGTGGGCGAAGTTGTCGAGCATGTCGTCGACGAGATCCTCGCGGCCCGACACCTGCAACCCGAGCATCGTGAAATAGGTATCCCAGTAGTAGCCTTCGCGGAAGCGGCCGCCGGGCACGACATACGGTTTCGGCAGCGGGATCAGCGAGCTGTACGGCGGCACCGTCGTGCTCGTGCGCGTGAGCTGCGGCCACAGCCAGTCGATGTGCTGGCGCAGCGTCTGGTTCGGCGGGGGCGTCACGCCGCCTTCCGGCGGCGGCGTGAAATGCTGCGCGACAAACGCCTTCAGCGAGAAGCCCGGCTGCGATTTCTGTTGCTGATACAACTGCACGATCGTCGCGGGATCGCTATCGGGCGTCGCGTCGACGAAGGTCTTCTGGTCGGGATAGATCTGCGCGGTCTGCACCGCGACGAACAGGTCGCCGTAGAGCTGGCTCGGCGGCGGCAGCAGCGTGCCCGATGCGGCGGTGGCAATTGCAGCTGTTGCCGGCGGTGGCGACTGGGCAGCGGCCTGGTTCGCGTTGTCGGCCTGCGCGGCGCAGCCGGCAACGGCGAGATAGGCGACGGCCAGTGCGGCGGCCCAGCGAAGACGCGGCGTGGGCGGCGCGGGTGGCGGTGCGAGTCGGGCTGCGGAACGACTTGAGAAGCGACTCGAGATGCGCGATGCGATCGATGCGACACGATGTGACGTCATGACGTGTCCCCTCCTTTCGATGGTGAGTGGGTCGGCACGAGGTCTCGTTCGCGCGCGCGCTCGTCTCGATGGCCTTCGATCGATGCGCGTCGTTTTGTGGTGCGAGTGGGCCCGACTTTCGCACGAAACGTGCACATCAAGCAAGTTTCGATTCGGGCGACTCGCGCAGAAAACCGCGCCTGGCTCGCCACTCGTGCCTCGCCGAGCGCCCCGCTGCATCGACGCGCCCTCTCACGATCGCGAGCAGAGCATGCGCGACGACGTCGGGCGCAGCGCATCGCACGGCCCGAGCCCGACCCTGAACCCGTGCAGCAGCGACGCGCAGTCGTTCTTTCCACGCCACCGCCAACCAGGACGACTGTTGCAACATGCGGAACAACTGTTGTCGTACGTGACTCAACGGTCACATTGTGGGCATAATGGCGTCTTTACCGCGCGCCCAGCCCATGTCGCCCGTCTTTCTAGCACCGCTCATCGTTGCCTGTGCGTTGTTCATGGAAAGCGTCGACGCGAACATCATCGTCACCGCCCTCCCCGCGATGGCGAGGGACTTCGGGCACAACCCCGTCACGTTGAACATTGCGATCACGGCCTACGTGGTCGGGCTCGGCGTGTTCATCCCGATTTGCGGCTGGCTGGCCGACCGCTTCAGCGCACGCTCCGTATTCCGCACCGCGATCGGCATCTTCGTCGTCGGCTCGCTGATGTGCGCGGCATCCAATTCCCTCGGCGTGCTCACGTTCGCGCGCTTCATCCAGGGCGTGGGCGGCGCGATGATGGTGCCCGTCGGCCGCATCATCATCTTCCGCGCCGTGCCGCGCTCGGATCTCGTGCGCGCGATGAACTACCTCGCGATTCCCGCGCTGTTCGGGCCCACGGTCGGGCCGCTCGTCGGCGGCTTCATCACGACCTACCTGCACTGGCGGATGATCTTCTTCATCAACGTGCCGATCGGCATCTACGGGATCTACCTCGCGAGCAAGCACATCGCGAACACGCGCGAGCCCGATCCCGGCCCGCTCGACTGGTTCGGATTCCTGCTGTCGGCCAGCGGCGCCGCGCTGCTGCTGATGGGCCTCACGCTGATCGACGGCTCGCTCACGTCACGCTCGAACGCGCTCGTCATGTGCGTGGCCGGCACCGTCCTGCTCGCGCTGTACGTACCGTACGCGCGCCGCAAGGAGCGCCCGGTGCTCGACCTCAGCTTCCTCAAGATCCCGACGTATCACGCGAGCGTCGTCGGCGGGTCGCTGTTCCGTATCGGCCTCGGCGCGGTGCCGTTCCTGCTGCCGCTCGCGCTGCAGGAAGGGCTCGGCATGAGCGCGTTCCATTCGGGGCTCATCACGTGCGCGTCCGCGTTCGGCGGCGCGATGAGCCGCTCGACGGCCACCCACACGCTGCGCCGCTTCGGCTTCCGCACGGTGCTGATCTACAACGCAGCCTTCGCGGGGCTCGCGATCGCCGCGTACGGCGTGTTCCATCCCGGCATGGCGACCTGGGCGATCTGGCTGATCGTGCTTGTCGGCGGCATCTTCCCCGCACTGCAGTTCACGAGCCTGAACTCGATGATCTACGCGGACATCTCGCCGCGCGACGCCGGCCGCGCGACGAGCCTCGGCAGCGTCGTGCAGCAGATGTCGCTCGGCCTCGGCGTGACGGTCGCCGGCCTCGTGCTGCACATTTCGCACTGGCTGCAGGGCCATCAGAAGATGATGTGGTCGGATTTCTGGCCCGCGTTCCTCGTGGTCGGGCTGTGCTCGCTCGCGTCGATTCCGATCACGCGGCGGCTGCCGCCCGGCGCCGGCGACGAAGTCGCGCGCGGCAAGCGGCAATAAGCGGCGGGCACCGCGAAATCATTTTCGCCGCCATCGCGCTGCCGGCAAATTGCATCGCTTTTTATTTTCGAACGCCGGATTTATTCAAAAAACAGAAACGCCGAAAACGCAGGCCGAAAGCGCAATCTGAAAACGGCATCGATCTGAAAACCCGGCTGTCCGGAATTGCCCCGGGTCTCGCATTGTCCGGCGCGACGCCTGCCCTGCCGCGCGCCCGGCGCGCCGCGGCATCGCACACGCGGATAACTTGAAAATCCGGAATAAATGGCCCAATAATGAGCGGGCACATCGGCGCAAACATTATCCCCACGCCGACATTCGGGTAGCCGGCATAACAATCCCATCCGCTGCTTCACGTTTCGATCGCTTCCTCGCCTCGAAGGAGTCTGCATGACTCAAGAGCTGATTTTGCGCGCGCCGGAACCATTCGCCGCCAACTCGCCTGTCGCGCCGGGCGTTGTACCGCATCCGTTACCCACGCATCTCGCCGTCATTCTCGACGGCAACCGGCGCTGGGCAGACCGGCTCGGCGTGCCGGCCGCCGAGGGCTACCGGGCCGGCGGTCGCAACGTGCATGCGCTGCTGTCGTGGTGCGAGGAAGCCGGCATCCCGTTCGTCACGCTGTGGCCGCTGTCCACCGAAAACCTCGGTCGCGACGCAGGTGAATTGCGCGACCTGCTCGCGGTGATCGCCGACGTCTTCGATGAACTCGCCGCCAGCGGCCGCTGGCGCCTGCATGTGATCGGCGACCTGACGAAGCTCCCGCCCGCCACGGCCGAGCGCATCGGCGCCGCGCAACGACGCACGGCCCACACGCGCGGGCTCGACGTGAACATCGCGGTCGCGTACAGCGGCCGCCTCGACGTGCTGCACGCGATCCGCTCGCTGATCGAGGAACACGTCGCGGCCGGCACCGTCGACCAGTTGCTCGCGCAGCTCAGCCCCGAGCTGATCGAGAGCCGGCTCTATACGGCCGGCCAGCCGGAGCCCGATCTCGTGATCCGCACATCGGGCGAGCAGCGCCTGTCGAATTTCATGCTCTGGCAAACCGCTTTCTCGGAGTTCTATTTCACGCCGACGTGCTGGCCGGATTTCGGGCGCGACGATTTCGAACAGGCCATCGCTGCCTACGGCACACGCGCGCGCCGGTTCGGCAAGTAGGCCGCGCCGCCCTTCACGACATCCGTCGTCACCCGCCATTCGCGAGATACATCATGCCCCCCGTCGAAACCGTTGCCGCCGCGCCCGTGCTGACGCTGCCGCACCTGTTCCATCCGTTCGAAACGCCCGTGCATCCCGACGCCGACCGTGCTGAAGCCGACCTGCATGCGTGGATGAACGGCCACGGTCTGCTCGACGATCCGCGCTGGGCCAGCGGCATCCGTCACGGCAAGGTCGGCGAATACTGCGCGCGCGTCTATCCCCATTCGACCTTCGACGGCCTGTGCACGACGACCCGCGCATACGGCTGGATCTTCTCGATCGACGACGGCCTGTGCAGCCTGCACGGCGCCGCGCGCTCCCCTGGCGACCTCGGCGCGCTCTACCTGTGGCTGTACGAGATGATCGCCGATCCGGCCGGCCATGATCCGGTGCCGCTGCGTACCGCGCTGGCAGCACGGCTGCCGCACATGGCCGCATTCCTGCCTGCCTTGCAACGGGCAACACAGGACATCTGCACGCGTATCGCGGCCACGTCCACGCGCGCGCAATACGCACGCTGGACGGCCGGCATGATGACGTTCCTGTTCTCGACGCTGTGGGAAGCCGGCCGGTACGCGACGGACGTCGTGCCGAGTGAAGCCGAATACCTTTCCGGACGCACGTACAACGGATGCGGTGAAGGTGCGTTTGCGCTGATCGACATCGCCGCGGACTACGAAGCGCCTGCCGCGTTCTATGCCGACGAAGCGGTTCAACGCCTGCGCAAGCTGTCCGGCCTGATCCTGTGCCTGTGCAACGACATCTTTTCGTATCCGAAGGAAGCCGGCGAATCGAGCAGCAATCTCGTCTGCGTCCTGATGCACGAAAGAGGGCTCGCACCGCAAGCCGCGCTCGACGAGGCGGCCCGGATCCACAACGGATATCTGGCTGAGTATCTGGATCTGGAAACATGGGTGCGGCCGCGCACCGGCGACCGGACGTCGCTACGCCTGCTTGACGATGCCCGCGCGTACATTCGCGGCAACTACGACTGGCATTTCGGCTCGCCGCGTTACGGCGCGGCTCGGCACTACGACCTGTCGCGCGCGCTGCGGCCGGGGGAAACGAGTGTCGCGATCTGACGGGTCGCAACAGCGGGGAAAACCGGAAAATACAAAAAAATCAGCGGACATCCACACGGGGCCGGTGCACAGCCGCATGGATGTCCGCTCAGGGCTCCGGGTCTCCCGATGGGGGTTGAGAATCCCGGATTCGCTTCCTGCGTGCCATGGACATATGTGCGTCGGAAGCAAAATCGTTGCGCGTATTTATCGTCGCGCCATGAAGTGCACTATAGGGAAACTTGCAAAACGCGTCTGTCAAGCATTGTCAGACGCGGTGCATCGGCACGTCGCACGCGCGCGCCGCTTTCGCGCTAAAGTGGTTCCCGACCATCACTCCCGGCCGCCCTTCCGATGCTTACGCTCTCGACCGCCGCCGCCCGCGCGCTGCATCTCGCCGCGCAAGGCCTGCTGACGCCGCCCCGCCGCAAGGCAACCAAATCCGACGTGCTCGACGCGATCCGCCGGATGGCGCAGTTGCAGATCGATACCATTCACGTCGTTGCGCGCAGCCCGTATCTCGTGCTGTTCAGCCGTCTCGGCGATTTCTCGCCGCAGTGGCTCGACGAACATCTCGCCGAGGCGCGCCTGTTCGAATACTGGTCGCACGAAGCGTGCTTCCTGCCGGTCGAGCAGTTCGGCCTGATGCGCTACAAGATGCTCGATCCGTCGGGAATGGGCTGGAAGTACGCGGCCGAGTGGCATGAGCAGAATCGTCCCGACATCGAGCGGCTGCTCGCGCGGATTCGCGCCGAGGGCCCGGTACGGTCGGCCGATTTCGCTCGCGAGGATGGCGTGAAAGGCAACGGCTGGTGGGATCGCAAGCCCGAGAAGCGGCACCTGGAAGTGCTGTTCACGACGGGCGACCTGATGGTGTCGGAACGCCGCAATTTCCAGCGCGTGTACGACGTGCGCGAGCGCGTGCTGCCCGACTGGGACGATACGCGCGACCTGCCGCCGCGCAGCGCCGTGCTGCCCGCGCTGCTCGACTACACGTGCCGGGCGCTCGGCGTCGTGCGTGCGGACTGGGTGGCCGACTACTATCGGCTGCCGCGCCGCTCCTACCGCGCCGAACTCGAGCAGCTCGCCGGCGCGGGCGACCTGATCCCGGTGGCGATCGACGACTGGAAGGAGCCGGCCTACGTGCATCGCTCGCTCGAAGCGCTGCTGCCGGCCGCGGAGGCCGACACGCTGCGCTCGACGGTCACGACGCTGCTGTCGCCGTTCGATCCGGTGGTATGGGACCGGCGGCGTGCGTCGACCCTGTTCGGTTTCGACTACACGATCGAATGCTATACGCCCGGGCACAAGCGGCGTTACGGCTATTTCTGCCTGCCGGTGCTGCATCGCGGGCGGCTGGTCGGGCGCATCGACGCGAAGGCGCATCGCACGCTCGGCACGTTCGAACTGAAGGCCGTGCATGTCGAGCCGGGCGTGCGGGTCGGCACGGGGCTCGCAGCCGATGTCGCGAAGGCAGTGAAGAAGCTCGCGGCGTGGCACGGCACGCCGGAAGTCACGGTCGGGCATCAGGCCCCGCCGGAACTGGTGAAGGCGCTGGCAGGCGCGTAGACGTCTGCGCGCCCGGCTGGCACGGCGGCGGCGCGCGCCGCCGGCCGTCAATCAGTCGCGCAGCTTGCGGAAACGCGGCGTGCCGTCTTCGAGGTTGCCGTTGAACATCGCTTCCGGCCGGACCCACAGCCCGCGCGCATGCGGCCACAGGTGTTCGTACACGACCACCGATTCCTCGGTTTCGGAATGGCGGGCAACGCCGATGTAGCGATACAGCCCGCCCTTGTAATGGCGATGCGTCGCGAGCTGTTCGGCTTCCTGTTCGGTCATGATGGGCTTCTCTTCGGCAAAAACGGAAAGCGCGTATTGTATGCGCTGCGCCGCGCGTCAGCGTTTCGCGTAGATGTCCGGGCGGCGGATCTCCATCACGCGCTCCGGATTCGCGCACGGCTCGAAGCCGACCGGCCGGTACAGCGCGTGCGCATCGGACGTCACGAGCATGATGCGGCGCAGCCCCTGCACCCACTCCTGCGCGAACACGTGGTCGATCAGCGCGCGGCCGTAGCCGTTGCCGCGTTCGGCCGGCAGCACGAACACGTCGCACAGGTACGCGAACGTCGCGTGATCGGTCACGAGCCGCGCGAACCCGACGAGCCGGTCGCCCACGTAGGCGCCGAAACACAGCGAGCCGTCGATCGCCCGCTCGACCACGTCGCGCGGAATGCCCTGCGACCAGTACGCGTCGCGATGCAGGAAGTCGAAGATCGCGTCGACGTCGAGTTCGCGCTTGTCGGTGGAAAATCTCAGCGTGGCGGGGGTGGCAGCGGGCACGTCGGTCTCCGGTCGGGATGGCGGAAGGCGAGACGCTGACGATACCGCGCGGCGCGGCGGGGTTCAAGCGGCGCCGACCATCCTGACGAAGCGAAGAAGCTGCTCAACTACCTCGCGTCGCCGCAGGCGCAACCGACCATGCAGGCGACGAGCGTCGATTCGGTGACAATATCGCCTGCCCCATAAACCCGCCACGCCGCTTCATGCCCTATCGCCTCATCGCATTCGACTTCGACGGCACGCTCGCCGATTCGCTCGACAGCTTTCTCGCGGCGCTGTCGGAAGCGTCGCGCATGCACGGTTTTCGCGACGCCACGCCCGAGCTGCGCCCGGCGCTGCGCGGCATGTCGGCGCGCGACATCATTCGCGCGCTCGACGTGCCGATGTGGAAAGTGCCGCGCGTGACGATCGACATGCGCCGCCTGATGCAGCCGCGCGTCGCCCAAGTGGCGCTGTTCCCCGGCGTCGCCGAAACGTTCGACGCGCTCGCTGCGCGCGGCATCCGCATCGCGATCGCCACGTCGAATACCGAGGCGATCGTGCGCGACCGGCTCGGCCCGCACGCCAGCAGCCGCGTCGAGCACTTCGCGTGCGGCATTCCGCTGTTCGGCAAGGCGCGCCGCCTGCGCGCACTCGTTCATGAGGCCGGCGTGCGCAGCGACGAAGTGCTGTACGTCGGCGACGAAATCCGTGATGCCGAAGCGGCTCGACGCGCGCGCATTGCATTCCAGGGCGTCGCGTGGGGATACACCGCGCCGGACGCGCTGCAGGCGCATTGCGCGACACCGTTGCTGCCGCGTCTCGACGCATTGCTCGATCGCGTGTGACGCATTCGTGCGCTGCGCGCATCCGGTTCGCCCCGTCGATCGACGCACACGTCATCGCACGACACAACAGCACAACGATGAAAAGCCGATGACACACACGTGCATCCCGCACGCCCCATGCGCGCAAAAATTGCCGCCGCTGCGCACGCGACAGGTACGCAATACCTGTCGCCACGCTGGCTCATCGATTCGTCTTACCAACCGTTACACAAACCACAGCGCGGTTGCACCTGCTACCGGTTCGCTCTCCTAGAATCGGTCGGGCCGGGAAACACTTCGACCGGCGCCGCGGCAGAGCGGCGGTCGAATCCGGCCCGGGCGCGCCCGGTCTCTCGCACAGCGACGGATCACGTGATCCGTTTTTCAACCAGAGCCCCGATCGAAAGGAGGTCCCATGAACCGCTTTCCCCCCATCTCGCGCCTTGCTTTGTCTGCCGCTGGCCTGCTTCTCGTCGCCGTGACGGCGACCGCGCAAACCGCACAACCGGCACCGGCCGCACCGAACGCACCGGCCGCCGCCGCGACGCGCATCCACGAAGCCGACCAGGCCTTCATCACCGACGGCACGAAGACCGTGTCGACGCAGCACGACGCGGCACGCATCGCCGATTCGCGCACGTCGGACAGCCAGGTCAAGGCGTTCGCGCAACGCGTGTCGACCGACGATGAAAAGATCATCCAGGCGATGCGCGCAGCCAGCCCGCGCGGCGTCGACGTGCCGGCCAACGACCCCGACACGGCCGTGCTGAGCAGCATCAAGAACCTGCGCGGCGCCGAGTTCGACAAGGCGTATATCGAGCAGGTCGCCCTCGCCGGCCAGCAGAAGGCCATCTCGGCATTCCAGGCCGAAATCGCGTCGGGCCGCGACACGAAGCTGAAGGAAGTCGCACGCCAGTCGCTGCCGATCCTGCAGAAGCACTACGCCGACGCGCAGAAGCTCGCGGAGCGCCATCACCTCGCATCGGCGCAGTAAGTAACGCGCCGCAGCGCCGCACATCACGCGCGGCGCACTGCTTCCCCTGTCGTCGCGTCGCCGCCCCCCTTCCGGCGGCGCGACGCATGTCAAACGTTACGCTTCACGCGTTACGCGTCACGTAGCGAGCTTCGCCAACAGCCGCGCACGTACTTCCGGCCATTCATCGTCGATGATGCTGAAGCGCACCGAATTGCGCTTGCGGCCATCCGGCATGATCCGTTCGTGCCGCACGATACCTTCCTGCTTCGCGCCGAGCCGCAGGATCGCCGCGCGCGATTTCTCGTTCAGCTCGTCGGTCGTGAACTGCACGCGCACGCATTGCAGCACGTCGAACGCATAGCCCAGCAACAACCATTTCGCTTCGGTATTCGCGCGCGTGCGCTGCGCCGATTCGCTCAGCCACGTGTGGCCAATCTCGAGCTTGCGGTTCTTGCGATCGATCTTCCAGAAACGCGTGCTGCCGATCACGCGGCCCGATGCGCGATCGACGATCGCAAACGGCATCACAGTGCCGGCCGAGCGCCCCTGCAATGCGGTGTCGATATACGCGTCGATCGTCTGGGGGCCCGGCACGACCGTGACCTTCAGGTTCCACAACTGGCCATCCGCGGCAGCGTCCAACAGCGCCTGCCGGTCGGATGAATCGAGCGGCCTCAGTTCGACGCGCTCGCCGGTGAGGATCGGTGGTTCGAGGGAAGCAGAAACGTCGGTCATGAAAGATTCCGATGAAAGGTTCCGGAAAAGAGGCGGCGATGGCGGCGAAACACCGATCATACGGCCGCGTCAGCCGAGGAGCGCGGCCAACCGGCGGCGAATCGCCTTCGCCTCGCTGCGCAGTGCGTCGGCGAACGCATCGACGAGCAGGCTCTTGGGCCGGTGCTCGGGCACGATCACGCTGACGCGGTACGGAAACGATCGCGTGAGCGGCCGCACGTGCAGGTCGCGCCCGACGAAATCGAGCGCGGTCAGCGGATTGACGATCGCGGCACCGAGCCCCTGCCGCACGAACGCGCACACCGACACGGCCGACGGGGTTTCGACGACCGAGCGCGGCGCCACGCCGAGCTGCGCGAACGCCTCGTCGATCAGGATGCGGTATGGATCGTTCAGCGACAGGCTCACGAACGGGCGATCCGCGAGATCCGGCAGATCGATCGCGTCCTGCGCGAGGAGCGGATGGCCGTCGGGCAGCACGCACACTTCATCGAATTCGAGCAGCGGCGTGAGCACCGTGCCGGCCGGCGCGACGTCGCGCTCGGTCAGCCCGAGGTCGTAACGCTGCGCGGTCAGCCACTCTTCGATCACCGGCGATTCCTGCGTCGCCACCGACACGCTGACGCCCGCGTGCTTCTCGCTAAAACGCCGGCACGCACCGGGCAGGATCGCGTGCGAGAACGCCGGCAGCGCGATCACCGACAACTGCCCGTCGCGAAACTCGCGCAGGCGCGCGGCGGTTGCCGCGACGCGTTCAAGCCCCACATACGCGAGCCGCACGTCGTCGAACAGCGTGAGCGCGGCCATCGTCGGCCGCAGCCGGCCGTGCGCGCGCTCGAACAGCGCGAAGCCGACGACCTGCTCCATGCGCGCGAGCTCGCGGCTGATCGTCGGTTGCGACGTATAGAGCATCTCGGCCGCGCGCGTCGTGCTGCCGGTGACCATCAGCGCGCGAAAGACTTCGATGTGGCGGTGCGTGAGCATGATCGTCTATATCAGATATGAATCGAATGTCGATATTCAGGCATTTTACTGTATAGCCGATCAGGTGCATCATTCCCGTTATCCGTTCATTCGACCCGATTCATCCGCCATGTCCCTCGATTCCCGCCAGCTCGCGACGCTCGCGCAGCAATACGGCACCCCGCTGTGGGTGTACGACGCCGACGTCATCCGCGACCGCATCGCCCAACTGCGCCAGTTCGACGTGATCCGCTACGCGCAGAAGGCGAATTCGAACGTCCATATCCTGAAGCTGATGCGCGAGGAAGGCGCGTGCGTCGACGCGGTATCGCTCGGCGAGATCGAGCGCAGCCTCGCGGCCGGGTTCAGCCCCGCCGGCGAGCCGGAAGGCGTCGTGTTCACGGCCGACCTGATCGACCGACCGACGCTCGCGGCCGTGCTGAAGCACGGCGTGACCGTGAACGCCGGTTCGCTCGACATGCTCGCGCGCATCGGCGAGCATGCGCCGGGCCACCGCGTGTGGCTGCGCGTCAACCCCGGTTTCGGCCACGGCCACAGCAACAAGACCAACACCGGCGGCCCGCAGAGCAAGCACGGCATCTGGATCGACGACGTGCCGCGCGCGATCGAGATCGTGCGCCAGTACGGGCTGAAGCTCGTCGGCATTCACATGCACATCGGTTCGGGCGTCGACTACGGCCACCTGTCGCAGGTGTGCGATGCGATGGTCGATCTCGTCACGTCGCTCGGCCATGACATCGACGCGATCTCGGCCGGCGGCGGCCTGTCGATCCCGTATCGCGACGGCGAGCCGCGCGTCGACGTCGGTCATTACTTCAGCCAGTGGGACGCCGCGCGCAAGCGGATCGAGCGTCATCTCGGCCACCCGGTGCGCATCGAAATCGAGCCGGGCCGCTTCCTCGTGGCCGAAGCCGGCACGCTCGTCACCGAAGTGCAGGCCGTCAACCGCCGGCCGAAGCACGACTTCGTGCTGATCGACGCGGGCTTCAACGACCTGATGCGCCCGTCGATGTACGGCAGCTACCACGCGGTGTCGGTGCACGCGCACGATGGCGCGCTGCCCGCCGCACGGCCGCTCGTCGATCTCGCGATCGCGGGGCCGCTGTGCGAATCGGGCGACGTGTTCACGCAGGACGCGGGCGGCGTGGTCACGCACCGCAAGCTGGCGCAGCCGCAAATCGGCGACCTGCTGTTCCTGCACGATGCAGGTGCTTACGGCGCGTCGATGTCATCGAACTACAACAGCCGGCCGCTCGCGCCGGAAGTGCTCGTCGATCGCGGCGCGCCGCGGCTGATCCGCCGCCGGCAGACGATCGACGAATTGCTCGCGCTCGAAACGTTCGAGTAACGCGCGCATCGCGGAACAGAACGGGGTGCGCGGCCTGCGCCTGTATGAAGCGTGGAAAGCGCTCGGCGTGCCGTTCGAGCAGGAGCCGATGACGGCCGTGTTCGGCCTGACGTTCGTCGCGCTCGATCCGGACGGCCACCGCTTGCGCGTGTGCACGCCGGACAATTGAGGCCGCGCGGGCGCGACCTTCGACCGGTCGCGCCCGCGCATCGGTTCAGGCTTGTACGTCAGCCCACGCGCCGCACCGGCGCCATTTTCGAGAAGTATTTCGCGCCCGCCACGCAGCCGACCACGACGACCGTCACCACGACCATCGACGACGGCACTGCCTCGTGCAGGAGCCCGGCCGCCAGCAGCAGGCCGAAGAACGGCTGCAGCAGCTGCAGCTGGCCGACGCCCGCGATCCCGCCGAGCGCGAGCCCGCGATACCAGAACACGAAACCGATCAGCATGCTGAACAGCGACACGTACGCGAGCCCCCACAGCGCGGCAGAATCGACGCCGTCGAACGACGCGGGCCGGGTGAGCCACGTGAGCGGCAGCATCAGCGGCAGCGACAGCACGAGCGCCCACGAGATCACCTGCCAGCCGCCAAGCACGCGCGACAGGCGTGCGCCCTCCGCGTAACCCAGCCCGCATGCGACGATCGCAGCCAGCATCAGCGCATCACCGACCACAGATGCCTGGCCGCCGTTGCGCAGCGCAAACGCGGCCACCGCGCCGCTGCCGATGATCGAGAAGATCCAGAACGGCAGCCGCGGCCGTTCGCCGCCGCGCCACACGCCGAACAGCGCGGTCGCGAGCGGCAGCAACCCGACGAACACGATCGCGTGTGCCGATGTCACGTGCTTCAGCGCAAGCGCCGTCAGCAGCGGAAAACCGATCACGACCCCGAGCGCGACGATGGCCAGCGACACGGCCTCGACACGCGTCGGCCGCCGCTGCTTCAGCACGACGAGCAGCAAGAGGCCGAGCGCGCCGGCGATCGTCGCGCGCGCAAAGGTGAGGAACAACGGGTCGAGCCCCTGCACCGCGATACGCGTCGCGGGCAGCGAGCCGCTGAAGATGATCACGCCCAGCAGGCCGCTGAGCCATCCGTCGGTCGTCTTTTGCACGGGAAATCCTGAACGGGGAAGGTGGATGACCGATGATCCGCCGCCCGCGAAAAGCGCGTAAGCTACAGCCCAATACAATCCCGACAAACTGTACTGGACAACCGGCCGTACAGTTCGATCTTCACGATGAGCCAGGCCGCCCCGCTTCCCGTTCCGCCCACCCCGTCGCGCACGCGCGTGGAAACCGTGATGGATACGTTGCGCGCACGAATCGCGAGCCGCGCGCTGGTGCCCGGCGCGCGCGTGCCGTCGATCCGGATGATGGCGGACGCGCTCGGCGTGTCGAAATCGACCGTCGTCGATGCGTACGAGCGGCTCGCGAGCGAAGGTGTGCTCGTCGCGCGGCGCGGCTCGGGTTTCTACGTGTCGGGGCACGCGCCGCCGCTCGCGCTCGCCGATCTCGGCCCGCAGCTCGATCGCGGGCTCGATCCGCTGTGGCTGTCGCGCCAGTCGCTCGAAGCGGCGCCCACGTCGGTCAAGCCCGGTTGCGGATGGCTGCCGCCGTCGTGGCTGCCGGACGAGAGCCTGCGCCGCGCACTGCGCGCCGCGTCGCGCGACGAAGCCGACGCGCTGACCGACTATGCGACGCCGCTCGGCCTGCCCGCGATGCGCCAGCAGCTCGCCTGGCGGCTCGCGCAGCACGGCGTCCAGGCCGAACCCACGCAGATCATGCTGACCGACGGCGGCTCGCACGCGAAAAAAAAAACACGGTCGTGCTCGACGATCCGTGCTACTTCAACTTCCAGGCGCTGCTGCGCGCGCACCGCGCGCGGATCGTCAGCGTCCCGTACACGCCGAACGGCCCCGATCTCGCGCGCTTCGAGCAGGTGCTCGCCGAGCACCGGCCGCGCCTGTACATCACCAACTCGGCACTGCACAACCCGACCGGCGCGACGCTCTCGGCGCCCATTGCCCACCGGCTGCTGACGCTCGCGGCCGAGCACGGCCTGCTGATCGTCGAAGACGACATCTTCGCGGATTTCGAAAGCACGCCCGCGCCGCGTCTCGCGGCCTTCGACGGGCTGTCGCGGGTCGTGTCGATCGGCAGCTTCTCGAAGACGCTGTCGGCCGCGATCCGCTGCGGCTACGTCGCCGCGCGCCCGGAATGGATCGAGGCGCTCGTCGACCTGAAGCTTGCGACGTCGTTCGGCCATGCGCAGATCGGTGCGAACGTCGTCCACCGGTTGCTCGTCGACGGCACGTACCGGCGCCACGTCGACAGCCTGCGTGTGCGCCTCGCGGACGCGATGGGCGAAACGCTCCGGCGCGTCACGCGCGCCGGGCTGCGGATCTGGACGGAGCCGCGCGGCGGCTCGTTCGTGTGGGCGGAGTTGCCGGACGGGCTCGACGCCGCGCGCGTCGCGCGCCATGCGCTGGACCACGATGTAGTGCTTGCGCCCGGCAACGTGTTCAGCCCGTCGCATGGCGCGACGTCGTACCTGCGCTTCAACGTGTCGCGCTGCAAGGGGCCGGTGGTGTTCGATGCGCTGGCGCGGGCGATGGAGGCGGTGCGGGCGGCGGACACGACCGGGCGCATGCTCGCCCGCGAATCGTGACGGCGGCCGCGCGCTAGCTGCCGGGCGCCACGATCTCCGCGACGAAATCGACGAACGCCCGCACCTTCGCGGGCGGCAAATGGCGCGACGGGTAGTACGCGAACAGCGGGAACGCCTCGCCGCGCCAATCCGTAAGCAGCTCGACGAGCCGCCCCTGTTCGATCAGCCCCGCCACCCCGCTCGCCTTGAAGCGTGCAATGCCGACGCCGGCCAGGCATGCGCCGAGCATCGTGCCGGCGTCGTTGACGAGCAGCCTGCCCGTCGTCTTCACCGGCACGCGCTTCCGGCCGAGCTGATAGACCCATTCGAGCGGCTGGCCGGTCAGCGTGTTGCGCATCTGGATGCACGTATGGCCGACGAGGTCGGCTGGCGCCTCGGGACGCCCGTATCGTTTCACGTACGCGGGTGCGGCGACGGTCACCGCTCGCGTCTCCAGCAGCTTGCGCGCCACCAGCGACGACGAAGGCGGTTCGCCGAACCGCACCGCGACGTCGAATCCTTCTGCAACCAGATCGCCGAGTTGCTCGCGCGCCGCCAGTTCAAGCGACAGATCGGGATGGCGCGCCAGGAACGCGGGGAGATGCGGGGCCAGCACCCGCCGGGAAAAATACGCGTCGACATTCACGCGCAGCCTGCCGCGCACGGCCGCGGCCGAACCGGCGGCCAGCGTAACCGCGTCGCCGATGCCGGCGAGCAGCGGGCCGATGTCCTCGTACAGGCGACGCCCCTCGTCCGTCAGCGTGACCGAGCGCGTCGTGCGGTCGAGCAGCCGCACACCGACCCGCGCCTCCAGCCGGCCCACGGCCCGGCTGACACCCGACGGCGACAGGCCGAGCGCATCGGCCGCACGCGCGAAGCTGCCGCTTTCGACGATCGCGGCGAGCACGCCCACGTTCGCCAGGATCCGCCCGTCGATGCTCATGATTTCACTCATGACAAAAGATCACCAATCAAATGACATGGATTCGATTCCATCAGGAATCACCGATCCCTATCATGCAACCCGATGCATCGCGACGGCAAGCCCGATCGTTCCGGCATCCGTCTTCTCCACTTCTCGATGAGGATTTCGAATCATGTACGCCATTACCGGCATCACCGGACAGGTCGGCGGCGCGCTCGCCCGGGCATTGCTCACCGCGGGCCAGCCCGTACGGGCCGTCGCGCGCGACGCCAATCGCGCCGCGCCGTGGGCCGCGCGCGGCTGCGACGTCGCACTCGCCGACATGACCGACACCGCCGCGCTGACAACGGCCTTCTCGAACACGGCCGGCGTATTCGTGCTGCTGCCGCCCTGCTTCGACCCGTCGCCCGGATTCCCTGAAACGCGCGCGGTCATCGACGCCGTCGGCGCGGCGTTGCGCGCCGCTCGGCCGCGCAAGGTCGTTTGCCTGTCGACGATCGGCGCGCAGGCGACGCAGGTGAACCTGTTGACGCAGTTGACGATGATCGAGCAAGCGTTCGGCGACCTGCCGATGCCCGTCGCGTTCCTGCGCCCCGCATGGTTCCTCGAAAACGCCGCATGGGACGTCCCGACCGCGCGCGACGCCGGCGTGATCCGCAGCTTTCTCCAGCCGCTCGACCGGCCGGTACCGATGGTTGCCACCGAAGACGTTGGCCGCACTGCGGCGGCCCTGCTGCAGGATGAATGGTCCGGTGCGCGCATCGTCGAACTCGAAGGACCGCGGCGTGTCAGCCCGAACGACCTGGCCGCCGCGTTCGCCCGCGTGCTCGGGCGCCCCGTACAAGCCGAGGCCGTCCCCCGCGACACATGGGCCGGCCTGTTCGATGGGCAGCAGATGCGCTACCCCGAACCGCGCATGCGCATGCTCGACGGCTTCAATGAAGGCTGGATCGATTTCGCGTCGGCGCCTGCGGATGTCCTGAAAGGGGACCTCGACGCAGACGCCGTGCTGCGCACGCTCGTCACGCGCGCCGCCTGAGCGGGCACGAGGCGGCGGGATACACCGCCGCCTGCTTCACACCTCCCCCGCGTGCGCCCTCGCCCGCACTTCGGCAAACGACGTATCGACGAGCAGGCGCCCCGTATCGAACACCGTTTCCAGCGCGTCCTCCCAGTCGCCCTCCAGCATCCGGTCGTCCCACGCGGCGGGCAGCGTTGTCGTCCGATACTCACCGGTGCGGAAATGGCGCAGCAACGTGAGCCGCCCCTTCTTCGAGCGCTTGCCGTGATCGGTGACCGGATCCTTGCAGACGTCATGCCATACGTCGCCACGCCGGATCGCCGAGCACTTCATCGCGAAGCGCTGCGTATCGCGGTTCACCTGCTGCAGCAGCCCGCCGCCCATGCCGAACACGACGTTGCCGGCCGCATAGCCTGCGTCGTCGAGCGCGGACAGAATCGCTTCGATCGACAGTTCGTCGACGCCATCGCCCTGGATCACGCGCACGCGATTCAGCACGCGCCGCCCCTTGCCGTTCACGGTCGAGCCGAACGATGCGTCGAGCGCGCGCACGGTCTGCAGCACGATCGCCACCGGGTCGCCCGAATCGGGCCGCACGACCAGGGTCGCGCCCGAATCGAGCACGGCCTGCCGAAGCTCGCCGCCCCACAGATCGAGCGCCGCGAAAAGATCGTAGGAGTCCGACACGACCGACACGATCGCGCCGGGCAGGCCGAAGCGGCGAATCATGTTCCGGTACGCATCGACTTCGTGTTCGCGGCCCCACGATGTAATCGTGCTGTGCTCGGCCGCCGGCACCGAGTACGCGGCCATCGGCTCCCGATAGAAACGGTTCGCGGCCAGCACGCCGAGCACCGTATCCGAACCCATGAAGTTCACGAGATGCGCGGCACCGCCGATCGCGGCCGACTCCGCGCTCGATACACCGCGCGCGCCGAAGTCGTGCAGCTTGAACGGCAGTTGCGCGAGATCGTCGTCGGTCTTTTCGAGGAAGCGGCGGATCGTCTGCCTCAGGTGCCAGCTGCGCGTTGCGACCGTCACCGGATACCACACGCGCAGCAGCATCGTCTCGAGATACGACGCGAGCCAGAACACCTGCGGGTCGTCGCATTCGACCGTCATCAGCACGTTGTGCACCGGCACGACCGAGCCCTCGGGCACCGCGCGGATCTTCACCGGCAGGTAGCCGTCGTAGCGTTCGACGATATAGCGCCACCCTGCTTCGTTGAACGGCTCGCCGTGCACCGTGAAGAAATCGCGCGCTTCGTCGATCATCGCGTGTGTGATCGGCTTGCACAGATATTCCTTCAGCAGCATCTGCAGGCCGAAGAACACCGTGCGGTCGTAGCGGCCGCCGCGCGATTCGACGTACGAGAACATCGCCGATGCGTCGGGCGGATATTGCAGGAAGTGGGAAGCCTTGTACGAGTCCGTGTTGAGGATCGGATTGGCGAGAACCGCGGCAAAGCCGCCGAGATCGTTTTGCATGGCTAGAGCTCCTCTAGGCCGTTGAAGTGCCGCCGCGTCTGTCGCGGCGGACGGAATGCGGGGAATCAGCGGATCACAGCTTCCCCAGGAAGTGATACGCGATGTCGAAGTGATCCTCGAACATCACGCTGCGCATCTGCGCGAATTCGTTGAGCGGCACCCAGCGCGCCTTGTCGGCGTCGTCGCTGCCCTTCACGCGCGGCAGCTCGCCGGTCGGGAAGTTGAACAGGCACGCATGCGTGATCGTGCGGCCGCGCAGCGAGCGCGTCGGGTGATCGAACACCTGGCGATCCTTGATCGAGCCGCGCAGCACGGGCTCCGGCAGCTTCAGGCCGGTCTCCTCGCGCAGCTCGCGGATACAGGCCGCGTCGAGCCGCTCGTCCTGGTTCACGAACCCGCCCGGCAGCGCCCACAGGCCGCGGCCCGGCTCGCTGCGGCGGCGCACGAGCAGGATATGGCCCGAGTGCACGACCACCGCGTCGACCGTCACGAACGTGACGGGATACGGGGCGGCCGCCCACGCCTTGCGATACCCGGCGATGAATTCGGCTTCCGACTTCAGCTGCGCGAATTCCGGCTGCGTGCGGAAACGTTCGAGCCAGCCGAACACGGGTTCCGGCACGGCCCACTGCACGAAGCTGTTGGTGCGTTCGGCGAAATACTGGTCGCGGATCTCGGTGGCGGAAATGTCTTCCGTCGCGTCGACGTCGACGAGCTCCCATTGCGGGAACATCCGCAGGTAATACGACGTTGCGTCCTTCTCGTGGCCGATCAGCCCGACCTTGCGCTGCGCGATGTCGCCGAGCGCGGACGCGACGGCGTCCTGCACCCAGCGCACCCAGTCGCCGTCGTTGTAGGTCGAATCCTGCAACGGCGCGACGGTGACGCGGTCGCGCTCGGACGCGTCGAGCAGCGAGGCCAGCATCTGGCGGCGCTCGTCGAAAGAGAACGGATCCTTGATGGTGCGGGGCTTGTCGGTCGATCCGATCAGCACGCACACACGCTCGGCCCGGCTCAGTGCCGACTTCAGCACGTTCAGGTGACCACGATGCGGAGGCTGGAAACGACCAATGAAAACGAGCGCGTCGAAGCGCCGGTTCTGTTGCGTACTCATGAGGCTCCCTCAAGAGATTGAAACGCTTCGGGTCTTTCCCGAAGGATGGACAAATCCTAGGGGAAATCCCGGGGTGCGTCAATCGGGCTTGTTCGAGCACACGCTCGACTTGACGAAGTCTGACGAAACACGGGTTATTGGCGCGGTACACTCGATTTCATCCCACTCCGCGCGAGGGCGCCCGCCATCATGAGGATCTCAGTCAGCCGCACCGTCGGCGTCGATCGCAGACGCCTCTTCACGTGGTCGCAGGATTACGCGCGGCGGCTCGTGTGGGACAGCTTCCTCTCCGACGCCTACCTGCTCGACGGCATGACGGCCGACGTCGGCGTCGACGCGTTCTGCCGCAGCCAGTCGGGCGCGACGATGGTGTCGCGCTACATCTCGTACCGTCCGCCGCAGGTCGCCGCCATCGAAATGGTCGACGGGCCGAAAGTGCTCGAACGCTTCAGCGGCAGCTGGAACTTCACCGAGCACACGCCCGGCACGACCGAAGTGAAATTCACGTACCACTTCCGCGCCCAGCCGGCCTGGCTGCGCTGGCTGCTCGAACCGCTGATCGGCGCGTTCTACCTCGTGCAGACGCGCCGGCGTCTCGATTCGTTCAAACGCTGGGCCGAAGCCGAAGCACTGCCGCACTGACAGGCGACGCGGGCCGCACGGCCCGGCTCGGCAGCCTGTCGCCAACATCCGCAAGCGTCAAAACACACTGCACGGCCCGATCCGCAACGGCCGCTCCTCCGGCCGCGCCGTTCGAACCGCATCCGCGCTAACGTGTGCCGCCCCCGCGCAACGGGAACGTTTCCGCCCCCGCATCGCGGCGCAACGTGACCTCCGTACCGGTCAGCCATCCTGACGATTGAAGGATCGGGCGCGCGATCGCGTACAGGCGGTCGGCGCTCGCACCATAGAAGTACAGATAACCGTCGTTGCCGTCTCGATGCAATTCGGTCTCGCCCAGCTCGCCGGCGCCTGCCTGCTTCACCGCACGATCCAGCCGTTGCTCCAGCGCGTGAAGGCGCGCCTTGTCCTTCTCGTAGTAATCGAAGTGCACCATCACGACCGGCCCGGGCGGCTTCGGCGACACATCGGCGGCAGCGTTGGCGGCAAGCAATGCCCAGCCGAGCAACGCGACAATTCGGATTCCGTTACGCATATCGGTCAAGGACTTGAATGGCCCGCCGACGTCGGCGCACCGCCGCGCGCAACCTGCCGCCGGACTTGCGCCTGCGTGCCGAGCGCCGCGGCGATCGCATCGACCGCGTCGGCCGCACGCGCCGCGCCGCACATGAACGCGTCGACGGCCGCGAAGCGATGCTCGGGCCACGTGTGGATCGTGATGTGCGATTCGGCGAGCAGCACGACGCCCGTCACACCATGCTCACCGCCGAAATGATGGAAATGCGCGCCGATCACGCGTGCGCCCGCCTGCTGCGCTGCTTCGGTGAGGATCGACTCGAGCCGAGCGGCGTCGCGCAGCAGCACCGCGTCGATGCCGGCCAGGTCGGCCAGCACATGCGAGCCGAACGTCGCGCGCGGTGGCGTGATCCCGTCGCGCGCGGTCATTTGTGCGACCCGTACGACGAGTAGCCGCTGCGGGCCGACGAACTGCCCCAGCCGCTGCCGCCCGACCCGCTGCCGCCGATCGATGCGCAGCTGAACAGCGTGACGACGATCAGGCCGTAGATGCCGTAGAGGATGTACCGGATCACGCGTTGCCCCCGTCCGACGCAAAGCTCTTCCACAGCCACTCAGGCAGCCACAGCACCAGCAGGCCGACCAGCACGTAGAAGGAGCGGCCGCTGAACGAGAACAGCGAGCCCATGTTCAGGATGACGAGCAACGCGCTGAACACGAGCGGCAGCGGCGCGAAACTGTGCGGGCCCTTCCGGCCGAACAGACCCGTCGACGCGGTGGCGCCCGTTGCCGCCGCAGCCGCGGCGGTCGCGAGCGCCGGCGTGCCGAAGCGTTCGGCAAGCGTGCTGCCCGACAGCGGCCGCGCACGCGACCAGACGATCTCCGCGTCGCTGCGCTCGCGCGTCAGCTTGTCCTTCTGCCAGCCGTAGTCGATGATCGACGTGCGATCGCCGACCTGCACGCGCCAGTTGAACGCACCGACCACGTAGACGACCTCCGAGTCATATTCCTCGCGCAGGCGGTAGGTCTTGTCGCCGTCGGTCACGTCGGCATCGCTGCCGATCGTCGGCCATTGGTCGAGCACCTGCACGCGCTCCCAGCGCCCTTCGCTGTGCACGAGCCACAGGAACCCGCGCTTCGGGTTCAGCAGCAGGTACTCGTCCCACGTCTCTTCGTCGCCCGGCACGCGGCAACGCATCATCCCGATCACCGTGTACTTCACGCCGTCGAACGTGCCGATCGCGCCGAGCGCCAGCGCACCCTTCACCGCTTCGAGCTTGCGCTGCGCCGCGAACACGGTCTGCTGCTCGGCCGTGCACTGCACGCCCGCATGGCAACTGCCGCACACCACGTAGTCGGCGACGTTCGGCGCATACGACAGCGGTGCGCCGCAGCTGGGGCACGCGAACGGCACCATCTCCGC
The DNA here is from genome assembly GCF_005502655.1 of Burkholderia sp. 4NA327C6. Taxonomy (NCBI): domain Bacteria; kingdom Pseudomonadati; phylum Pseudomonadota; class Betaproteobacteria; order Burkholderiales; family Burkholderiaceae; genus Burkholderia; species Burkholderia sp. 4NA327C6. Next base: position 248,397 of record NZ_SCNZ01000002.1, on the reverse strand, counting down.
ACCGCGCTTCTCGCGCGTGTCGTGGTCGGTATCGCGCAACCCGGTGAATGCGAGTGCATCGAATTCGAGCGCTTCGCCCGTATAGACGGCCGGGCTCCCGCCGTTCGAATCGGCGTCGGAATAGTCGTAGGTCGCGAATGCGTTGCCGGTGCGCAGGTCGACGACGCGCGCCTCCCAGCCGGCGTCGACGCGGAACGGCAACTCGCCGTCGCCGCCCGTGCAGCGCGCGATGCGCACGTCCGACACGAGAAACGCGCGGCCGCCATGGTCGATCCGCATGCCCGGTTCCAGCGTGCTGAACGCAGGCCACGCGCCGCCGGACGCATCGTCGGGCTCGCGCACCGTGATCGCATACTGGCCCGACGCATCCGACAGCCAGCCGAACGTGCCGTCGTCGAACACGACGTACCACTCGCTCCACGCGCCGGCGTCGTAGGTCATCTGGATGCGCCCGAGCACCGTGAACGCACGCTTGCCGTAGCGACCGGCCGTGCCGATCTGGATCGGCGACGCATCGTCGAGCACCGTGGCCAGTTCGCCGATGCGTTCGACGTCGGTGCCGTGCTTGAGCAGCGTGCTGCGGCAGAACGCGCAGACGGCCATCACCGCCGCCGCCGAGCGAAACTCGACCGGCGCGCCGCACTGGGGGCACGAGGTACTGAACATGCGCGACGCTTACCGGGTGAGCTTCGCGAGGATCTCGGCCTTCGCGCGCGAATATTCGTCTTCGGTCACGAGGCCCTTGTCGAACAGCGCCTTCAACTGTTCGAGCCGCTGCACGTAATCGGTGCCTTCCGCCGGCGCGGCAGTCGGTGCCGCGGCCACCGGTGCCGCGGCGGGCGCCGGTTGCGCGGTGCCCGCCATCTGACCGGCCATCGCCTGCCCGATCGCCGCACCCGCGGCGAGCCCCGCGCCGATTCCGGCGATGCCGCCCGGGTTCTGCGCGGCGAGCGGAATCGCCTGCGCGGTCTGGTATTGCGTGGCGCGCGCGAGATCGCCGGCCATCCCCGCGCCGATCCGCAGGTCGAGCGCCTTCTGCAATTCGGCCGGCAGCGACACGCTTTCAACCGCGAAGGCGTCGAGCGCAAGGCCGTAGCGCGTGAACACCGGCACCAATGCCTCGGCGACACGCTGCGACAACAGCGACTGGTTCGCGGCCATGTCGACGAACGGTACGTCGGCCGAGCCGAACGTCGTGCTCATCGCGGTGACGACCAGGTTGCGCAGTTGCTGTTCGAGATCGTCGACCGTGTACTGCGCGCGCGTGCCGCTCACTTCCCGATGGAACGCGCCCGCGTCGACGATCCGGTACGAGTAGATGCCGAACGCGCGCACCTGCACGAAGCCAAATTCGCGATCGCGGATCGTCACCGGCTGCGCGGTGCCCCAGCGGCGGCCGAGCTGCAGCCGCGTGCTGAAGAAATAGACGTCCGACTTGAAAGGCGATTGAAAGAATTTGTCCCAGTTCTTCAGGTACGTGAGCACCGGCAGCGTGTTCGTTTCCAGCGTGTACAGCCCCGGCTGGAACACGTCGGCGACCTTGCCTTCGTTCACGAAGATCGCGACCTGCGTTTCGCGCACGGTCAGCTTGCCGCCGTACTGGATTTCCTGGTCTTCCATCGGATAGCGCCAGGCCAGCACGCCGTCGGTGTCTTCCGTCCATTGCAGGACGTCGACGAACTGCTTGCGGATAAACGATCCCAGACTCATGTCGGTCTCCTCGAAACGCGTGGCGCGTCAGGTCAGGCAGGCGGCATTGATGATGCCGACGACGAGCGACGCGGTGCCCATCAGGCCGCCCATTGCGACGTTGCGATCCTCGATCGCATGATTCATGCCGGGCATCAGGCGCGTGAGCGCCGCATAGGTGATCAGTTGCACGATCATCGCGCCGACGGCCCAGATCACGACCTCGCCGAGCGTGGAATTGTGCGCGATGCTGGAGGCGAGCGTCAGGCAGAAGCCGATCAGCGCACCGCCGAACGACAGCGTCGCGGCGGCGTTGCCGTCGCGGATCAGCGCCAGTTCGTCGAACGGGGTGACCTTCAGGTACACTGCCGCGAACACGAGAAGCAGCACGAACGCCGACAGTAAATGAACCGCATAGAGATAGGCACTATTCATTCTTTCCCTCGGATTTCGTGCTCGGTTCGCCGCCCCGTCGCCGGCCGGCCCATGCAGGGCCAGCGGACGGATGGCCGCCCCTCGAAAATCCGCGCCAGTATATCCACATTGCCGAGCGCTGCACAACGGACGCGCCATGCTGCATAGGCGCGCGCTCGTCCTGTCGATTCTCGTGCTCGCGTCGTGCGGGCTCGGCTACGAACTGATCAGCAGCGCGCTGTCCAGCTACCTGCTCGGCGATTCGATCCTGCAGTTCTCGTCGGTGATCGGCTGCTACCTGTTTGCGATGGGGATCGGCTCGTGGCTCGCGAAGTTCGTCGAGGACGACGACGTGCTCGACCGCTTCGTCGACATCGAGCTGCTCGTCGGCCTGCTCGGCGGCGTGTCGGCCGCGCTGCTGTTCGTGGTGTTCGCGTGGCTGGCCGCGCCGTTCCGCGCGGCGCTCTACGCGTTGGTGCTGGCGCTCGGCCTGCTGATCGGGATGGAGATCCCGCTCGTGATGCGCGCGTTCCAGCAGCGGCGCCAGGCGTTTCGCCATACCGTCAGCGAAGTGCTGACCTTCGACTATCTCGGCTCGCTTGCCGTGTCGCTGATCTTCCCGCTGGTACTCGCGCCGCGTCTCGGCCTGCTGCGCACCAGCTTCCTGTTCGGGCTCCTGAATGCATGCGTCGCGCTGTGGACGACGCACCTGTTCCGCGACGAGATCCGCAACGTACGCGGCAAGCTGATGCGCGCGTCGCTCGTGATCGGGCTGCTCGTCGCCGGCTTCGCGCTGTCGGACCGCATCACGCACTGGGCCGAACACGGCGTGTACGGCGACGAGACGATCTATTCGGAAACGACGCCGTACCAGCGCATCGTGCTCACGCAGTGGCACGACGACATGCGGCTGTACCTGAACGGCAACCTGCAGTTCTCGTCGCGCGACGAGCATCGCTATCACGAGGCGCTGATCCACCCGACGATCGAGGCGCTGCCGTGGGCGAAGCGCGTGCTCGTGCTCGGCGGCGGCGACGGCCTCGCGGTGCGCGAGCTGCTGAAGCACCGCAACCTCGAACAGATCACGCTCGTCGATCTCGATCCCGCGATGACGAAGCTGTTCTCCACGTCCGCCCCGCTCGTCAAGCTGAACCAGGGTTCGCTGAAGGACCCGCGCGTGCACGTGATCAACGACGACGCGGTGCGCTGGCTCGAATCGAATGCCGACGTGTACGACGCGATCGTCGTCGACTTCCCCGATCCGACCAACTTCGGGCTCGGCCGGCTGTATTCCGTGCCCGTGTTCCGGCTGCTCGCGCGCCACCTGTCGGAGAACGGCTACGCGGTGATCCAGTCGACGTCGCCGTATTTCGCGCCGCACGCGTACTGGACCATCATCGCGACGCTGCACGAAGCCGGGCTCAACACGTGGCCGTACCACTGCTACGTGCCGTCGTTCGGCGACTGGGGCTTCGTGATCGCCGGCAAGCGCCGCGACTTCACGGTGCCGACGCACTACTCGGTGCCCACGCGCTGGCTCGACGCGCAGACGGCCGCCGAGATGTTCCACTTCCCGGCCGACATGCCGGCGCTGCCGATGTCGCCGAACGAACTCAACGACCAGCCGCTCGTGCGCCGTTTCGACGACGACTGGAAACACGTGCTGCGCTGATGGACCGCCGCACGTTCCTCGTCGCGTCGGCGGCCGCGTCGCTCGCCGCCTGCGGGCGCACCGGCTGGATCGAGACGACGCCGCATGTCGGCTACCCCGGCATGCGCGAAGGCCACGCGCTGCGCGACCATGCGACGCTGCCGCCGCCGTCCGGCACGATCGAGACCGACGTCGCGATCCTCGGCGCGGGTGCCGCCGGGCTGTCGTGCGCGTGGCAGCTCGCACGCGCGGGGCACAAGCGCTTCGCGGTGCTCGCCGGGCCCGAATTCGGCGGCAACGCGGCAGGCGGCCGCTTCGGCGAGCTCGGCTATCCGAAAGGCGCGCACTACCTGCCGCTGCCGTCACTCGAATCCGCGCATCTGCGCGACATGCTCGCCGATCTCGGCGTGATCGAGGCGTCGCCGTTTTCCGCGCGCCCGGTGTACGACGAGCGCGTGGTCGTCCATGCACCCGACGAACGGCTCTTCATCGCCGGGCAGTGGCAGGACGGCATCGTGCCGACGGCCGGCCTCGGCGCCGACGAGCTCGCGCAGCAGGCACGCTTCTTCGCGTACACGGACGGGCTGCGCACCGCGCGCGGCGCCGATGGCCGCAAGGTGTTCTGCATCCCGATCGCGGAATCGTCGCGCGACCCGCGCTGGCGCGCGCTGGACCGGCGCTCGTTCCGCCAGTGGCTGCTCGACGAGGGCTACACCGCGAAGGCGCTGCACTGGTACCTGAATTACTGCTGCCGCGACGACTATGGCGCAGGCTACGAGCATGTTTCGGCATGGGCCGGCCTGCACTATTTCTCGTCGCGCGGCGGCCACGCGGGCGACGCCAGCGACGGCGCGGTGCTGACCTGGCCCGACGGGCTGCATACGATGGTGACGAAGCTCGCCGATTCGATCACCGCACGCACCGGCTCGAATGCGTGGTCGCGCGACGGCTTCGCGGTGCGCGCGACCGAACGCGCGGGCGGTGTAGACGTACTGTGCGCGCGCGTCGGCAACGACGGCGCGCTGTCGACGTTCACGCTGAAGGCACGGCGCGTCGTGTGCGCGATGCCGCTGTTCGTCGCGGCGCGCGTGTTTCCGCAGCTTGCCGCGTACGGCTTCGATCCCGCACGCGACCTGCCGCCGCGCGCGCCGTGGCTCGTGTCCAACTTCCTGCTCGACGGCATGCCGGCCGAGGAAACGGGCGTGCCGCTCGCGTGGGACAACGTCGTCTACGACGGTGCGGGCCTCGGCTATGTCGTGTCGACGCACCAGCTGATCCGCATGTCGCCGCCGACGCGCTCGGTGTTCTCCGCGTACCAGGCATTGAGCGCGCAAGCTCCGGACGACACGCGCCGCTGGCTCGCGCAGGCCAGCCCCGACGCGTTGCGCGAACAGGCGGCGATCGACCTGCAGACCGTCTACGGGCGCAATCTGTGGAAACACGCGACGGCGCTCGAGATCACAGTGCGCGGTCACGCGATGGCAACGCCCGATGTCGGCTTCCTGAGCCGCCCGGGGCTGCTCGCGTTGCGCGATGCCGACGGCCCCGTCGTGTTCGCGCATGCCGATCTGTCCGGGCTGTCGCTGTTCGAGGAAGCATCGTACTGGGGCGTGCTCGCCGCCCGGCGCGTGCTGGCCTGACGGCCGTCATCCGTCATTGCGGCGCCACCGCCACCCGCTATAATCGCCCGACATTCCGACTGCATTGAGCAGGCCGACGGTGCCGCGCCACGCGCCGTATGCCCACCTCGACAACAACAATGACGAACCGAACCATCCGACGCCTTCGCCCGCTCGTGTGCGCCGCCGCGCGCGTGCTCGCTTGCGCCCCGCTGCTCGCCGCACCGCTGGCGCTGCATGCGGCCGACACCTCGGGCGCCACCGGCACCGCCTCCGGGCGCTACATCGTCGTCGACACCGGCCATACGCCGACGCACCCGGGCTCCACCGGTGCGAGCGGCCGCGTCGAATACCAGTACAACCTCGACCTGTCCGCGGCGGTCGCCGAGAAACTCGCCACGCATGGCGACCGCGTGCTGCGCACGTCGGCCGATGGCCGCGAGATCGCGCTCGACCAGCGTTCGACGCAGGCGCCCGACGCGAACCTGTTCGTGTCGATCCATCACGACTCGATGCAGCAGCAGTTCATCGACGCGGGCCGGCAGCGCGAATTCCGCGGCTTCTCGGTGTTCGTGTCGGAACGCAATCCGCACTACGCGGAAAGCCTGCGTTGTGCGAAGGCGATCGCCGAGCGGCTGGTCGCGTCCGGCGAGCGGCCGTCGCTGTATCACGCGCAGCCGATCCGCGGCGAGAATCGCCCGCTGATCGATCCGCAACTCGGCATCCACCGCTTCGACGATCTCGTCGTGCTGCGCACCGCGCCGATTCCGGCCGTGCTCGTCGAAGCCGGCGTGATCGTCAATCCGGACGAGGAAGCACGGCTTGCGCGACGCGAGACGATCCAGAAACTGTCCACTGCGATCGCCGGCGGGATCGACGCGTGCACGGCACCGCTATAAACAACGATAACGCCCGTCGGGCCCAACGGTTTTCACCCAGTCAGGAGCCTCACCATGAAAATGAAAAATCTGCTCGCATCCTGTGCGCTGCTCGCGCTTGCCGTTCCGTTCGCCGCTCACGCGGCCGGCTGCGGGAAGCCGCGCAGTGCGTTCGACCAGGTGTACTGCAGCAGCACCCAGTTCTCACAAACGGACCGTGACCTCAACGACGAGTACGGCCGCCTGCGCAAGCAACTGAGCAGCGACCAGCAGGCGACGCTGAAGGCCGGCCAGCTCGCGTGGCTGAAGCAACGCGACGCCCAGTGCAGCGAGACGCGCAACAACGGCTACCTCGTGGATCTCCAGTGCGCGACCGACATGACGCAGTCGCGCCTGTCGTTCCTGCGCGAACGTGAGCGCGAATGCTCGAGCACGGGCTGCGTGACGTCGAAGCTCGGCGAGTAAGGGCGTCGCGCGTGCCGCGCCGCGAAACGCTTCGCGACGCGGCGCTTCATGCCCTTGCGAACTCGGCGCATCGGCACCGCGAAAGGAGCAGCGATGCGACAGGAATTCTCCGAAGTCCTCAACGATCTGGTCGACTATTTTCTCGTCGGCGATCTCCTGCTGCTGAAACGCTTCAAGGAACAGCACGGGCTACCGGACGACGTCGCGACGGCGTTCATCACGAGCGACAGCGGCGACCGCGCCGTGCTGGAAGGTGTCGTCATTCCGCTGGCCGGCATCGAGAACCATCCGTACACGATCATCTTCACGCTGGATGGCGACACACCCGAATTGCTGAAAACGGGAAGCCGCCTGCTGCATCGGCGCGGCGGGTACGTGCTGCGCGTCGAACACCGCTTGGTCATGATCTACACGTGGCGGATTCTCGAACGCTTCAACGACACAACGGTCGATGCGCTGCTCGCGCGTTACCGCGAGCCGGGCAGGCCCATGATCGAAATCGACAACGGCTGGTATGACGTCGAGGTCCTCGGCGGCGAAGTGCCGCGCAGCGGCTGGTTCGAGCCTGCGTTCGAATTCGTGCTGAAGAGAACCGACGTGCCGGGCGATGCGTCGCAGGTGGATATCAACTACCGCTTTGCGATAGAGGGCACTCTGGATCCGGCGAATTGAATCCCGCGCGCGACGGCGCGGCACACGGCAACCGATCAGACGGCGCACACATGACACCGAACACGACGAACATCGACATCCGCCCTGCCACGCCCACCGATGCTCCCGCCATCGCCGCCATCCACGTCGCATCGTGGCAGGCCACCTACCCGGGCATCATGCCGGCCGAGTTCCTCGCCGGCCTGTCGGTCGAAAAGCGCACCGCTTCGTGGCGCCATGCGCTCGACGCAGGACGGCCGCGTGTCGCGCTCGCGTTCGCGGAAGGCGAGCCCACGGGCTGGATCGCCTATGGCCCGACCCGCGACACCGACAAGGATCGCACCTGGGGTGAAATCGAAGCGATCTACCTGCATCCCGCACATTGCGGGCAAGGCGTCGGCGCGGCGCTCGTCGACCATGCATGCCGTGCGCTGCATGACATGGGCCACGAATGGGTGTCGCTCTGGGTGCTGTTCAAAAACCATCGTGCGCGGGCGTTCTATGAGCGCGAGGGGTTCGTCGCCGAAGACGACATCAAGACGTTCGAGATCGAACATACACCGATCGAGGAAGTGCGCTACTGGCGCGCACTTCCCTGGTGATCCGCCTCGGCTCGCGGACGATCACAGAAACCACCGATACTCCCGCGCCCCGATCTCATTGCGAAAATCCAGCTCCTCCTGCCGCTTGTTCTCGCAATAGACCATCACGAACTCGCTGCCGAGCCCTTCGCGCACGGCCGCATGATCCTGCATCGCCGCGACCGCCGACAGCATCTCCTTCGGAAAATCGATCCCGCTGCCGCGATCCTCGTTGAGCGGCGCGATCGGTTCGCGCTTCGCGTCGAGCCCGTGCTCCATCCCGGTGAGGATCGCCGCGAGCACGAGGTACGGGTTCGCGTCCGCACTCGCGAGCCGGTGCTCGATCCGCAGGTTGCGCGCATCCGACTCCGGAATCCGGATGCACGCATCGCGATCCTCGAAGCCCCAGCTCGCACGGCTCGCCGCATTCACCATCGATCCGTATCGCCGGAACGCATTGTGATTCGGCGCGAACACGGGCATGCAGTGCGGCAGCAACGCGAGGCATCCGGCCACCGCGTGCCGCAGCGGCCGCTGCCCGTCCTCCGCGAGCAGGTTGCGCCCCGCATCGTCGTACAGGCTCACGTGCACGTGCATCCCGCTGCCCGGCGCATGCAGGTACGGCTTGCCCATGAAGCTCGCGCGATAGCCGTGCTGCAATGCGACGCCGCGCGTGCTGCGGCAGAACATCGCCGACCAGTCGGCCGCGCGCAGCCCGTCGTCGCAATGGCCGAAGTTGATCTCGAACTGGCCCGGCCCGAGCTCCGCGGTGATCACGGTCGCGTCGATTCCCTGCATGCACGCGACGTCGACCATCTCGTGTAGCACGTCGGAGAAGCGCGACAGGCGCTCGATATGCATGTTCGGCTGATCGTCGCGATCATCGGACAGGCGATCGCGCGGATACTTCGGCATCCCCGCTTCGAGCTGCGCGGCAAACAGGTAGAACTCGAGCTCGAACGCCACGACCGGCCGGATGCCGCGCCGCGCGAGCCGCGTCAGCACGCGCGCGAGCACCTCGCGCGGCTCGAACTCGACCGGCGCGTCGGTGCCGTCCGTCGTGATCAGCATCTGGCCGAGCGGCTGCTTCTCCCAGGTCACCGGCTTCAGCGTGCCGGGGATCAGCCGGCGCACGGCGTCCGGGTCGCCATCGTTGAAACAGTAGTCGCCGATCTTGTAGAGCCCGCCCTGCGTGCCGAGCAGGATGCAGTTCTGCGGCAGCTTCAGCAGCGAGCCCGCCGCCACCTTCTCGAGTGCGTCGATCGGGTAGCGCTTGCCGTAGAAATGCCCGGGCAGGTCGAGGCAGATCAGGTCGACATAACGGATCTCGGGGTGCGCCTGCCGGAATGCGCGGACTTCATCGACCAGCGCGGGAACGACGTCAGCCATGTCTCATCCTTTCCATGTCTTGTATGGCGGTGCCGCGATGCGGCGAACCGGATTCATGCGGCATGCACGACGTCGCACGCCCCTTTCAGATCAGGACTGCAAACAAGCATGCCGGCGCGGCCTCTCCCCCGACCGCATGCCGCGCCGACGACTCAGGTGAATACCCAGATCACGCGCGTCGGCGCATCGGTCAGATTGGCGTAACGAAAGCGCTTGTGCGCAGGAAGCTGGAATGCGTCGTTCGGGCCGAGCGTGACGGGCGTATCGTCGCCGTCGACCCAGATCGTCAGTTCTCCTTCGAGCACGAAACCGCCCTGCTCGTCGCTGTCGTCGACGGGCCGCTCGCCGCTGCTCGCGCCCGGCGCGAGATGGCTTTCGAGAATCGAGAAGCGCGCGCGCATGTTCGGCGACACGAGGATGTCGGTAATGCCGGCCGCGTAATACACGGTGCGCCGCTCGTCGGGCCGCGTCACCCACGGCACGCTGCGCGGCTTGCTCAGGCTGTAGAAATAGGTGGTCGGCACGCCGAGCGCCTCGCCGATCGCGGTGAGATCCGCCACCGTCGGGCGCGACAGCCCGCGCTCGACCTGCGACAGAAAGCCGACCGAGCGGCCGATCCGTTCCGCGAGATCGTTGAGCGTGACCTTGCGATGCTTGCGCAGGTCGCGGATCAGGATCGCCAGGCTTTCTATCTCTTCCTGTTCATTCATGATGGGTTCCGGTGCAGTCAGACGGTATCGCGCAGACGGTACCAGGCCTTGCCGATCGCTTCCAGCGGCGCGGCGAGCCGGTCGCCGCCGGGGAAGCGCGGATTGCGGATGCGCTGGTACTGCGCGAGCAGGCGTGCGTCGCCGAGCACCGCGTCGGCCACCGCGCGCGCACCGGCAAGCGTCGGCAGCACGCCGTGCCCCGAGAACCCCTGCAGCCAGAAACGCTGCCCGTGGCGGCCGATGTCCGGCGTGCGGCGCATGCTGATGTCGATATGGCCGCCCCACGCGTAATCGAGCGGCACGCCGGCCAGTTGCGGGAACACGCGCTCGAGGTGCGGGCGCGTTGCCGCCGCGATATCGGCCGGAATGCCGCCGAGATACGTGCAGCCGCCGCCGAACAGCAACCGGTTGTCGGGGCTCAGGCGGAAATAGTCAGGTACGAACTGGTTGTCGATCACGCAACTGTTCTGCGGCAGCAGCGAACGGGCGACGTCGGGTGCAAGGGGCGCGGTGGCGACCTGGTACGTGCCGACCGGCAGCAGCCGGCGCGCGAGATCGCGATCGAGCCGGTCGACGTAGGCGTTGCAGGCCAGCACGAGCACGTCCGCACGCACTTCGCCGCGCGCCGTGCGGGCGACGTGGCCGCCGGCCGTCTCGCGGCAGTCGAGCACGCGGCTCTGCTCGAAGATGCGGCCGCCCGTGCGCTCGATCGTCTGCGCGAGGCCGAGCGCGAGTTTCAGCGGATTCAGGTGGCCGGCCTCGGGATCGTGCAGCGCCGCAAGGTAACGCGTGCCGCCGATCCATTCGGGCATCTCGGCACGGCCGATCACGCGCAGCCGATCGTAGCCCCAGCGCTCGGCCGCTTCGTCGCGCGCCCGCTCGAGCATCGCGACGCGCCGCGGCCGCACGGCGGCCCACAGGCTGCCGGGCCGGTAGTCGATGTCGAAACCGTGCCGCACGGGCAATTCGCGCACCTCGGCCGCGGCCCAGCGCATGCTGTCCCACAGCAGGCGCGCGCCGTCGCGGCCGAGCGAATCCTCGAGCGGCTGCATGTCGCACGACCAGCCGAGCAGCGCCTGCCCGCCGTTGCGGCCCGACGCGGCCCACGCGACGCGGCTCGCTTCGAGCACGACGACCCGCTTGCCGGCCAGCGCCAGGCGCAACGCCGTATGCAGCCCGCTGAAGCCCGCGCCGACGACGAGCACGTCGGCGTCGATGCGTTCGTCCAGCTCCGGACGATGCGGGATCGGCGCCGGGTAGGTGCCGGCGTAGTAGCTTGCGACGTGACGGTCGGACTGCACGAACATGCGGACTCCCGTGAAAATTACGCCGATGAATTTCATGAAAAATTAGCACGGTAATTTCACGGAGGCAAGCGGGCAAAAAAAGTCCGAGGAACTAAATGTCACCCAATTTGGGACTCCGGCGGCCGAATCGGACATTCGGCAACATTGAGTGACATTCGGCTGGCAACGCGCGGTGCGTATCAGGCGACCGGTGACAGGCGTCCGAACCCCGTCGCGGGGCTTCCCAGCGTAGCGGTGCAATGAGCCGCCCAAGCGCGGCCGTCGCACGGCAACGCGCCGGCTGGACCGCTCGCGAACGGTCCAGCTTCGGCGATTCGTTGGCAACTCGGCAGCCAAGCGCATACGAAATCCTTTTAAACAGCGCCCCGGTCATCAAAGCGAGGCGCTTTTCAACAGCCTGCTAGGGCCCGTTATTAGCGTGAACAGGCCCTGGACTGGAGCGCGGCTGGTGTAATCAGCACGTCGCGGCACGACGCTTTCGCGGGCTGCAACTAAAGTCCACCCACTCTTGCCGATCGCGGCATGTAAGTTCACCCAATGTTGCCGCCGGCCCGACCAGACGGTAGAGCCCCGCTCAACGACGCCCTCGTCGATATAGAAAGTCCTTGCCTCCGGACGATTCACGAACGAAACGATCGTCCACCCACTGCTTTCGTCGCGAGTCCGCCGCCGCGCGGTTCAGTTGTAGCCGAGGACGACCGGTGCGGCGTCGCTCGCGTCGGTCGAGTCGGCGCCGAAGCGGCCGGGCACGTCCGTGACGTAGTGCGGCCCTGTGCTGATCTGCGACGACTTGTGCTCGACTGGACGGAATTCGGCCATGCCCGGCGCTGCATCCATCCATGCGGTGTCGTTGATGACGATGTTCATGTGTGTCTCCTCACGCGGCCAGCGCCGCACCATATGCGCACACGAGGCACGCCACCCGTTGCCGGATCACGTCGACGACGGGCGCAGCGATGCGGCGTCGACGTTGTCCGCGAAGAACGCCTTGCCCGGCGCGAAGACGCGTCTGCTTCGCGATCACGTAGCGCCGCGCGATCTCGGCCGGCGCGATCGTCCAGCCCACGCGCAGCCCCGGCGCGACGATCTTCGGCAGGCTCGCGAAATGCACGATCCAGTCGCGCGCGCCGTCCACTTCGCTCGCGAGCGCGAGCATCGACGGCACGGCTTCGACCGCGAAGCGAAGGTCGCCGTACGGATCGTCCTCGACGATCAGGAAACGGTATTGCACCGCGAGACGCAGCAGCTTCAACCGGCGTTCGCGCGTGAACGTCGCGCCCGTCGGGTTCGCGAAGGTCCGCACCGTGTACAGCAGCTTCGGCTGCCCGATCGTGCCCGACGCAAGCAGCGTGCCAAGGCGATCGAAGTCGAGGCCCGCGCCATCGACCGGGATCGTCACGATGCGCGCCTGATGCAGGCGCATCGCCGACAGCGTCGCCGGGTACGCCGGTTGTTCGGTCAGCACGACGTCGCCCGGCGCGACCATCACGCGCAGCAGCAGGTCGAGGCCTTGTTGCGAGCCGGTCGTGACGAGCAGTTCGGCCGCCGTGCAGGTGACGCCGCGGCGCGCCATCAATGCGATCAGTTGCTGCTTCAGTTCGGCGAGGCTGTCGGTCGGGCCGTATTGCAGGCAGCGGACCGGCTGCGCGTACGCGCGTTCGGCGGCCGTGTTCAGGCCGTCGGTGTCGAACAGGTCGCTGCCCGGAATCGCGCGCTAGGCATTCGGTGGAGCTACGCCCTTCCCGACATAACCGGCAATCGCCTCCAGCACGCCGAGATCGAGGTCCTGCTCGCGCTCGGCCCCGAAATGAGCCAGCCACTTGCGCCAAAGCTCGGTCTGCGTTGTCGTATGCCCGGTCGCGGCAACGGTCTTCAGGTCTTCCAGTGCTGAACGGTGGTCCATATCTTCTCCGTGATTGCCGAGGGGCGGGGCGTTGCCGGTGCCCTCGGGATCAAGACGCTGCTATACGGCTTCCAGGGCGAGGGCGATGCCCTGACCGCCGCCGATGCACAAAGTCACAATGCCGCGTTTCACGCCATCACGGCGCATCGAATGCGCAAGACGGGTCGTCAAAACAGCACCGGTCGCACCGATGGCGTGACCATGCGCGATCGCCCCGCCTTCGACGTTCACCAGCTCTTCATCAATGCCGAGCTCCCGGAGGACCGCGATCGGCACGGCGGCAAAAGCCTCGTTGATCTCGAAACGCTCGACGTCCTTCAACGACCAGCCGGCGCGCGCGAGCGCCATCCTGACCGCCGGTACGGGCCCGAGTCCAAACATGCCCGGCTCGACCGCGCCCACCCCGTAGGAAACGAGCGTCGCGATCGGCTCGATTCCACGCGCCTCGGCATACTGCCGCTCCGCCACGATCATCGCCGCCGCGCCGCTGTTCAGTCCCGGCGCATTGCCCGCGGTAATGGTGCCGTCGGACCGGAACGCAGGTTTCAATTTCGCAAGCGACTCGATCGTCGTGTCCGGTCGCGGCTGCTCGTCGCGCTCGAATCTGACGTGTTGCTTCCGCTCCTCGATTTCGACCGCGACCAGCTCGGCGTCGAACGCCCCGCGCCCTTGAGCCGCCGCGAAGCGCTTTTGCGAACGTTCCGCCCAACGGTCCTGCTGCTCGCGCGTCATGCCGATCCGTGCCACGAGGTCTTCCGTATGCCATCCGGAATGCCGGTTGGAAAACGCGTCGACGAGACCGTCCCCGAGCATGCTGTCAACGATCTCGCCATTCCCCATGCGATGGCCCCATCGGCCGCTTTCCAGCAGATACGGCGCGCGGTCCATGTTTTCCATCCCGCCCGCCACCGCGACCTCGCCGAATCCAAGCCAGATTTCCTGCGCCGCACTCACGATGGCCTGCGCACCCGAGCCGCACACGCGATTCACCGTCAGCGCAGGCACGGTCACCGGAATACCGCCCCCGACGGCTGCCTGGCGCGCGGGATTCATCTTGTTTCCGGCCTGAATGACGTTGCCCATCATGACCGAAGCCAACGCCGCGGGATCGACCTTGCTGCGACGTACCGCTTCGCACACCGCGACCGCGCCCAGCGCCGTCGCGGCAACGTCCTTCAACGCGCCACCAAACGCCCCGATGGGCGTTCTTACAGGACTGCAGATCACTACCTGTCGAGCAACCATTTCAACACTCCATTCAAAGTTCGACTCCGCCTGGTCGGATACGCCCGAACCGGCATGGCATGCCTGCTGGATACGCGTGACGTGCCGGCGACCCGCTTGGCTGCCTGCATGCGGGCCGCCAAGGCAAGGACCCCATGCGAGTCAGATCGACACCATTTCGAAATCTTCCTTGCCGACGCCGCACTCGGGACACTTCCATTTGGCCGGAATGTCTTCCCAGCGCGTACCCGGCGCAATACCGTCGTCAGGCGCACCACGCTCTTCCGAGTAAATCCAGCCGCACACCAGACACATCAACGTACGCATCTCCACCGCTGTCGTGTTCATCTCGCCAACTCTCCAAAATTCGACATCTGTCGCGTCACAAATTCGCGCACCTGCTCGCGTACCCTCGCGTCCGACAGGATCCGCCCATGCCCCGCGCCCGGCGCCGGCCGCAATGTCGCCTCCCGCAGGCCTGCCACGACCCGCTGCGCCTCGCAGTACGGCACCACTGAATCGGCCGGGTCGTGCACGACCAGCACCGGAACGTCGAGCGACGCACCCCGCGCGAGAATGTCCCAGTGGCTGACCGGCACGCCGTTGCGGAGCTGCAGCTCCGCATAGATGCGATCGACCACTGGGCGCGGGAATGCCATGTCGCGGCTCGCCCAGCGCTCCAGCACCTCGGTCAGCCCGCCCGTCGGGGCGATCAGTACGATGCAGCGCAACGATGCACGGCGCGAGCGCTCCGCCAGCGCCGAGATCGCCGCGATCGAGCCGAGCGAATGCGCGATCACCACGTGCGCACCTTCGATCGCATCCAGCACCGCGCCCGTCGCGCCGGTGAACTGCGTCATCGTCGTGTGCTTGCCCGGCGAACGGCCGTGCGCGGGCGCGTCGAACGTCGCCACCGAGAAGCCCAGCGTCTGCATCGGCTTCACGAAGCTCAGCATGCTGCTACTGTCGGTGCCCCAGCCGTGCACGAGGAGCACCCGCGACTCACCGCCCGCCCAGTAATAGGCCCGGTCGATGTCCGCATTGCCCTCGATGGAGATCTCCTTCGCGCCGAGCGGCACCCGCTCGCTGACGGGCAGGCCGTAGCCGCGCGTGAAGCCGAACGCGTCGGCCGCCCGCCGCCCCGCGGTGAGCGGTGCGAAGGTATTCAGCACCCGGAACGCGCGACGGCCGAGCCGCGCGCGCAACGACGGCACCTTCGCCTTCCGCCGTGCGATCGGCGAGACTTCGGTATGGTTCGCGGACGCCATCACCGGCCCTCCTCCGCCGCCGCCGCATGCGCGCCGACGGGCACGGCCTCCCGCGACAGGCTCCGGTAGTAGCCCGACTCGGTGTCGTAGAAATGGCAGTGACGAATCACGTGCCACAGATCGCCGAACGTGAAATCCTTTTCGCGGATCATTCCCGGAAATGCTTCCTTGAGCGCCGCCTGCGCCTTCGGCAGGTTGTAGAACGGCACGATCGGCGCGACGTGGTGCGCGGTGTGCACCGAAATGTTGTGCGTCATAAAGTGCAACCACTTCGGATACCGGTAGTCGGTCGTCACCAGCAGGCGACTGGCGTTCGCCGTCCAGTGCTGCGACGGCAGGAACGGGATGTCGTCCGACGTGTGGTGCATCAGCGTCGTGGCGCTGAACCACGCATGAATCATGAGCCACGGCACGACGAAGTACAGGAACAGGCCCGTAATGCCGGTGAAGTAGATCAGCGCCGGAAAATAGACCGCCGACACTATCAGCACGAAGGCGATCGAGCGCTTCACGTCACGCCGCATCTCGCGCTTCGGATAGAAACCGGGGCGGAAGCCCGATTCCTTCCAGTAGCTGACCGTACCTGCCCAGAACATCCACTTGCGGGTGCCGGCGTACTCGAGGCGCTTGAACAGCGACATGCGAGCGTAAAGCGGCGCGGGAATCGGCCGCCAGTCGGTATCGAGCTCCAGGTTGTTGGTGTTCGCGTGGTGCAGGTTGTGCGTGTGGCGCCACGCGTGGAATGGATACAGCAGCGGCAGAAGCGACAGATGCCCGATCGCCAGATTGAACCACCGGGAGCGGGAGAACGAGTTGTGCCCGCAATCGTGCGCGATGCAATGCAGCCCCCAGCCGCCCAGACCTGCGACCAACCACAGCGGAATGTAGAACAGCCAGTGGGGCGCATACGCGATGCCGACAATCGCACCGATGTACGCCGCGTAGCTCACCACGAAGCCGAGCACGCCGCGCCATGCGCGCGGCTCGTATAACGACTTTGGAATTGCGTCGGTCAACCGCACGCCCTCGAGCGCCTTCGACTTCTGCAGGAATTCGTCGAAACGCGCGGGCGGCGCGCTCGGAACGGTGTATTTGTTCGCCATGTCGTTCTCCCGCTTACGCTGCCTGCAGACCGAGCTCGGTCGAGAGGTGACGCGCCAGCTCGTCGATGCTGTTGTGTTCGAACAGCAGCGCCGGGGACAGCCGCTGCTCGACGACCTTCTCCAGATCGCCCGACACCTGTACCGCGACGATCGAATCGAGGCCGTATTCGTCAAAGCGCTTGGCGGGGTCGATGGCAGCCCGGTCCACCTTCAACTGCCTGGCGAGCCGGTCGATCAGCCAGCTGCGGATCGACGATTCGGTCAGCGGGCCGATGTCGGCGGCCACCGCTTTCTTGCGGCCAAACAGGCTACCCAGAATTCCAGCTTGAGACATGATGAATAATCCTTCCATACGAGGGAAATGAACGAAATTACGACGGCAACTTGCTTCAATACGGCTGCTTGGCGAGCTTGCGGATCGCCGCCGGCCCCGGCTGGCGCAGGTCCCAGACGACACCCGCCTTGCCGAGCGTCCAGAGCACCCACGCGCTGAGATCCGGCTCGTACCACTTCACCGAGTGGCGATATGACGCGGGGAACGCGTGGTGGTTGTTCTGCAGGCCTTCGCCGAACGTGAGCACGGCGACCGTCCAGTTGTTCGCGCTGTTGTCGTCGGTCTTGAACGGTCGTCCGCCGAACATGTGGCACACCGAACCCACGCACCAAGCGGCCTGATTGGCCAGGAAAATCCGCGCGAAGCCGCCGAACAGCAGGCCGTTCCACGCGCCGTGCCAGGAGCCCGCAATGGCGCCGCCGATCGCTGCAGGCAGCACGAGGCCGAGCACGATCCACCAGGTGTAGGTGCGGTGATAGAAGAACAGACGGCGATCGCGCAACACGTCGGGGGCGAAGAACGTCCAGCCCGATACGTCCGGAGCCAGCATCCAGGGCATGTGCGCATACCAGAGGCCACGCAACTTCGCGAACAGGCCTGCTCCGACCAGGTTCGGCGAATGCGGATCGCCTTGCTGGTCGCTGTACAGGTGATGACGGCGATGCGTCGTCACCCAGAACATGATCGGTCCTTGCGCAGCCATCGACCCGCAGATCAGCAGCAGTCCCTCGAACCACTTCGAGGTCCGGAACGTCTTGTGCGCAAGATACCGATGGAAGCCCATCGTGATCCCGCCCATGTGCAGGAAATAGAACACCCCGAACAGCACCAGGTCGGTGACGGCGAAGTCTCCCAGTACGAGCTGGCGTACCGCCAGCGCAAAGCCGGCGAGCGGCACCAGCATCACGGCCAGGGCGGTATAGCGTTTGACGCGCGCACCACTGCCCTTTAGCGGCGAAACACCGGGGATCTGCCCGTCGGCGGTCGAAAGCCCGCCGTCGGCAGTCACGCCGGGTGCAACCTGAATCGACGAATTCATAGGATTCTCCAAACGCGAATAAGGATTACGGCGAAGTTGAGGGGGCCGCCGCGCGGCGCTTCGGGGCATAGCGCACCTCCGTGACCAGGCCCAGCGCGTCGAGCAGGCGGATGACCCAGGCAGAGGGATCGAGTTGCCAGAACGCGTGATCGTTGTTGGCGAAGGCCGGCTGCGCGTGATGATTGTTGTGCCATGCCCCGCCCACCGAAACGATCGCAAGCAGACCAAAATTTCGGCTTTGGTCGCGCGTCGCGTGCGGACGGGTGCCGATGGTGTGGCACAGCGAATTGACGGCCCAGGTCGACTGATCGAGCAGGAAGATCCGTGCGAGTCCGCCCCACAGGAAGCCGCCAGCGGCCCCGAGCAGGGTCTGCCCGGCGGGCGCGACCAACCCGCCCGCGAGTGCGGGAATCGCGAGGCCGAGCAGCACCCACCAGCCGTAACGCAGATTGAGATTGACGATCAGGCGGTCGCGCAGCAGGTCCGCGGCATACGCGCTCCAGTTCTCGCGGCGCACGGTGAACATCCAGCCCACGTGGCCGTGCCACAGGCCCGCGAGCCGGCTTGGCTTGCCGTGCCGGTTCACGCGCGGACGCGGCGAATGAGGATCGCCATCCTGATCGGTGAACGCGTGATGCATCCGATGCGTGGCGGCCCAGAACAGGATCGGCCCCTGGGCGGCCATGCTGCCGAGCACGCCAAGCATCATGGTGACGACCGGTCTCCCCTTGAACGAGCGGTGCGAGAAATATCGGTGCATGCCGGTTTCGACGCCGATCGCGGTCGAGAAATACATCACCGCGAGCAGCACGAAGTCGGTCGCGCGCACGCCGTATGTCCACGTGTAGGCAATCGCCAATGCGAAACCGAGCGCGGGAATGCCCACGGTCAGATAAGCGAGCCGGCGTGCGCGCACGTCGGTGTCGGCTTCCGCCGCAAGGGCGGCTGCTGGTGTTCGCGAAGACAATGAATCCGCTTCAGCCATGACTGGCTCCGAAGAAAGACAGCGACAATGGAAATCGGGAATGACGTGTGCAAGAACGGCTTACGCGCGCACCTCGAGCGTGCTCAAGCTGCCTTGCTGGAACGCTTGCTTGCACGCTTGCCGGCGCACCTTGCCGCTGGTCGTAAGCGGAATCGCGCCCATCGGCCCCAGGTGCACCACCGCCGGCGCAACTCCGTGGTCGCGCGTGACCGCCAACGTGATCGCCGCTCGCACCTCGCGCATTTGCTCCGGATTCAGACGGCGCGAGCGCTTGAGTTCCGCGACGATGACGAGTGACTCGCCGGAGCCGCCGTCGATTGAAAACGCCACCGCGCCGTTCGTGCGAATCGCGTCGTGCGCCGATTGCACCGATCCCTCGATGTCGGTCGGATAGAGATTGCGCCCGGCGACGATCACGACGTCCTTGATCCGGCCCGTCACGAACAGCTCGCCGCGGTTCAGAAAGCCGAGGTCGCCCGTGCGGAGGTAACGGGCGGAATCGTCCTTGCGGTCTGCATCGCCGATCGTCGCCGCGAAGATGTCGTCGCTGTCCGCGCGGTTCAGATAGCCCGCTGCGACGTTCGGGCCGCTGAACCAGATTTCGCCGATGGTCCGCTCCGGCAACACGCGCTTCGTCGCAGGATCGACAATCAGCAGCCGATGGCCGGCTGCCACGGGCCCGCAGCCGACCAGCGTGGTGCGCCCGCGCACGTCGGATTCCGGGTCGTGCGGCTGGCACAGGCCGAGAGCGAGCGCGTCCTTGTCGACATCGATCAGCGTAACCGGCGAACGGCCCACCTTGCCGGAGACATAGAGCGTCGCCTCGGCCATTCCGTAGCAGGGCACCACGGCGCGGCGCTCGAAGCCATGCCGGCCGAAACGCGCGAAGAAACGTTCCAGCGTCACGTGACTTACCGGCTCCGCACCACAAAATACGTGCTGCAACGAGCTGAGATCGAGCGTGGCCGCTTCTTCTTCGCTGATGTTGTCGACGCACAGGTCGAACGCGAAATTCGGTGCGACGCTCGTGGTCACGCGGTAGTCGGTGATCGCCTTGAGCCAGCGATACGGACGCTGGACGAAATGCTGCGGCGACAGGATCACGAGCGGAAAACCGCTGAACACGGCGAGCAGCAGCGCGCCCATCAGCCCCATGTCGTGATACGGCGGCAGCCACGTGCAGCCGACGCGGTCCGGATCGGCGCCGAGCCGTTCGGCGATCACCGCGCAATTGCTGACAAGATTGTCATGCGTGACGACCACGCCTTTCGGCTCGCCGGTCGATCCTGACGTGTACTGCAGTAGCGCCGGCCGATCCAGGCCGCCCCCCTGCTTCGGCAGGTACCCGACGTCGTGTGCCGATGCTTCGATCGCGTCGAAGGCACTCTCGTCGATCGTCAGCAAGGCAGGCGCGGCGCGCCGGCCGTCGTGGAGCGCGTCGAGCTGCGCCTGCAGCGAGCGGTGCAGCTTGCCGGCAATGACCACGTCGGGACGAGCGTCGCGACAAATCGATGCGAAGCGTGCTACTGCACGAGAACCGGCGGGCGGAAACGACGGCACTGCGGTAGCGCCCGCCATCAGGATGCCGAACAGCGCCGCGACGTAGCTCAGACCGGGTTCGAGCAGCAGCAATACGCGCCGTTCATGCAGCGCGTGCTGCAGCACCTGGTCGCGCACCTGGATGGCAGCGGCGGCGAGCTGGCCATACGACCAGCTCACGACATCGTCCTCGCCGTCGCGAAGAAAATGAAATGCGATCCGTTCCGGCGTCTGCTCGGCACGCTCTTGAAGAATATCGAGCAGGGACAAGATCCTGCGCTCCGTCGGCGGGACGGAGGGGGGGAAGCTACTGGCCATCATGAGACCCTCGGATAATCAGTTTTTGTTCTGGTGAAAACTTCAAGCTCGGGCACGTGCCGAACGACGCGCGGCCGTCAATGTGCCGCCGCTGGGGCAAGCGCCCGGGGGCGCGTATCCACCGGCGCGCACAAGATCGCGGTGGCCAGGCCGAGCGCAATCTGCAGGTAACAGAGGGTGTGGAATTCGGCAAGGCGCGCTATCGCATTGCCCGTGATGGCGACCGTCAGCGCCACGCCGAACACCGATCCCATCTGGCGTATCGCCTGGTTCACGGCCGAGCCCACACCAAATCGCGCCGGCGGCAGATGCGCAACGGCCGCGGCGGAAAGCGAAGGCATGACCATGCCCACCCCCAGTCCGGTGAGCAGCGCCCCCGGAAGCCATGCGTGCACATAGTCGGGATTGACGCCGGGCACCAGCGCGAACCATAGGCTCGCCGCCGTGGATACCAGGCTCCCGGTCACCAGCAGAAGCCGGTGCCCCGCGCGCGCCGCGAACCGTCCGCACACGATCGCCGTGGGAACGACGAGCAGCGGCCCGGGGCTGCCGGCCAGTCCCGCGCGCGTCAGCGAATACGACCAGACCCCCGTGGTAAACAGGAACGTCTGGAAAAACATCATGGCGAAGCCGATCGCGAAGCACAGCGAAGCCAGGTTGATGTAGCGATAAGTCCGATCCTGGAACAGCGAGAGATCGATTGCCGGGGCACGTACCGTGCGCGCCCATGCCACGAACGCTGCCAGCATCACCAGCCCGCCCGCGATCGCGAGCACCACCTCGGGCGAAGTCCAGCCGACCGCCTCCGACTGCACCAGGCCGAACGCAATGGCGCCGACGCCGACGGCCAGCAGGACGACGCCCATCAGGTCAAGCGGCGCGCCCCGCTCGGGATCACGCGACTCGTCGAAAATGCGCCATCCCTGCCATAACGCGATCGCCCCCAGCGGTAGGTTGAGAAAGAAGGCCCAGGGCCACCCGAAGCGATCGACCATGAACGAGCCGACGCTCGGCCCCAACGCACCTGCCACCCCGCTGACCGCGCCCCACAAGCTCACGGCGACCGCCCGTTGGTTGGCGGGGAACGCCGCCAGCAGGATCGACAGCGAGGCAGGCAGCAACAGCGCCGCGCCCGCGCCCTGCACGGCGCGCATCGCCCAGAGAATCTCGATATGCGTGGCGACGCCGCAGCCGAACGATCCGCCCAGGAACATGGCGAGTCCGAGCAGGAACCCGCGCTTGCGCCCGCGCAGGTCGGCGAGGCGGCCGGCCGGCACGAGCAACGCGGCGAAGACCAGCGTGTACGCGTTCAAAACCCACGACAGGCCGGCCGAGCCCGCATCGGGAAACGCCAGTCGCAACGCGGGAAATGCCGCGTAGAGCACGGTAACGTCGATCGAAACGAGGAACGCCGCCACACTGGCAATACAGAAAACCGGCCACGGCGAAATCGGGCTCGACTGCGCCTGCGGAGCGGGCACGCTGGGTCCGTTCATGTCCTTATGCCTCGCGAGGCTGGAGCGGCGTCACGCCGTCGCCCGACTCGGTTTCGAAATACGACGGGTCGAGAAACGAGAGCGTTCGCGCCCGCATCCGCGCTTGAAACAGCGCAACGACCGGCCACGGACGCATCGCCATCGCCATGACCTTGACGGTCCGGGAATCTTCCCACTGGATGACGTTCGCGACTTCCAGCGGCAGCCCGCCGACCTCGCCGGTCCAGAGGCTCAATGTCGTGGCACCGGCCGACAGACGCGGCCCGCTCGCGCGCCCTCCGTAGACCGCGATCGAGTGGCCGCAGACGCGTTCGACTTCAGCACGGCCGCGAATCGGTTTACAGGCCACCGGACTGGTCAGAACCATCTCGTCGGTGATGCCGAACGGCAACTTGGCGTCCAGCACTTCGTCGGCGGGGATCGGCGGCAACGCGGCATCGATCCCCGGGGGCAGCGTCCACGCGTCGACGTCGACGAGATCCCGGCTCGCGTCATACAGCGCGCGGCGCACCGGCGCGGGAAACGAGCCGAGGAAGATGTCGACCTGGATGCGCGTGCCGAACCGTCGTGCCACCGTCACGCCGCGAATCTTGCGGTCCTGGAAGCGGCCGTGCCATTCGCGCCCGCTGATGTCCGCACCACCCCACGCGTGTTTCGGCTCGACCTCGGCGAAGATGCCCTCGGCCGCCGCCGCGAGGCGCTCAACGCGATCGCGGCCGACGATTTCTCCAAACGTCATCGGGTGACGCAAACCGATCTCGTCCTGCTCCGATGCCCCGAGCTCGCGCAGCAACTCGCCGACATAAAGACCGGCGCATCCTGGATGACCCATAGTCGTGTCCTTTCCCGTCATCGTCGTTTGTTCCGCTGCGCGCGGCAGGCGCGCCGTCTCCACGTTCGTCATACGGCCGCCCGAATGGACGCGTTCGCCCCCATTCGCTCCAGGATCCGCCGCGCGGCAAACGCCGGTCGATCGAGCTGGATGTCGATCATCGGCGCCGTGGGACTCCAGTTCGCCTGAAGGCTCTCCGCGACGTCCTTGTCCTCCATCACGGTGGCGAACACTTCCTTCGCGGTGAACGCGGTAAACCGCTCGTTGTCGACGTCGAAATCGCGGTGCATGCCCACGAAGACATGGGTCGTGGTATCCGTGGCGGGCGTGAAGATCGTCGTCGTATAGACGTGGAAGACCTGGCCGCTGGAATCGTCGCAGGCGTGGGCCCTCGTTTCGACCCGCGTGTTGCCGATGGGCCAGTAGACCACCTCCTGGAAGCGGTCGATGTAGTCGAGCTTCAGGATATGGGTGTAGAGCGGCGGCGTCTTCTCGCGGCGCAGGTAGCGGCGCACGCGGACTTCGTCGTCGTGGATCACGATTTCGGGCGGTGTCTCGACGATGTCGAGCGAGCCGAGCGTCTTCGCGTGCACGAAGGCGGCGTGCGAGATGTCGAGGATGTTGTCGATGCCGAACAGGTAGCTGCACGCGATCGTGCAATAGCTCATCGTCCCGGCCAGCTCGGGCGCCGAGCAGACCCAATGGTTCGGGATCGACGCCTCGTCGGCCTTGTCGGGCTCGCCGGTCCACAGCCAGATAAAGCCGTATTTCTCGACGGCGGGGAACGTCCGCACGCGCGCGCCCTTCGGGATCGTGTTCTGGCTCGGAATGCCGACGCACGCGCCGGAGCAGTCGTACCTGAGCCCGTGGTACCAGCACTGGAGTTCGTCGCCGACAACGCGCCCCCGGGACAACGGAACCTGTCGGTGCGGGCAGCGATCCTCCATCGCGACGACCTGGCTCGCCTGCGTACGGTACATGACGATCTTGTGGTTCAGGATCGTCCGGGCAAAGGGCTCCCTCTGGACTTCCGCGGAAAGTGCTGCTGCGTACCACGCATTCTGGATAAACATGATTCCTCACTTTGCTACAGGTTCGGAGTTGCGGCACACCCGACGAGCGCTCGAGTCGGCGTGTGCCTTCCGGATCGTTTCTACTTGCGCATGACGGCGACCAGCGCGTCGCCGTCCCGAGTGTCCACCGCGGCTGCTTCACGATCGAGACGCCCCTCCGCCATCCGCTCGAGGAATTCGTCGGTCGCGGACTGCAGATTGACGCAGGGATACTGGAAGCGCCCCGTCGTATAACGCAGCGCGCCGAGGAAGGACGGCTCGACCGGCGCGCCTGCCGCCTCGAGCAGCCCCTGCGACGCGAGGTACGCGTGGAGCGCGGGCAACCGGTAACACGGGACAGCCGGGTACTGATGGTGTTCGAGGTGGAAGTTGCTGCCGAAGAACAGCGCGGTATAGATCGGCGACGTATAGCTGCGGCTGTCGCGATATCGCCCCGGCACGGTATCCGTGTGCTCGATGTACGCACGGATGGTGCTGAACACGTACACCCCGATATACGGAATCAGCATGACCGTGAAACCGAGCCACAACGATCGGTGCCAGATGAACCCGTAGGCCGTCACCGCGCCCAGGTTCAGCGCAATGTTGATCCGGGAGATCCAGCGCATTTCGCGCTGGCTGAACGGCAACCGCGTGTTCTCCGGCCAGGGAAGGCCCGCCGCCATGCACATGGCGTTCTTCAGGTAGATCCGCACACCCTTGGAGCGCGCGAGAAAGAAGCGCGACCAGAAGGTGCGGAACTGCGAATAGATCTGGACGTCCGGATCGATGTCCTGACCGGTGAAGCGGTGGTGCTTCCAGTGCGTCATGCTGAAGCCGACGATCAGGAAGCCCGGCACCAGCGACGAGCAGATGAGCGCCAGCGCGGCGCTCACGTACTTGTTGCGATGCAGGTTCGTGTGCATCCCCTCGTGTCCGACGAAGGTCAGCAGGTGCATGCCATGCCCGGCGATCACGCCCAGGACGATGGCCATTGCAATACGGGCCGGCGCCGATGCCGGGATATCGACGACGGCGAACGCCACCGCGGCCGGGATCAGGAAGAACGCGAGCGCGTGCGCCAGATAGAGGATCGTGGCGACGGAGCTGATCCGGTGGAAGTGTCGTGGCAGCTTAAGCCGCGAGAATGCGACGTCGCTGTCCAGCGTGGCTTCGATGGTCATGGGCTTTCTCCTCGGTTTACTCGACACTGGGCCGGCGACACGCGCCAGTGCCCCGCCACGGCTTGAAATCGCGCGGCCGCGACGACCACGCGCCGATGTTCCGCGCGCTCATATCGACTCCCTGACGCGAATGTCGTGATCGGCGCCGGCGATGAACGGCTCGATATCGTCAGGCCCGGACGCCTGGGCCCGCCTGGCGTGGGCCTCCTCGACCAGACGCTGGCGCAACGCCATCTCGGCGCGGATCGCCTCGCCTCGCCGGGACATGTCGATCAGCGGCTGGATCACGCCCGTCTCGCCGCGCGCAATGGCTTCGTCCGCCCATTTCTTGATATCGCTCGGATCGAACACGGCAAACGGCGAGCACTGGCGATTCATCGAAGCGAGCAAGCGCGCCTGCAGCACCGGGTCCGTCGCCAGCTTGCCGTACAGGATGCGACTGAGCGGATTATTGTGGCCAAGCGCGCCGCGGCCGCGCGAGTATTCGAACAGGTCGATCGAGGTCGCGTCGCGCTGGCGCCAGTAGCACACCAGTGCCTGGTCGTCGTCTTCGACGATGGCCCGGCCGAGCGCGCGCGCATCGCGCAGTGCGTCGGTAATCCCGAATCCGGGGGACGGATCCATGAAGAGGCCCGCATCGCCGACCAGGGCCCAGCCGGGCCCGGCCGCCTGACGGAAGAAAAAGCGCAGCTTCAATGCGCCGAGCACCTTGCTCGCGGGCTCGCCGGCAATCAGCGGGGCCGTGTGATCGTTGTCCTTCAGCGTCTCCATGAGCTTCTCGAGGGCGCAGCCTTTCCACTCCGGCAACTGCATTTTCGGGAATGCCACCCCGATCAGCAGCAGGTCGCGGTTGGTCGGAAAGACGAAGACGACGTCGTCGCCGAAGGTGCAGTTCATCGCCCCGCCTTGATAGCGCGGATCCGAGTCGAACCAGTCCGGCCGCGGCCAGTACGCCCAGTACATCGCACGGGGGCAGTCGTAGCCGTGGTACTCCTCGGCGCCGACGAGCTCCGCCGTCGTCGAGTGCGGGCCGTCCGCACCCACCACGACCCGCGCCCGGATCTCCTCGCGCACGCCGTCATGTTCGACCACGGCGCCCGTCACCCGCTCGCCGTCGCGCAACAGGCCGACCAGCCTGGTCAGCGTTCGGACCTCGGCCCCCGAGGCGCGCGCCTCCTCCAGCAAAAGTGCATCGAGATCCATGCGACGCGGGCAGGAGCAGCGTCCACCGACCGGGTACTCGATGCGGCCCCTCATGTCGTCGTTTCCATAGATCATGCTTGGCACCGGTGGCGCGAAGCTGCGCACCTTGTCGCCAAGACCGAGCTCGTCCAGCAGCGCCATCCCGTAGGGCGAAATCCAGTGGGTGGACAACGGCTGATCGCTCGGCAGATTGCTCGCATCGATCGCCAGCACGCGCTTGCCGGCGCGCGCCAGATGAATCGCAAGCGTGGCGCCCGCGCAGCGGGCACCTACGATGAGGGTGTCTAACACGGAGAATTCCCTTTGGATAACGACTGGAACCAGGATTGCATATGACGCCACCTCGCCACTGCCGCCGCCATCGTATGGATGGAGAACGGGCGCACCATGGCGCGGCGCCGAATGCCGACGATTTGTCTTGCTTAATAAATCAGGATGAGTTCGCCAACCATGCGGGCGTCATTCAATGCGCCCCTGTCGACCCACCCGGCTGGTATCGCTTGAACAGCACCGATGCATTCACACCGCCAAACCCGAACCCGTTGGACAGGACAATCTCGACGGGATCGTGCCGTGCGGCAGGCCCGATCAGATCCAGCCCCTCGGCGGCAGCGTCGGGGTTCTCGAGGTTCAGCGTTCCGGGCAGCACGCCATCCCGCAGGGCGAGAATGGAAAACGCAGCTTCGATGGCGCCCGCCGCCCCAAGCAGATGCCCGGTTGCCGACTTGGTCGACGAAATCGCCGGACCGGCCCCCACGCCGAAGACAGTCTTCAACGCCTCGATTTCTCCAGCGTCGCCGACCGGCGTCGATGTCGCATGCGCGTTGACGTAGCCGACCTGCTCCGGGGCAACGTCGCCCATCTTCAGGGCCAGCTTCATCGCCCGCATCGCGCCGGATCCGTCGTCGGGTCCGGCGGTCATGTGATAGGCGTCAGCCGTGGTTCCGTACCCGATGATTTCCGCTATCGGGCGGGCGCCACGCGCGAGGGCGTGGTCCAGGGACTCGACCACCAGCATTGCGGCGCCCTCACCCATGACAAATCCGTCACGATCGCGGTCGAACGGGCGCGACGCACGAACCGGCTGATCGCCGAAGCCGGTGGACAACGCGCGCGCCGCCGCGAACCCGCCCAGGCTGACCTTGTCGAATGCCGCTTCGGCGCCACCCGCCAGGACGACATCGGCCTCGCCGGCCCGGATCATGCGCATCGCATCGCCGATCGCCTGCACGCTGGCGGCACAGGCGGTCACGGGACAACCGAGCGGCCCGCGAAACTGATGCTTGATCGAAATCTGGCCGGCCGCCAGATTCGACAGAAAGAACGGAATGGTGAACGGCGACAACCGCCGCACGCCACGCGTCTCGCCGATCCGCACCGCCTCCGCGAGGCCGGGAAATCCGCCGATGCCCGACGCCACGACGGTCGCCGTCCGCTCGCGCTGGTACTCGGCTTGCGGAGCCCATCCGGCTTCGGCGAGCGCCTCGTCCGCGGCAACCATCGCCATCTGGATGAAGCGGTCCATCTTCCTCAATTCCTTGTTCGGCACCGAGCGCTCCGGATCGAAACCGCCGTCAGGATCGTCGGCCGTCCCTTGTACCGTCCCGCCGACCTTGGCGGACAGTTCACCGACGATATCGTCGCCGAGCCGGCGAAGCCCGGAGCCTCCGCCGATCAGGCGCTGCCACGCCAATTCCTTACCGCAGCCCAGTGGAGACACAATGCCAATACCGGTTACTACCACTCGAAGCGTCATTTCACATTCCTCTCGCGGACCAGGACTCGCTGAGCCACATCGTTGAAGCCGTTCATCTTCAGACACACCTATTGAGGTACTGCATTGCACGCGCCATTTCGCGCGCGCGCCGGACCCGCCCGATACATGGCGGACCGCAGACGTTCACGATGCGCGCCGCGCATTCATACCGCTTGCTCGAACGCGTGCGGCGCATGCAGATTGCGCGGCATGTCGAGCGGCATGCTGTACTCCAACCCATCGAGGTTCAGCGCTGCGCGCGTTTGTTCATCGATCTCGATCCAGAACGGCAAGGTCGGCTTGCCGTCGATCATTTGAGGCGGGGCAGCGCGATGCACGTTGACACCCATGCGCTTCAGAAGCCGTTCGTTGCCGAGCACGGAGAATGCAATGAGACGGTCAGCCCCATGTGCATGCGCGACACGGGCGATTTCGGACATCAGGGCGCGCGTGTTTTGCCACGACTCTTCCGCAGTCAACGGCTCGCCCTGCGGCATGCTCATCGCGAAACGGGACAGCTCCCAGACATTGCGCGCACAGGGAAGGGCCGCGTCGCCCATCAGATCCGGAAAGACCTCACCAAGCAGATAAGGCTCGTCGGTCGGCAGCAACCGGCCGCAACCGACGATTTCGCCGTCGCGATCGCAAGCGACAACATAAAGGGTGTCCGCGTGATCGAAATTGTCGAATTCGATGCCATTGTCGGTGGGCAATGACCATCCGAGTTCCTGTATGAAGACCTTATGCCGAAACTTCGCAAGTCGATACATCGTCTCGCGACTCAAATCAGCGCTTCTCCCCGACAATAAAGTCAGCATCTGAATGCCCTCTCTCTCATTTCAGAATTGTTAGCGCGATTGAACCAGAACTTGATAATCCGAAATAGCTGCCCGAACGGGCAGGATCCGGCGTTCTGGACGAGACGCGTCGCGCCGAGTGCGCGAGAACACGGCGGCGGAAAATCGGATTCGGGATTTGACTGGCGATGGCTCGCGAGGCGGTCGAATGCACCGTCCGGGGCACGTGTGGTCAGCGGCGAATCGAAGCGAGCATCTCGAGGTGCCACGTCACGGCATGGATGATCGTGGCGGTCATCGCGTCGTCGCCGGGCCGATCAGGAAGATCGGCGGGAACTGGCGAGAATGGGCGGTTGCGCGGCACGCAAGGTTGCGTCGCGCAGCCTATGTTCTTTCGAACAAGTAATCATGTGCATTGAACACGAAATCAGTGATCGGCGACGACGGCCGATTCAAGTTCGCGTTGACGCGCGCCCGAACACAGCCAGTTCCGGATTAACGCCCGACTGGATCGTGCGCCGTAATCGTCACCGTCTCGATCGAGGAGCATGACGTTGCTGCTAACGTCGTCCCTCCCGACTTTCACGTCGGACTGGCCCACTGCCACGTACCATGCGCAGCCGATGCTCGCGGCCGGCTGCGTCTCGGTGCAGACCAGCTCGTAATAGCCGGCATTGACCGCACTTACCCCCTCCCCCCATAAATCATGTAACAGATCCGGGGCTTGCTGGCACATATGCTGACGGAAGCGCAGCGCGTAGAACGCCGGCAAGGTCAATCGCACGTATCCATCATTCAGCTTTTTTTGCATGTCCGTTTTCTCGACGTGGCACCTGTTAAAATTGGCACGGCATGGTTTGGCAAGATTAGCGGCAGTCACCAGGCGCGGATCCTTCGAACGATCGTGGCGCCCGTGTTGTGCCTTGCGATAACCGCTGCAGCCACGCACATGTTTTTTACGATTATTACAGACCATCCGGGAAACGCCATCGCATCATCAAGATGACGCACGATCACCATGAGCGGAAATTACCTGGTGGCGCATCGATCATGACGCAATTCCAGGATTTGCGAACTAGCGATTTCGGGCATTGAAACTTTGGATAATCTACAGATACGCATGCCCACATGCACATTCCACCATTCAATCGATCGACGGCAAGTACGAACGCCCCCCGAAGCACACCATCCAATAAAAAATTCGCTCTCGACATCATGTTTGCCGTTCGATATGTGAAAGCTTGAGCCCCACCCCGAACAACTTTTGAAAAATCGGTCAACGCACCCACCATGCAGCCTGGCCTCCTTCAGGGCAGGATTGACCGCAAAGGTAACGATATGCATGTATGGCGAGAGAAGTATCTGAACGGATACGCCGCGGCAAAATCCGAGGCCGACGTGTTCGTGGAGTTGGCGGCAGACGTGCGAGCACTTGGATTCGAGTACTGTTCGTTCGGTCTGCGCATTCCGTTCCCGGTTACCAATCCGCAGTTCATGCTGCAGTCCAATTATCCGGAGACGTGGGTCGAGCGCTATGTGAATCAAAACTATTTTGCCGTCGACCCGACGGTCCGGCATGGGCTCAGTCAGTTGAGGCCATTGATCTGGCGTGCCGATAGCCAGACGCAAAGCGTCGAATTCTGGGAGGAAGCGGAGCACTTCGGCTTGCGCCACGGCTGGTGCATGTCGTCCGTCAGCCGCACCGGGGTGATCGGACTCGTGACCATGGCGCGATCGGACGAGCCAATCGACGAGCGTGAGCTCGAGGAAAAGGGATACCAGATGTCATGGCTCGCGAACATGGCCAACTGTGCGATGAGCATACATCTGCTCGCGCAGCGTGCGCCCGAATATGCCGTCGAGTTGACGGCACGCGAGCGCGAGTCGCTGCAGTGGTCCGCCGCGGGGAAAACCTACGCCGAGATCGGCAAGATCATACACGTCGACGAACGCACCGTGAAATTTCACCTCGTCAATGCGATGCGCAAGTTGAATGCGACCAACAAGACCGAAGCCGCGGTCAAGGCGTCGATGCTGGGGCTTTTATTCGGTTCATCGTAGGAAACCGTGGAGCCTTGGAGAACGATTGCGTAACCTGACGCCAAACTTTAAGAACGTCAGGAGGAGCAATTGCTCGATCGAAAAGCACTTCAGGCACCGGGCTGCTGGACAGGCCATCGGTTGGAGCGTGTGGAATGGCCGGAAGGAGAAGGCCGCACGCTGTCGCTGTATTTGAAGCCAGCCAGCAAGGTCATGTACTGCGAGCAATACGGTGCACGCTGCCAACAGATCCACGCTGTAGACAAGGTAGAGCCGCCGATTGCTGCGGCCACGAAACCGGCAAGCGCGCATGATGTTTGCGCGCTGCTCCCGCCTCGCGCGCAGCGCCGTCTCGGCCAGCATGATCGGATTCTTCGCGGGCAACGGCCTGAAGATCATCGCGGGCGCATACTGCGCGATCGTCTATCAGCAAGCCGACATCGTCGAGGTGATGATGCTGCAGGGCCTGTCGATCGCGGCGGTCGTGATGCTGTGCCTCAATCTCTGGACCATCCAGGGGCCGACGATGTACAACGTGGCGGCCGCCGGATGCCATCTGCTGCGCACCGAACGGCGCCGCACGCTCGTACTCGTAGGCGCGGCGATCGGCATCGTGCTCGCGGTCGGCGGGATGTACGAGTTGCTGATTCCGTTCCTGGTGCTGCTCGGCTCGATCATTCCGCCGGTCGGCGGCGTGATCATGGCGGACTACTGGTACCGCCATCGCGGGCAATACCCGTCGCTTGCCGCCGCCCGCCTTCCGCGCTTCAACCTGGTCGGCCTGGCCGCGTATGCGATCGGCGCCGCACTCGCCTATACCTCGCCGTGGATCGCGCCGATCGTCGGCATCGGGGCGTCCGCCGGCGCCTACATCGTGCTGCTGCAGATTGCCCGTGCGTTCACGCGCGAGCCGTCCGTCCAGGGTGAATGATTCCGCTGCACACCCGCCCGCCTCCCGAACCACAGGAATCCTCATGAAAATCATCAACGCCAGATTGCGCGGCCGTAGCGGCCTCTTCACGATCGACATCGATGCGGGCACGTTTCGCGGCATCGGCCTCCAGCCGTCGCCGCTGACGTCGCAAGGGGACGACGTCATCGATGCGGGCAGCAACCTCGTGATCCCGCCGCTGGTCGAGCCGCATATCCACCTGGATGCGACGCTGACCGCGGGCGAACCCGAGTGGAACATGAGCGGCACGCTGTTCGAGGGTATCGAGCGGTGGGGCCAGCGCAAGGCCACCATTACCCATGAGGACACGAAAGCCCGCGCCCACGCCGCGATCGGAATGTTGCGCGACAACGGCATCCAGCACGTGCGCACGCACGTGGACGTCACCGATCACACGCTTGCCGCGTTGAAGGCGATGCTCGAGGTCAGGGACGAAGCGCGCGATCTCATCGATCTGCAGATCGTCGCCTTCCCTCAGGAAGGCATCGAGTCGTTCGAGAACGGACGCGCACTGATGGAGCGCGCGATCGCAATGGGGGCCGACGTCGTGGGCGGCATTCCGCATTTCGAGAACACGCGCGACCAGGGGGTGAGCTCCATCAAGTTCCTGATGGAACTCGCGGAGCGCAAGGACTGCCTGGTCGACGTTCATTGCGACGAAACCGACGATCCGCAATCGCGCTTCCTGGAAGTGCTTGCCGAGGAAGCGCGGGTTCGCGGGATGGGCAAGCGCGTCACCGCCAGCCACACGACCGCGATGGGTTCCTACGACAACGCGTACTGCTCGAAGCTTTTCCGGTTGCTGAAGCGCTCGGAAATCCATTTCGTTTCGTGTCCGACCGAGAGCATCCACCTGCAGGGGCGTTTCGACACGTTCCCGAAACGACGCGGCATCACGCGTGTCGCGGAACTCGATCGCGCCGGCATCAACGTGTGCTTCGGACAGGATTCGATCAAGGACCCGTGGTATCCCATCGGCAACGGCAACATCCTGCGCATCCTCGACGTCGGCCTGCACGTGTGCCACATGCTCGGCTACGAAGACCTGCAGCGATGCCTCGACTTCGTGACGGAGCACAGCGCCCATGCGATGTCCCTGGGCGATCGCTATGGCATTGCTGTCGGGCGGCCGGCCAATCTGCTGATCCTCGACGCGGATTCCGACTATGAAGTGGTTCGCACACAGGCCAGGGTGCGATTGTCGCTCCGCGCCGGGAAGGTCATCATGCAGCGCGCGCCCGAACGCATCACCTATCCTGAAGCAGGCACGCATTGAGCGGGCGACGCCGCTGGCCCGACATGCTGGAGGAAGCATCGTGAAGAACCCGTCCGAGCGGACTGCGGGAACGCCCGGCCGGCCTCACGGCCGGCGCGAAGCGCTGCGCGACACGCTCGAGGCGACCATCCTCGCCGCTGCCGAAGAATCGTTTGCCGTTGACGGATTCGAGGGCAGTTCCGTTGCGGCCATCGCAGCGGCCGCCGGCCTGTCGAAGCAGAACCTGATGTACTACTTCCCCACGAAGCTGGCGCTCTACCAGCGCGTGCTGGACGATGTATTGCGCGACTGGCTCGGCAGGATGCGGGAGTTTGCGGCGCCCGATCGCGAGCCCGCGGAAGCCATGTCGGCCTATATCCGGGCCAAACTCGAATTCTCCAGGAATCGCCCGCATGGATCGCGGGTTTTTGCGCTGGAGATCATCGGCGGGGCCAGGACCTACGGAAAGGAAATCCGCAAACAGCTGATTCCGGTGTTGCGCGACGACATCCGCGTGCTCGAACGCTGGATCGCGGAAGGCAAGGTCAGGCAGGTCGATGCCGAGCACCTGTTCTTCCTGATCTGGGCCGCCACGCAGGCATATGCCGATTTCGCCCCGCAGATGCTGCTGGTGCTCGGCAAGCGTGCGCTGGGAAACGACGATTTCGACGCGGCTTACCGCACGATCTCGGATCTGGTGCTCAACGCGCTGATCACCGGCGACGGAAAGACGGATTGACCGCTTGACCGCCTCCGTCGCCCTTCATGCACGGCACCCCGGCGCCGTCGACACTCGCCGGGGAACCACCGGTCAGTCGTGCTTGTGGCGCTTCTTGTTGCCGTGGTGATGATCGTTGGAACGCGAGTTGTTGCGCGACACGTGGCCGCCCAGCGCCGCGCCCGCGCCGCCGCCCAAGCCGGCGCCGACGAGCCCGCCGGCCGTGCCGCCCATCGCGTTGCCCGCAGCGGCGCCTGCGCCGCCACCCAGTGCGCCGCCGACGATCGCGCCCGTGCGTTCGCGTTTGTTCGACGTCACCGCACCGCCTGCGCCACCGCCCACTGCCCCGCCGATCACGGTGCCCGTGCTGCCGCCAACCGCGTTGCCGACCGCCGCGCCGGCGACGCCACCCAGCGCGCCGCCCAGTGCGTTGTTCGTGTCACCTGCCACCGCCGGCAGCGACGCCACCGCCGCCGCACCGACCACCACGGCCATCCCTGCCCATTTCTTCAGCATCTGTCTGTCCTCTCCGCCTTTCGAGATATCGATGCGCAAATCTAGCACCTTTCCGGAAAGCCGATCGTAATGAAGCGTCAAATCGGGCGGGGGCCGCGCCGGAGCGCGCGTTTCAGCGGGCGGTGGCTTTTTCCGCGAACGGTCGCGGCCGATCATGGACACGTCACGCCTCCCGGCATGACGACGCATGACGCTCCCGTAACGGTGCCGCACATCATGGGTTCCCACCGCGTGGAGCCCGCGCACCTGACGGCCGGCGCGGTGATCCGGCCTGACGGCACGATCGTCTACCCGGACGCCGTGGACGACGCCACGGCGCCGGGGGCAACCGCGCCCCCGAACGCATAGCACGGCGCCCCGTTCGATCGCACGGCCGGCAGCGCGTCGCGAACATCGTCAGTGCCGCGCCGATGCGAGCGCGCCATTCGCCTGCATCAGGCTCGTGCGCACCGCCGGCATCCCCGACGTCACCGCGCCGCCGGCCGGAATCGTCCCGGACGGGGAAGCGCCGACCGGCGGCGCCAGCGCCACGCCGCCCAGTGAATTGCCATACGCGACGATATCGGCGGCCGGGCAGTTGTTCGTCAGCAGCGATACCGGCATGCCGGCGATCGATGCGAGCGTCGTGTCCGCCACCGAGAAATGGCAGACGTTCCCCAACGCGCGGAAGCCGGCATAGCCCGAGCCCGATACGCGGTTGCCCTTGACGACGACGTACGTCACCGTCCCCGACCAGGTATCGAGCTCGATTGCGGCCTGCTGGGTAGGCTGCAAGCCGTTGTTCGCATTCGTGCCGTCCTGGATCGCGCCGACGACGTTGTTCTCGATCACCACGTCCGACACGCCGTAGGTCTTCCAGCCATCCTCCTGCGCGACCAGGATGCCGGCCGCCTTCTGCACGCCGCTGACGGTGTTGTTCGAAATCGTCACGGACCGCCCGCCGACCACGGCGATGCCGCGCCCCCAGTAGTTGCCCGACACCGTATTCCCGTCGATCA
The DNA here is from genome assembly GCF_005502655.1 of Burkholderia sp. 4NA327C6. Lineage (NCBI taxonomy): Bacteria > Pseudomonadati > Pseudomonadota > Betaproteobacteria > Burkholderiales > Burkholderiaceae > Burkholderia > Burkholderia sp. 4NA327C6. The sequence goes on along the minus strand of NZ_SCNZ01000002.1, from coordinate 212,531 downwards.
GCACGTTGGCGTTGAGGCGGCCGTCACCCTGGTAACTGACGACGGCGATCAGGTCGTCGCCGGTGTCCTTCACCGTGTTGCCGTGCACCAGCACGTTGGTCGAGCCGTACGTGGTGTGGATGCCGTCGGCCAGCGTCGCCTGCACGGTGTTGCCCACGATCGCCACGCTGCTGCCGCCAAACACGAAGATCCCGGCGCTGGCGCCACCCTGGATCGTCACGCCGAGCACCTGGATGCCGGTGCCCGTCACCTCGACCTTCGTCGATGCAGGCGTCGTCAGCCGCGTCGTGCCCGTGCCGACCAGCGTGACGCCGACGAGCGTCGAACCGCTGCCGCTCATCACGATGGTCTGATCGGCCGGATTGGTCGCAACCAGCGTCGCGCCATAGCCCGAGATCACGACGTCCGCTTTGGACACCGTCAGCGACCGGCTGACGGCGTAGCGTCCCGGCGCGAGCACGAGGCGCTGGCCCGGCTGCAATGCATCGAACGCGGCCTGCAGCGCGTCGGCCTGGTCGCCGCCGTTCGCCGTCGGCTGGACGGTCACGGCCGGAAGCGCCGGCGCGCTGCGCAACGGATGCGCATGCCGCGTGCCGCCCGGCGTATAGGCGGCCGCCGGCGATGCGGCGAAACATGCGGTACAGATCAGGCAGACGGCCGTACTCGGGCCGACCCCGCGAAACGACTTTCTCATGGTTGTTCTCTCACGCCCGTTCGCCCGTGACGACCGGCCAACGGCCGACGGTCGCGACGCGTTCGAGCAACGGCGATCGTACGGCGCGTGGCACACGCGCCGTACCATCCCGACTGCGACATTCATTTGCTCCGCCGATGCGGCGGAGCAACGGCAACGAAGCGCCGTCGCGTGGCCGCGATCGACACCCGGTCGCCTGTTCGCCCGCCGGCGCGCATGCGTGTCCCCCGAGAAAAGGCGGCCCGATTCCGGCGCGCCGGCACCGCGTGGCCGGAATCGAACCCGTCAACAGGAACTGCGTTCCCGAGCGCACCGGGTGCCGGCTGACCCCCAACCCCGCCGGTTCTTTCCCGCCGCTCATCAACCAGTCTATTTCGCGCGCACCGTTCGACAATCCGACATTGGCCGCGCGACGTCGTAAGACCGCCCGTGCGCCCGCCCGGGCCATCCTCGACCTTGGTCGCGGGCGCTGCGGCAGCGTCGCTTGCGCCGGCCGGGAAGGCTCGCGACGACACTGCGATCGCACCAGTTCACGCCGTCAGCGGTCCTGCATTACCATCGTGCGTTCGCCGCGCCTGCCCGCCTCCGGCAGGCGAGCCCCGTCACTTTCCGCTCCCGCTCCGATGCTCGCTCTCATCATCCTCGCCGGCCTCTGGGCCGGACTGCAGAACACCCTGGCCGGCGGCGGCTCGTTCGTCACGCTGCCCGCGCTGATCGTGTCGGGCATGTCGCCGCTCGCGGCGAACATCACGTCGACGGTCGCGCTGTTTCCCGCGCAGGTCACGACCGGCTGGGCGAGCCGCAAGATGGTGCGCGGCGTGGGCAGGCTGTCGTTTCGCGCGATGTTCTTCATCAGCGTGGTCGGCGGTGCGCTCGGCGGGCTGCTGTTGCTGAAGACCCCTTCGTCGATCTTCTCTCGCCTCGTGCCGTGGCTCGTGCTGTTCGCGACGATCGTGTTCGCGTGGGGCAGCTTTTTCCGCAAGCCGGGCGAAGGCACGGCGCACCTCGGCACCGTCCCCGCCGCGCTCTCGCAGTTCATGATCGCGATCTACGGCGGCTACTTCGGCGGCGGGCTCGGCTTCCTGATGATGGCCGTGCTGACGATGGCCGGCCTGTCGCCGCGCCACGCGATGTCGACGAAAAACGCGCTCGCGGGCGTGATGAACGCGTCGGCGGTCGTGCTGTTCCTGACGTCGCCGCACCTGCACTGGGGCAACGCGCTCGCGCTTGGCGGCGGCGCGATCGTCGGCGGGCTGCTCGGCACGTGGGCGCTGCATCGCGTGAACGAACGCGTGCTGCGGATCGGGATCGTCTGCATCGGCGCGATGCTGACCGTCGGGTTGTTCGTCAAGCCGATCTGACGCGCACGCACACCTGCCGCCGTCGCGGCAATTGATGAGCAAACCGCAAGACGTCTTTCGCATATCTCGTTTGCCGTGACGGCGGCGTCCGCCCACAATCCGGGGTCGTCGTCATCGCCCGCTCGCGGGCACCGACCGGCACTTCGCGGCCGCCATTCCGATTCACCGCCGGCGGCCCGGCACATCGCGTCACACACGCTCCCTCGACATCGGCGCCCCGTGCGGCGGCAGAACGCTTGCCGCCGCGCGGCCCGATGCATTCCCGGCCAGCGGGCCAACAATAACTAGAGGTAGGAGATGCAGGACAACTCATTGAGGCAAAGCCTCAAGCAACGGCACATCACGATGATCGCGCTTGGCGGCGTGATCGGCGCGGGCCTGTTCGTCGGCTCCGGCGCCATCATCGCGACCGCCGGCCCCGCGGCGATCCTGTCGTACCTGATCGGCGGCGTGATCGTCACGCTGGTCATGTTCATGCTCGGCGAAATGGCCTCCCGCAACCCCGACAGCGGATCGTTCTCCACCTACGCAAGCAGCTATCTCGGCGAATGGGCCGGCTTCGCGGTCGGCTGGCTGTACTGGTTCAAGTCGATGATGACGATCACCGTCGAGGCGATCCTGCTCGGTGCGATCCTCCACGATTTCCTGCCGTGGCTGCCCGTGTGGGGCGGCGCGCTGTTCATGCTCGTCACGCTGATCGCGAGCAACGCGTACTCGGTGCGCTCGTTCGGCGAAGCCGAATACTGGCTGTCGTTCGCAAAGGTCACGACGATCATCGTCTTCATGGCGCTCGGCGCCTCGATCCTGCTCGGCTTCCAGCCGCGCATTCCCGCGCCGGGGCTCGTGAACCTAACGGATCACGGCGGCTTCATGCCGAACGGCATCTCGCCCGTGCTCGCGGGCGTGATGGTCGTGATCTTCTCGCTCGGCGGCAGCGAAATCGCGGCCGTTGCGGCGGGCGAATCCGAGAACCCGGGCAGGAACGTGATCCGTGCAATCAAGAGCGTGATCGTGCGCGTGATGGTGTTCTACGTCGGCTCGGTGTCGATCCTGATCCTGTGCATGCCGTGGACCGACAAGGCCAACCTGAAATCGCCGTACGTGTCGCTCTTCAGCATGGCTGGCTTCACGAGCGCGGCCGTCGCGATGAAGATCGTGCTGTTCGTGTCGTTCATGTCGGTGATGAACTCGTTCCTGTTCTCGAACTCGCGCATGCTGTTCTCGCTCAGCCAGCGCGGCCACGCGCCCGCGATGTTCGGCCGGACCAACGCGAAAGGCGTGCCGATGAACGCGCTCGTGCTGTGCCTCGCGATCTGCGTGTCGATCCTCGGCGTTCACTTCGTGAGCGGCGGCGACCTGTTCCTGATGCTCGCGAAGAGCAGCGGCGCGTTCGTGATGATCGTGTGGATCTTCATCATCGTCGCGCACTTCGCGATGCGCCGGCAGGAGAAGCACGCGCCTCGCGATCCGCAGGCGTTCCGCGCGTGGTTTTATCCGGTGTCGAACTGGATCGCGTTGCTGGCGCTGGTGGCCGTGCTCGGGTCGCAGGCGTTCAACCCGGATTCGCGCTTCCAGTTCTGGTTCACGGTATTGACGGCGCTTGCGATCGTCGCGGCGTATTTCCTGCGTCGCAATCCGGTGCCACTCGGCGATACGGCCGGCGCGAAGGCGCGCTGACCGTTGCCCCGGGCAGGCGAGCGGCGCGCCGGTCGGCCGCCGCTCAGCTATTCGACTTCTCAGTCTCTCGACGTGCCGGCCGCTCAGCCGAACGGACGCACGCCGATCAGCCAGCCGTGCAGGAACAGCGCGAAGACGGCCCACACGACGAGCCCGGCCACGATCGCCACGACGTCGCCCGACAGCCTGCCCGCCGGATAGCGAACGCCATCGCGGCGGTCGCGCGCACGCCACACCACGAAATCGACCAGCGCCCACACGAAGAAGGCGCCGAACAGCACGACTGCGTGCAGCGTGCCGTTCGCGAGCAGGTGCGCGATCGCCCACACCGCCACACCGGCCACCATCGGATGGCCGACGAGCGTCTTGATGCGGTTGCCGGGCACGTAGGAGGCGGCGATCAGCACGAAGGCGATCGCGGTCAGCATGCCGGTGAGGTGGCGCACGCCGACGGGCGACACCCACAGCAGCGTCGCGCCCTGGCGTGCGATACCGTACCCCCAGATGATCAGCACGAAGCCGATGATCGACGCGATCGCATAGGGGCCCTTCCAGCGCTTCTCGCCGATCCGCTCGATCGTCGCTGAGCGCCAGCCGTCCGCGACGATCCGGATCGAGTGCACACCGAGGAAGATCGCTAAACCGAGAATCAGGACGAGCATCGGCTGTCTCCGTCTGGAATGATGAGTGGGGAAGCGTTCCGCATGGCGTACGATGCGCCGTTCGCGGGGCCGGCGCGGGTCGCGCCGGGCACGGGTGCAACCCGCGCCGATCATAAACGCCGAGGCCGCCGTTGTGAAGCATGGGGGATGTGCGGTGCGGCACAAGCTTGATGCATTCGTGACTGTGCGCCCCTGCCGCCCTTGTGTCAGCCGGCGCATGTCGCGTGAATCACCGGGCGACGGCCGGGTCGACAATAGAGGAAAAGTCGCGCGGCTTTCGCTTCGCGCGACCAGCACTATGTTTGCTTGCGCTTCGCCGGGGACTTCGCTGCTGGTTTCGACGCCGGTTTGGTGGTTCGCTTCGATGCCGGCTTGGCTTCCCGTGCAGAAGCAGGCTTCGGCGACGCTTTCGATGCCGGTTTGGCGACCCGCTTCGACACCGGCGTCGCTTCCGGCGCCGCCGCTTTCGGCACCGCCCTCGCCTTGCGCTTCGGCGGCCCCGCCAGCAGCGCCGCGCGATACGCGCTGCGGCACCAGTCGAACAGCGCACCCGCATCCTCGAGCACGTCGGCCGGCGTTTCGTAATAGCCGTCGAGCGAAACCGTACGCGTGGGCCGCTCGTACGAGAATGGCCCCATCCCCGCCGCGACGAACGCCGGACGGTTCACGTCATCCACACGCAGGAACAGCGACCCGCGCGACATGAAGCCGAACATCACGCCGTCGAGCCGCATCGCCGCACCGCTGAAGAAGCGCACGACCGTGACGTTGCCGAGCGGCGCGAGCTGATACGCGATCTCCTCGCCGTGCGCCTTTTCCGATTGCCAGCTCATGCGGATGCCCTGCAGCGCTGCGTCCACGCGTCGAGTTCGGCTTCATCGAAGCCGACCACCGCCGCGCTCTCGCGAATCTGCCGCCACGTCGCGCGATCGACCGGTATGCCGCCGGCACCGCGCGCCGCGCGGCTGGCCTCTTCCGGCTCGCCCGGCACCTGCACCGGCGCATCGCCGGCCTGCGGCGATGCCTTCGCCCACGCGACGAATGCATCGGCTTCGCGCTGCGCGTCGGCCGCATCGAATGCGTTCGGATCGATCAGCACCGACAGCATCCCGTTGACGATCGCGCTCGTCTTCTGCAGCGTGTCGCCGTAGGTCGTATGCCCGCCGACGAGCGCGCCGCCGAAAATCTCGCACATCGCCGCGAGCGCGTAGCCCTTGTGCAGCCCGAACGGCAGCAGCGCACCGAACGGCTGCTCGTGCATCACGGCCGGATCGTCGGTCGGCTGGCCGCGGGCGTCGATCAGCGACCCCGCCGGCACACGCTTGCCCTGGTTGTACGCGACGCGCGTCTTGCCGTACGCGATCGCGCTCGTCGCGAAATCGAGCAGCAGCGGCGGCTGGCCCGCTCGCGGATACGCGGCGCAGAACGGGTTCGTGCCGAAGCGCGGATCGGCGCCGTGCAGCGGCGCGACCAGCAGGTCGCCCGGCACGTTGACGAAATGGAACGACACGAGCCCCGAACGCGCGCACTGCTCGGCCCAGTGCCCGATGCGGCCGAGATGATGCACGTCGCGCAGCCCGATCGCGCAGATGCCCATGCGTCGCGCACGCTCGATTCCTTCGACCATCGCCTCGAACGCGATCACCTGGCCGAAGCCGCGACCGCCGTCGATCGACAGCACCGCGCCGCCATCGCGCGCGATCGACGCGTGCCCGTTCAACTGCAACTGCCCTTCCCGCCACGACGCGACGTAGTTCGGGATCATCCCGATCCCGTGCGAATCGTGGCCCGCGAGGTTCGCGCCGACCAGGTGATCGGCGACGAGCCTTGCCTCGCGTTCGCTGCTGCCGGCCCGCTCCCAGAGTGCCGCGACGAATGCATGCAGCGGTTCGGCGCGCATGCGCAGCGGTTCGGTGTCGGGCGTCGGCAGGGCGGTCATCGGCAAGGTTCCGTGAGAGTGGGTCGGACAGTTGTCACTGCCGGGCGCCAAGCGCTCAGCGCGCGGTCGCGATCACGTCCGCAACCGCGGCCGTCAGCTTCTTCGCATACGGCACGTGCAGGAATTCGTTCGGGCCGTGCGCGTTCGACTTCGGCCCGAGCACGCCGCACACCATGAACTGCGCGGACGGGAACCCTTCCTGCAGCACGTTCATCAGCGGGATCGTGCCGCCGAGGCCCATGTACGCGCAATCGGCGCCGAAGTGGCGGCGCGACGCGGCGTCGAGCGACGACGCGAGCCACGGCGCGAGATCCGGCGCGCTCCAGCCCGTCGCGGCACCGGCATCCGGCTTGAACGTGACCTTCGCGTTGTACGGCGGATCGAGTTCGAGCAGTTCCTTCAGTTGCTGCACGGCCTGCGCGGCATCGACGAGCGGCGGCAGGCGCAGCGACAGCTTGAACGCGGTGCGCGGACGCAGCACGTTGCCCGCATCGGCGAGCGCCGGCAGGCCGGCCGCGCCGGTGACCGACAGCGACGGACGCCACGTCGAATTCAGCAGCGCCTCGCGCGGATCGGTCGTGGTCGGCAGCACCGGCTTGCCGTCCGCGCCGCAGGCCCACGGCAGCCCCTTCCATACGGCGTCGCCGAGAATCGACGCAGCGGCCTCGGCTTCGCGCACGCGGCTGTCGGGAATCTCGCAATGGAACACGCCCGGCAGCAGATTGCCGTTCTTCGCGTCTTCGAGGCGCTCGAACAGCTGGCGCATCACGCGGAAGCTCGACGGCGCGATGCCGCCGAACACGCCCGAGTGCACGCCTTCCTCGAGCACCTCGACCTGCAGGTCGCCGGACACGAGCCCGCGCAGCGACGTGGTGAGCCACATCTGGTCGTAGTTGCCGGCGCCCGAATCGAGACACACGACGAGCGACACCTGGCCGAGCCGGTCGCGCAATGCGTCGACGTACGGCAGCAGGTCGTAGCTGCCCGATTCCTCGCAGGTCTCGATCAGGCCGACGCAGCGCGGCCGCTCGATGCCCTGCTCGTCGAGCGCGCCGAGCGCCGCGAGGCTCGCGTAGATCGCATAGCCGTCGTCGGCGCCGCCGCGGCCGTAGAGCTTGCCGTTCTCGTACTTCGGCGTCCACGGGCCGAGATCCGCGCGCCAGCCGTCGAATTCGGGTTGCTTGTCGAGGTGGCCGTACAGCAGGATCGTGTCGGTGCTGCCCGAACGCGTGGCGGGCGATTCGAAGAAGATCACCGGCGTGCGGCCCGGCAAGCGCACGATCTCGAGCTTCAGGCCCTTCACGGGCTGCCGCTCGGCCCACTGCGCGGCGTCGGTGACGACCCGCTCGAGATAGCCGCGCTTCGCCCAGTCGGGGTCGAATGCGGGGCTCTTCGCGGGGATCGCGATGTAGTCGGTCAGGGCATGGAGGATTTCATCGTTCCACTTGCGCTCGATGAAGGTAACGAGCTTGTCATGGTCGAGGACGGGGGTAGTGTCGACGGAGGTCATGGTGGGGGTGCCTGGATCGGGCTGACGAAAACCCAGATGATACGCCGATGCTCCCGCGCCGGCGCCCCCTTCCCGGTCGCTCAGGCCGCCTGCGGGAACGCGTCGCGCAGCCCCGCCGCGCACGCCAGCGCGTCGCGCCACAGGCGTTGCGTCAGTTCGCCCGCATCCGCTTCACACGCGAGCGCCGCGGCCTCGCCCGACCAGAGCAGCGAGAAGTCGTCGCGGCCCTGCCGCTCGAACGCGCTACGCAGCGGATCGACCGCGACCGTCGCGAGCGGGAATGCCGGCGCGAGCGCGCTCATCGGCCCCTGCTCGCGCATGAAGCGCGTCAGCAGCCCGCGCGCGGGGCGGCCCGTGTACAGGTTGGTCATGCGCGTGCCGTCGTCGCGCGCGGCGCGCACCGCCGCGCGATGCTGCGCCGAGCGGCCGGCTTGCGGCGTCAGCAGGTAGCCCGTGCCGATCTGCACCGCGCGCGCGCCGAGCGCGAACGCCGCCGCGATGCCGCGCCCGTCGGCGATCGCGCCGGCTGCGATCACCGGCACGCGCACCGCGTCGACGATCTGCGGCAGCAGCGCGAACAGGCCCGGTTGCGCATGGACGTCGTCAGTCAGGAACATCCCGCGATGGCCGCCGGCCTCCGCGCCTTGCGCGACGATCGCGTCGACGCCGCGCGCATCGAGCCAGCGCGCTTCCTCGACGGTCGTCGCGGACGACACCACCCACGCCCCCGTACGCCGCACGCGCTCGAGCAGCGCATCGTCCGGCAACCCGAAATGGAAACTCACGACGGCCGGACGCAACGCTTCGACGACCGCGCACATCGCATCGTCGAACGGCGCGCGGCCGGGGCCGCCCTTCACGTCGGCCGGATCGAGCCCGGCTTCCGCGTAATAACCGGCGAGCGCCGCGCGCCAGCGTGCATCGACCTCGGCGTCGGGCGCAGGCGGCGTGTGGCAGAAGAAGTTCACGTTGAACGGTGCGGGCGTGTGCGCGCGAATCGCCGCGATCTCGTCGCGCAGTTGCTGCGGGCCGAGCGCCGCGCATGCGAGCGAGCCGAGCCCGCCGGCTTCGCACACCGCGATCGCGAGCGGGCTCGACGAACCGACCATCGGGGCCTGGATCAGCGGCAAACGGGAAGGCAGCGTCGTCATCGGAATCGTCCTCGGGGAAGAAGCGGTGGTCGCGCGCGCCGGCAGTGCGCGTTTAATGCGCTCGATATTAACCGACGAACCTGAATCCCGATTGCGGCGCCATTTGCGTCGCGAATCGATTTAACCGATTCGGAAAAAACGATTATTCGCCGAAGTTTCGACTGCGTGACTTCGCCGCCCAGGATCGGAATCAAAAGGCGCCCCTCGGCCTTGCCGTACGGCCCATCCACACCCGCACTCAAACACCGATTCACCCGTTTCAATGACATCCGTCAATATTCAAGTTATTAAATACCGGCGTTTACCCTTATTAAAAACCACCAAGGCGATAACATGAAAACGTTAAATAAAGCGGCGATTCATGCCGGAATCGTCGACCGGCGCCACACCGCGCCACCTCAATCGCAACACGTCTCGTCAAGGAGCGTCGCATGTCCGATGCCAGCTCGTCCTCCTCCCGCGCCGCCCCATCGGCCGCGGCGTCCGCGCCGAAAATCGGCGTCATTCCCGCCACGCTGATGGTCGCGGGCAACATGATGGGCTCCGGCGTCTTCATGCTGCCCGCGAACCTCGCCGCCACCGGCGGCATCGCGATCTTCGGCTGGCTGATCACCGTCGTCGGCGCCGTGTCGCTCGCGCTCGTGTTCGCGAAGCTCGCGGCGATCGACCCGGCCGCCGGCGGCCCGTATGCGTATGCGCGCAAGTCGTTCGGCCCGTACATGGGCTACCAGACCAACCTGATCTACTGGCTCGCGAACGTGCTCGGCAACGTCGGCCTCGCGGTCGCCGGCCTCGGCTACCTCACGCATTTCTTCCCGGTCCTGAAGGACCCGCTCGTGTTCGCGCTCGCACAGATCTTCGTGATCTGGCTGTTCACGTACGCGAACATCCTCGGGCCGAACGTCGTCGGCCGCGTGCAGTCGGTCACGACGATCTTCGCGCTCGTGCCGATCCTCGGGATGGCCGTGTTCGGCTGGTTCTGGTTCAGCAAGGACGTGTACTTCGCCGGCTGGAACGTGTCGGGCACCAACAGCTTCAGCGCGATCGGCGCGACGCTGAACTTCACGCTGTGGGCGTTCATCGGCGTCGAGAGCGCGTCGGTATCGGCCGGTGTCGTCGAGAACCCGTCGCGCAACGTGCCGATCGCGACCGTCGGCGGCGTCGTGCTCGCGGCCGTCTGCTACGTGCTCAGCTCGACCGTGATCATGGGGATGATCCCGAACAAGGCGCTGCTCGCCTCGAGCGCGCCGTTCGCGGATGCCGCGCGCCTCGCGCTCGGCGATACGGCGGCGAACGCGGTCGCGCTCTGCGCGGCGCTCGGCTGCCTCGGCTCGCTCGCCGGCTGGACGCTGCTGGTCGGCCAGACCGCGAAGGCGGCCGCCGACGACGGCCTGTTCGCCGGCGTGTTCGCCCGCGTGAACTCGAAGAACGTGCCGTCGGCCGGCCTCGCGATCGTCGCGCTGATCATGACCGTGCAGGTGCTCGCGACGATGTCGCCGAGCGCCAGCGAACAGTTCGGCAAGATCGCGTCGATCGCCGTGATCATGACGCTGCTGCCGTACATCTACTCGTGCATCGCGATCAAGGTGCTCGGCTACGGCAAGATGCCGTCGCACCAGTTCACGTTCTACACGATCGTCGGCCTGATCGGCGCCGTCTACGCGCTGTGGGCGATGGTCGGCTCCGATGGCCAGCAAACGCGCTGGTCGCTGATCTTCGTCGTCGCGACGATCGTCTTCTACGAGCTGTCGATCAACCGCCAGCGCGAGATCGAGGAAACCCATATCCATCCGGGCGGCCGCTCGCCGCGCTGGGTGCGCTATCTCGCGCTCGGCGTGACCATCGCCGCGCTCGCCGCCACGTTCTGGATTTCCGTCGGCCGTCACCAGGCCGACACCCTTCACGCGCGCTCGCCGGCCGTTGCCGCGAGCGTCCAGGCAACCCAGCAAACGGGGGATTGATACATGACCGCTTCCTTGACCCAACCGGCCTTCCGCCGCCTCGGCATGAAGGCGCTGCTCGTGCAGCACGACATCGATGAACGCACGGCCACCGGGCGCGCCGCGACGGCGCTTGCCGAGGAGTTGCGCACGCGACTCGTCGACGTCGTGATCGCGACGTCCGCCGACGATGCCTGCGCGGTGGTCGCCGCCGATCCGGCGATCCAGTGCCTGCTGCTCAACTGGGAACTCGGCAACGACGCCGGCCATGCGCCCGCGCAAGCCGTGCTCGACGCAATGCGCGCACGCAACGCGACCGTGCCCGTGTTCCTGCTCGCGAGCCGCGCGAGTGCGTCCGCGATTCCGGTCGACGCGATGCGCAAGGCCGACGACTTCATCTGGCTGCTGGAGGACACCACCGCGTTCATCGGCGGGCGCATCGTCGCCGCGATCGAACGCTACCGCGAAACCGTGCTGCCGCCGATGTTCCGCGCACTCGCGAAATTCTCGCGCGTGTACGAATACTCGTGGCATACGCCCGGCCACACGGGCGGCACCGCGTTCCTGAAATCGCCGGTCGGCCGCGCGTATTTCGAATTCTTCGGCGAATCGCTGTTCCGCTCCGACCTGTCGATCTCGGTCGGCGAACTCGGCTCGCTGCTCGATCACTCGGGCCCGATCGGCGAAAGCGAACGCTATGCGGCGCGCGTGTTCGGCGCGCATCGCACGTACCACGTGACGAACGGCTCGTCGATGTCGAACCGCGTGATCCTGATGGCGAGCGTCACGCGCAACCAGGTCGCGCTGTGCGACCGCAATTGCCACAAGTCGGCCGAGCACGCGATGACGATGTCCGGCGCGATTCCGACCTACCTGATTCCGTCGCGCAACCACTACGGGATCATAGGGCCGATCATGCCCGAGCGGCTGACGGCCGCCGCCGTGCGGCTCGCAATCGACGCGAACCCGCTCGTGCGCGGCCGCGACGGCATCGACCCGACGCCCGTGCATGCGCTGATCACGAACTCGACGTACGACGGCCTCTGCTACAACGTCGCGCGCGTCGAGGCACTGCTCGGCCAGAGCGTCGATCGATTGCACTTCGACGAGGCATGGTACGGCTACGCGCGCTTCAACCCGATCTACCGCGACCGTTACGCGATGCACGGCGATCCGTCGCAGCACGACGCCAGCAAGCCGACCGTGTTCGCCACGCAATCGACGCACAAGCTGCTCGCCGCGCTGTCGCAGGCATCGTTCATTCACGTTCGCGACGGCCGCAACCCGATCGAGCACGCACGCTTCAACGAGGCGTACATGATGCATGCGTCGACGTCGCCGAACTACGCGATCATCGCGTCGAACGACGTGAGCGCCGCGATGATGGATGGCCCCGGCGGCGAGGCGCTGACGACCGACGCGATCCGCGAGGCCGTCGCGTTCCGCCAGATGCTGGCGCGCCTGCATACGGAATGCGCGGAGAACAACGACTGGTTCTTCAACGGCTGGCAGCCCGACAGCGTCGTCGATCGCAAGACGGGCCGGCGCGTGCGCTTCCACGAAGCGGACGAGACGCTGCTCGCCACCGATCCGTCGTGCTGGGTGCTGCATCCGGGCGACACGTGGCACGGCTTCGGCGATATCGAGGACGACTACTGCATGCTCGACCCGATCAAGGTGTCGATCGTCACGCCGGGCGTCGCGTCGCACGGCGGGCTGATGCCGGTCGGCATTCCGGCGTCGGTCGTCACCGCGTATCTCGACCGGCACGGGATCGTCGTCGAGAAGACGACCGACTTCACGATCCTGTTCCTGTTCTCGCTCGGCGTGACGAAGGGCAAGTGGGGCACGCTCGTCAACACGCTGCTCGACTTCAAGCGCGACTACGATGCGAATGCACCGCTCGAACAGGCGCTGCCCGAGCTCGTCGCGCGCTATCCGGAACGCTACGGGAAGCTCGGCCTGCGCGACCTGTGCGACCTGATGTTCAGCGCGATGAGCGACCTGAAGACGACCGAGATGATGTCGCGCGGCTTCTCGACGCTGCCGAAGCCCGATTACAGCCCGGCCGAGGCGTTCGAGCACCTGGTACACAACGACATCGAAATGCTGGAGCTATCGGAGATGGAAGGCCGCACCGTCGCGACGGGCGTCGTGCCCTATCCGCCCGGCATTCCGCTGCTGATGCCCGGCGAGAACGCGGGGCCCGCCGACGGCCCGCTGCTCGGCTACCTGAAGGCGCTCGAGCAGTACGACCTGCGCTTCCCGGGCTTCACGCACGACACGCACGGCGTCGAAGTCGAGGATGGCGTGTATCGCATCGCGTGCATCAGGCAGAAGGCGCGCGATACCGACACGCGCTGAGTGCGCGACGCGACGCGACGCCTGCCGCCGCCTGGCGGCGGGCGTCGCCGTTTGCAGCCACTTGCAGCCAGCGTCGGCCGCTCACGCGGCCGGCCTCTCTCAGGGATGCGCGATCTTGGGCCGCCGCTGTGCCGTGAGAGGAAGACGTCGACAGGAATCGGTACCGTACTCAGGCGTCCCGTGCGCTTTCGCCCCGACTCATCCCGCGCCGGTACGCGGCCGGGCTCGTCGCCGCGACGCGCCGGAAATGCCGGCGCAGCGATTCCTCGGAACCGAACCCCGCACGCGCCGCGACCTGCGCGAGCGATAGCGCGGGATGCGCTTCGAGCATGTCCTTCGCGACGTTCACGCGCTCGCGGATCAGCCACGCGAGCGGCGACATCCCCGTTGCATCCGCGAACTGACGCTGCAGCGTGCGCGTGCTCATCGCAGCCTGCGCGGCGAGCGACGCGAGCGTATGCGGCTCGGCCGCGTGCGCGCGCATCCAGTCGATCAGCTTCGCGAGCCGGTCGGTGCCGCCCGGCGCGACCGGACGCGGCACGAATTGCGCCTGCCCGCCGTCACGATGCGGCGGCAGCACGAGGCGCTGCGCGACCCGGTTCGCGATCGCGCCGCCGTGATCGCGACGCACGAGATGCAGCAGCATGTCGAGCCCCGCCGCCGATCCGGCCGATGTGATCACCTGCCCTTCGTCGACGTACAGCGCGTCGGGATTCACGCGCAGCGCCGGATAGCGCGCCTGCAGTTTCTCCGCATAGCGCCAGTGGGTCGTCACCGTGAGGCCGTCGAGCACGCCGGCCGCTGCCAGCACGAACACGCCCGAACAGATCGAGCAGAGCCGCGCGCCGCGACGATGCGCGGCCCGCAGTTTCTTCAGCAACGGCTCCGGCGGCCGTTCGTCCGGATCGCGCCAGCCGGGAATCACGATGGTATCGGCGCGATCGAGCGTCGCGAGCCGATAGGGCGCGGCGACCGTGATGCCGCCTGCCGCGCGCACGGGCCCCGGCTCGCTCGCGCAGACCGCGAAGCGATACCAGTCGACCCCGAGCTCGGGGCGTTCGAGGGCGAACAGTTCGACCACGCAGCCGAATTCGAACGTGCAGAGGCGATCGTAGGCGAGCGCGACGACGAGATGATTGTGCATGGCGCGATATTACCGGAACTTGTCGATCGCGCCACTGCCGCGAAACGCGCCGAACCGCGATACTGCCCTTCATTCCACCGCGTTCCGCGCAATCTTCAGGAGAACCTGCCATGTCCTACGTCACCGACGTGCCCGCCGCCGACAGCCCCGCCGCCCTCGCGCATTTCGAGGCCTCGCTGCGCTTCGAGACCGACTGCTGGGACGTGCACGACGCGCTCGCGTCGGGCACGCCCGATTTCGTGCTGCTCGACGTGCGCGGCCCCGATCAGTTCGCCGCCGGCCACGTGCCCGGCGCGCGCAACCTGCCGCGCCGCAAGATCATCGAGAGCAAGCTCGCCGGCTATCCGGCCGGCACGCTGTTCGTCGTCTACTGCGCGGGCCCCCACTGCAACGGCGCCGCGCGTGCGGCGATCCAGCTCGCGCGCCTCGGCCGGCCGGTCAAGCTGATGATCGGCGGCGTGACGGGCTGGCTCGACGAAGGTTTCGCGTTGAGCAACGAAGTGCAGCCGGCAGGCACCGAAGCCGGCTGATCGTCATTAAAAACGCAACAATCAATTGCTTGGCCACGGCCTGCACGCAAACGGAAAAAGCGCGATACTCGGTTCCATTGCAGTTCGGACGGAGCAGCAACATGCAGAACGCAGTCCTGATTCAAGTGGCCGGTTCGGTAGCCGCGATCGCGATCTATTTCCTGCCGGCGGTCATTGCCGACCGGCGCGGCCGGCACGACAAGCTGACGGTCGCGATGTTCAACGCGCTGTTCGGGTGGACCGGCATCGGCTGGCTGATGACGCTGTACTGGGCCTGCCAGCCGAACCCGCGCACCGATGTCGCGCAGACGATCCTCGCGAAGCGCCGCGGCATCAGCATGCGGACCTTCTCGACCGGTCTCGTCGAACGCGTGCAGCGCCGCGTGGCCGCCCAGGAGCAATGGGCGGAGAAACAAGGCTGCCGTTAAGTCCCTCTTTCCCCTTCACCGTGCCGCGTCGAACTTCGGCATCCTGACGTTGGTCGACGCGCGATAGTCCCACGCCAGCCCGTCGTGCGGCGGTACGCCGCCCGCACGCAGCCACGCCCCGAACGCCCCCGCCGTCACCGCCCGCGCGATCCGCTCGCCCGGGCAACCATGCGGCCCCGTGCCGAAGCCGAAATTCGGCCCGGCCGCACGGCCAGGCGTGAACCTCTGCGGATCGCGATGCACGGCCGGGTCGCGGTTCGCGGCGGCGAGCACGACGAGAATCGCATCGCCGGCTTCGACGGTCACGCCTTCGATCGTCGTGCGCGATGCGACGAAGCGGCGCGTGTTCTGCACCGGTGAATCGAAGCGCCCGACTTCGCCGACGAATGCGTCGAGCGCGGCATCCTCCGGCGTGACACGCCCGGCGTTCGCCCCCGCTTCCCCGTGCCACGCCACCAGCGTATTGCCGAGCCATGCGGCGGTCGCCTCGCAGGTCTGCGACAACAGCCCGACGAGATTCGCGACCAGCGCGCCGCTCGCCAGCCAGCCCGACGCGCGGGCCGCCTGCTGGACGGCGGCAACGAGCGTGCCGTCGTGCGCATGCGTCCGCGCGACGCGCTCCGTCATCCGGTCAAGCAGCGCTCGCGCCGCGTCGCTCGCGCGGGCCAGTGCCGCGGCATCCGACAACGGCGACAGCGCGGCGACGAAATCGACGACCTGCGCCGCGATACCGTCGAGCTGCGTCTCGTCGAAGCCGAGCAGATCGGCAACCGCGCAAACGGGCACCGTCATGCACCACGCGTTCAGCGCGCCGGCATCGCCCGGCGCCGGCAAGCGCCGCGCGGCAACCTGCGCGGCACGGTCGCGCAGCGCCGCCGGGTCGATCGGCGCGAACGCCGTGCGCAGCGCCTGCTTCGGCACGTCGTGCCGCAACACACCATCGTTCATGCGCACCAGCTCGCCGAACAGCGCGCCGGCCGTCGTACCGCGCAATGCGGGCGGCACGGGGGCGTCCAGCGGGCGAACCCGGCAGGCCGGATGACCGAGCACGGCCGTCACGGCGGCCGCGCGGCTCGCGACCCACAGGCCGAGGGTGGCGTCGAACGCGAGCGGCGGCCCGTCGACGAGCGCCGCATAGTAGGGATAGGGATCGCGGTGCGTGACCGCTGCGATGGGATCGGTCGGGTTCATGCAGACAGTATCGGGGCAGCGCACTGCCGCATGTTTCGGGCTGACGTGAAATGTCGCGGCGCGGGTACCGGGCATGGCGGCATCGCGACGAAAGCCGATCGTCAGGCAGCCGACCGGTAGCGATGCGACTGCATCCGCATGCGGACGCGACCGGCCGAAATCGCGCGCGGCTCGGGCACCACCGTGTCGTGGGGGAACATTTCCTGCCGGAATTCGCCGTTTTCGTCGAACCACTGGCAGATCAGCCAGTCGCCGTCGTCGAATACGACCGGCCCGGCATAGGTGACGGTCATGCGCGGGCCGCCCGTCTTCAGCGTCACGACATCGCCGACGCGAAACCTGACGCGTTGATTTTCTCGGTTCGTCATCGCTCTCTCAGCATATTTATATATCGATATTCCCGGGGGCTTGCCAACCGTTCATTCGAACGTGCCGCAGATTATCAATCAAAAAATCAGCCGGCAACTCCCGCGTTCAAAAACATACTGAACGGGAAAATGCAACAATGCGCGGCATCGACGCGCGCGGCGCTCACCCGATCGCCCGATCCGGCGCGGCTTGTGCGCCGGCGCCGGTCGAACGGGCGGGAATGCGGAGAATAGACGATGTATTTTGCGTCGTCACCGACGTTTAATTCGAACGCGAAATCGGTTGATTATTGTCAATCAACATTTGATTGGAAACGATCCCACGCTTTATCAACGCTCATTCCCCGAACAAAACCGGCGAATTATCGGGTGACGCAAACCAGCGGTTGATATCGCGCCCGGGCACGGCAGCTTGCGTAAACGTAAACGTGCCGTCCTGCGCCATCTCCTTCGCCGCGCGCAGAAAGGCGCCGAGCGCGGCCCGCGCCAGCGCGCCGCCGACGCTCACGCGCTTCACGCCGAGCGCCGCCAACGCATCGAGGCTCAGCAATCCGCCCTGCAGCCCCATCACGACGTTCACGGGCGCGCCGACCGCCTGCGTCACCGCCGCGATGTCGTCCGCATCGGTGATGCCCGGCGCGTACAGCACGTCGGCGCCCGCGTCGCGATAGGCGACGAGCCGGGCGATCGTGTCGGCGAGGTCGGGGCGGCCATGCAGGTAGTTTTCGCAGCGCGCGGTCAGCGTGAACGGAAACGGCAGCGCGCGTGCCGCGTCGACGGCCGCCGCGATGCGCTCGATCGCCGCTTCGCGCGCGTAGATCGGTGCGTCGGCGCGGCCCGTCGCGTCCTCGATCGAACCGCCCACCGCGCCGGCCTCGGCCGCGAGCCGGATCGTTTCGGCCACCGTGGCGGGCGCGTCGCCGAAGCCGTTCTCCAGATCGGCGCTGACGGGCAAACCGCCCGCGGAAACGATCTCGGCGATGTGATCGAGCATCGCGTCGCGGTCGATCGCGTTGTCGGGCTGCCCTTTCGAGAACGCATAGCCGGCACTCGTGGTCGCGAGCGCCTCGAAGCCGGCCATCGCGAGCAGGCGCGCGGTGCCGGCGTCCCACGGGTTCGGGATGATGAACGCGCCGGGGCGCGCATGCAGGGCGCGGAAGGCTTCGGCTTGGCGGGCTTGCAGGTCGGAACGGGTCATCGCGGACTCCGGAAGGAAGTTGACGACCGAGCTTACGCCGGTCGTGCACGCGACGTTTCAGTGTTCGCCGAAATGTCGGCGCGCGACTGGAAAAACCTGGCGCGTCGACTGTACGCCGGCAGCCGGCGACGAGCGGGCCGGCGCCGCCACCGGCGCGTTAGCGGCTCATTAGCGGCCCACGATCGTTCAGATCGATGCGGTCGGCCCGCCGTCGATGCCGAGCAACACGTCGGTGACGGCTTCGGAGAAGCGCATCTTGCGGCCGTCGATCAGCACGTCGTCCGGGTTCGACGGGTCACGCGTGGCGTGCGGCACGCCGTGCGCGAGCAGCACCCGCGCGCAAGCCTCCCAGTCGGCGGCGCCGACATGCTCCGGTTCGTTGACGGATGCCCAGGACAACGTACCGAGCGCGTCGCTCCCGAACCCGTGCATGTCGCGCCAGTTCGCGCCGTGCGCGAGCAGGAACGCCAGCAAGCCCGCGTCGCCGCGGAACACCGCGTGATTCAGCGCGCTCGCGTCCCAGTCGCCGCCCCGCGCGGCGATCGGCCAGCCCAGTTCGACCATGACCTTCACCGCGTCGCCCGAGCCCCATGCGGCGGCGTCCGGCAACAACCGCAGCTGTTCATCCGGCAGCGCGCCGGGCAGTTCGGGATGGCGCGCCTGGATACGCCGCGCATCGTCGGCGTCGGCGCGCGCGCAGGCCGCCACGAACGCGTCCGCCGCGTCGAGCGTCTCCTCCGCGCCGGCCGCACGCAACAACGCCGCGATGTCGGACAGCCCGGCCTGCATCGCCAGCCTGTACGCACTGACGCCGGTCGGGGTTCGCGCGCCGGGATCGGCGCCGGCCGCCAGCAGCGCGGCGACATGGCGCGCGGAGCAGCGCACGCCGATCGCCCGCAACAACGGCGCGCCCCAGGTCTGCGCCAGCCCCGGTCCGGGCGGCTCGTTCGGGTCGCCGCCATGCGCGAGCAGCAGTTCGAGCGCATCCGCGTCGTGCATGTCGAGCGCGCGCCGCAACGCATTCGTCCCGCTCACCCGCGCGCCGTGTTCGAGCAGCACGCGCGTGCAGGCCGGATTCTCCACCGAGTGATACAGCGATTCGCCGTCGTTCGGATCGGCGCCGGCTTCCAGCAGCATCGCGGTGAGCACCGGATCGCGATTGACGCCCGCTGCGCCGTACAGCGCCGACAGCGGCCCCGCTTCGTCGGGTTCGGCGAGCGAAGCCGGCGGAAAGCGGTTGCCGATTCGCTGGTTCGGATCGGCCCCGGCATCGAGCAGAAGACGCGCGCAGGCGCGCAGCCTGGCGGCAAATTCGGGAAGCTGCCCGAGCCGCGAATGCGTGACGGCGACCAATGGCGGCAGCTTCAGCGCGCCGCCGGCACGCGCGACCCAGCCCGGATCGGCGGCCAGCGCCACCTTCACGGCGTCGAGATCGCCGGCCGCGCAAGCAACGGTTGGATCGCCGACAACGAGATCCGGATGGTCGAGCAGCAATTGCGCGGCGACGCGCGGCCGGGGCGCGTCGAAGCCGCCGGTCACGTCGCCGCCGTACGCCAGGTCAAGCCAGCGCCGGATCAACTGCGCGCGCTGTTGCCCCGCCAGCGCATGCGTTTCGACGAACGCGCCGAGATCGGCCCATGACGCGAAACCGTACTCGCGTGCAATGCAGGACTGCGCGTCATGCAGCCGAAGCCGGAGCGCGAGCGCTTCGTCGTGCGTGCGGTTCGCGGCGGAAGGGAGAAACCGGACAAAGCGCGCGACGGCATCGGCGTCACCTTGCCGGTACAGGCGCAACAATGCCTTGGCCTGCTTTTTCAGATGATCGGGATGGGCCCCGGGAGGCAGCTTTTTCACGCGAATCCTCGTGCAGTGAATGGCCGAAGGTCCGCAATACCGCCAGCACAAAGGACAGGGGAAAGCTGAATTTGCTGCGACAGGTGGGTTCAACCCTTTCCGCGGACCCGGAAGCGACCTGCATCGCTGCCCGGTATCCTAGGCGACGGCCGGCGACGCCGTCAACCGCGCCGCGCGTTGCGGCGGCGATGGCACTCAGCCTGCAGCGAGCTTCTTCGTCAGGAAAATACGCGAGTGTCCGACCGGATAATCCGGCAGCTCGCCGAAGCGGACATAGCCGCGTTTCTCGTAGAACGGCCGCGCCTGGAAGTCGAACGTATCGAGCCACGCGCCGTGGCAGCCGCGCGCGACGGCTTCCGCCTCCGCCAGATCCATGATGCGCGTGCCCGCGCCCTGGCCGCGCGCGGCCTCGGGCACCACGAGCAGGTCGACATGCAGCCAGCCGTAAGCCGTGCTGCCCCACAAGCCCCCCACCACCGCGCCTTCACTGTCGGTCACGACCACGGCCAGCGCACGGGCGTCGTTCGGACCGGCCTGGCTTTCGTTGAACCGGATGAGCGGCGCGACGATCTGCTTGCGAACGTTCGCATCGCCCGCGTCCGTCACCTCGTATGTGAACGTCATCGGTTGAATCCGCTTGAATCGAAAAGAAGGCAGGGTTGAAGCCGCACGAACCGCGTCAAACGACGTAAGCGCCCTTCGCGTGCAGTTCCGCTTCCGTGCGCTCGAGCGCGGCGATCGCATCGCTGCCTTCGAGCGCCAGCAACTGCGCGACCAGCGCTTCGGCCATCGCATGCGCGGCCACCAGCGACGGGAAGAACGACGGGCTGTCGTGCGTGAAGATCAGTTGCGCATCCGCGTGCAGTGCGATCGGCGACACCGCGCTGTCGGTGATCGCGACGATCCGGCTGCCCTGCGCCTTCGCGGCCTGCGCGACGCGGGTCGCTTCCTGCGAATACGGCGCGAAGCTGACGACGACGGTCACGCTCTGCTTCGCGATCGTGCGCAGCTCCATTTCGAGCGAACCGGCGACGCCATTGAGCAGCGACACGCTCGGACGGAACAGCCGGTAGCCGTACACGAAGCCGAACGCGACCGGATAACACGACCGAAACCCCGCGACATGCACGTGCGACGCCTTGCGGATCAGTTTCGCGGCATCCACGAGCGTGTGCTCGTTCTGCGCGGCGGTGGCCGACAGGTTGTGTTGTTGCGCGGCGAGCAGGTCGTGCGCGAGCGACGCCTTCGCGTCGGGCCGCACGAGCGAACGCGCCCGTTGCGTGAGCGGCTCGGGGCGCGTGCGCACGCGCGCGACGCACAGGTCGCGCAGCTCGTTCCAGCCGGGGAAGCCGAATTGCTGCGCAAGCCGCACGAGCGACGCAGGCTGCACCTGCGCGCGCTGGGCGACCTTGCGCATCGACGAGGTGGCAACCTCGTCGGGATGATCGAGCAGGAAGGCGGCGCCCGCCTGGAATTGCGGGCTCAGCTCGGAAAATTGCGCCCGGATCCGGGACGCGAGTTCGTCGAAATTGGCGGCCATCTTGGTGGGTACGGGAACCGGTCGTCCATGGTATCACCGGCCCCGCGCGCACCGGTCAGCGCAGCACTTCGACGTGATCGGCGTCGACCTTCACGCTGCCCGACCATTTGCGCTCGAATTCGCCGGTCACCTTCACTTCGTTCTTGTCGCTGACGGGCTGGCCGGCCGCCCACAGCTTGTGGTCGATCTCGACGCGGATCGTGCCGGTCGCATCGGCGAATTCGTAATCCTCGCCGCCGACATGCTTGACGATGCGGCCCTGCAACTGCACGTGCTGGTCGTCCTTGCCGTTTGCGAGCAGCTCCTTCACGGTGGTCGTGGTCAGTGCGGACGGCCCCGTGTATTGCGCGTAGACGGCGGCAGGCAGCGTGGCGAGCGCAACCGTCAGGATTCTGGCCAGGTGTTTCATGATGTCGGTCCTCTTCTTCGATGTGACGCCGCGCCCCGTTGAGCACGACGGCGCCAGATTACGGACCGTAAGATTAAGCAAACCTGAAGGGTGTGCCGAAGCGACACGGTGCCGCATTGGACGAGTACGAAGGCGCGCCGCGTGCCGCCCGCATTTAAGGTCCGCCTAAGTCACGGGCGCTTATCATGGGAACCCCGGGCGCCACGACGCCCCGTTGAAGAGACACCCATTCATGCGCGTATTGCTCGTCGAGGATGATCCGCTGATCGGCAGCGGGCTCGAACAAGGCCTCAAACAGGAAGGCTTCGCGGTCGACTGGGTCAAGGACGGCGACGCCGCGTCGCTCGCGCTGCGCGCGACCGGCTACGGCCTGCTGCTGCTCGATCTCGGGCTGCCGAACCGCGACGGCCTGTCGGTGCTCGCCGCGCTGCGCCGCCGCGACGAAACCCTCCCCGCGATCATCATCACCGCGCGCGACGGCGTGCCCGACCGCATCGCGGGCCTCGACAGCGGCGCGGACGATTATCTCGTCAAGCCGTTCGAGCTCGATGAATTGCTCGCCCGTATCCGCGCGGTGACCCGCCGCCATGCGGGCCGCGCGCAGACGACGCTCGTGATCGGCCCGCTGCGGCTCGACCCCGTCAAGCACCTCGTCTGGCTCAACGACGACGAAGTGCCGCTGTCGCCGAAGGAGTTCGTGTTGCTGCACGAGCTGATGCGCGACCCGGGCGCGGTGATTTCGCGCGAGCAGTTCGAGGAACGGCTGTACAGCTGGGGCGAGGAAATCGAGAGCAACGCCGTGCAGGTGCATATCCACAACCTGCGCAAGAAGCTCGGCCACGACACGATCCGCACGGTGCGCGGCGTCGGCTACCGGATCGGTGACGGCGCATGACGCGCATCCAACGCGCGATCGCGCGATGGCGCAACGCGTCGCTGCGGCGGCGCCTGCTGACGTGGCTGATGCCGGCCGCCTGCGTGATCGGCCTCGTCGCGAGCGCGGGCACCTACTGGGGCGCGCTGCGCGAACTCGACGACCTGCTCGACGACCAGATGCGCAGCATGTCGAAGCAGATCGTCGTCGGCCCGAACGGCGAGCTGTCGTTCAGCAACCACGCGAACGGCAAGCACGGCTTCGAAGCGAGCGACCCCGACGCGGTGCTGCTGCAGGTCTGGCGCAACGGCACGCTCGTGTATTCGACCGACCGCGATTCGAAACTGCCGCCGCCCGAGCAGAAAGGCATCGCGAGCGTCGATGTCGACGGCCAGCCGTGGCGCACCTATGTGACCGAGCGAGGCGGCACGACGATCCGGCTCGCGCAGGCACGGCACGCCCGATGGGAAGCGATCGCCGGCATCGCCGTGCACCTGCTGTGGCCCGTGTTCTCGATGCTGCCGCTGCTCGCGATCGGCCTGTGGTTCGGCATCGGTGCGGGGTTGCGGCCGCTGCGCACGATTGCATCCGGCCTCAAACGCAGGAATGCGAACAATCTCGAGCCGGTCGACGTCGGCTCGATGCCGAACGAAGTCCGGCCGCTCGCCGAAGCGATCAACGACCTGCTCGCGCGCCTCGACCGCTCGTTCACGATGCAGCGCCACTTCATCGCCGATGCTGCGCACGAACTGCGCACGCCGATCATGGGGCTGTCGATCCAGTCGCAATTGCTGCGGCGCGCGGCGACCGCCGAGGAACGCGAGCACATCCTCGCGCAGATCCAGGCGGGCACGACGCGCCTCGGCCACCTTGCCGAGCAGTTGCTGACGCTCGCGCGCCTGGAGCCCGACGCGCAGGCGGCCGCCTCCGCGTCGGCCCCCGTCGATCTCGCCGCGCTGTGCCGATCGGTGGTATCGGATCGCACGCGCGTCGCCGACGCGCACCGGATCGATCTCGGCGCGATCGTGTCGACGCCGGTGATGACGTCGGGCAATGCGGACACGTTGCGCGTGCTGCTGAACAACCTCGTCGACAACGCGATCCGCTATGCGGGCGACGGTGCGCGCGTCGATGTGTCCGCGCGGATCGACGGCACGACGCCCGTGCTCGAAGTCGCCGACGACGGCCCCGGGATCCCGGAAGCCGAACGCACCGACGTATGGGAGCGCTTCTATCGCGGCGAAGGCGCGCAGGCCGTCACGTCGTCGGGCAGCGGGCTCGGGCTGTCGATCGTCAAGCGGATCGCCGAACAGCACCGCGCGACGGTCGCGCTCAGCACGACGCACGGCGGACGCGGGCTGACCGTCACGGTGCGCTTTTCCGCACCGGCGTAGCGCACGCATCGCACGGCTTGTCCACAGATTGTGTTGGCAAGCCTGTGGACAACCTGCGGCCAGCAACACCAAGTCGTTGATGGAAAAAGACTTGTCCGTCGTGCACCGGCAATGCGCGTTGCCGCGCCGGACGGATGCATCTCCCGGCCCGGCGCGCGCCGGATGCGCACACGTTCGAGGCAGTCCGGCGGACACACGGCTGCCCTGCGCGACCCGCCCGACGGGTGGCCCGCCATCGTCGACGCGGCGCGCTACAACGGTCACGCCGTGCCATGCCTAACGACCCGGCGGCACGCGCGGCTCCGACATCGCCTGTTCGACCGCCGCGCGGGCCGCCAACGCGGAGCGCGTGCGCCGCCCGCAGATCGCCGGTGCGCGGCGGATCAGCGTATCGTCGGTCAGCGCCGCGACCATGAACAGCGCAAAGTCGATCCGGCGCGTGCGGTTGCTCGCGAGGATCGCATCGCCGACGTGCTCGCTCCACACCGGCAACCCGTCGCTCTCCCCTTCCTCCAGGTTGCTGCCTCGAACCACGGTCCAGCGCGCGTCGCTCGCGAACACGCGCCGGCAGGCCTCCACCTGGTCGTCGATCTCGCCGACCCGCAACAGCCGCAGCAGCCAGCCGCCGATCGCCACCGCCGCGCGGATCGACATCGGATAGACATCCTTGCCATCCCGCGTGATGTGCCAGCCGCACGAGAACACGAGCCGCGCGTGCACCGGCGCGAAATCCAGCACGGCTTGCGCGGTTCCGGATGCGTAGCGCTGCATGCCCCACGGCACGAGCACGGTCAGCACGCCGTCGCAGCCGGCCACGGCCTGCTCGATCACCCGGCGATCGTCGGTCGCGCCGGGCACGATCGTGATGCGATCCCCGAAACCGGCGAGCTTCGCCACGCTTGCCGCACGACACACGGCGACAACTTCGTAGCCGCGCTCCAGCGCATGCCGAACCATGTAGCGCCCGAGCTTGCCCGACGCGCCGACGATGCAGATTTTCTTCATGTTCTTCCGTCACCTCAAAAAATCCGGGCAGGATGGTGCCCGGTCGTCCCCGGACCGGCATTGTGCACGCGCCGCCGGCGGGGCGGCAATGCCGGCGGCGGCCACGCCCGGCACGCATACGGCGACAATTGACAACTAGTTGTCAATTTGGCAGAATGATCATCGATCGATACTCGACGACCCGCTTCGACCATGACGAAATCCGCGAAATTGACCGCCGTCGCACTGTCTGTATTCCGGCTGAACGGCCTGCTGATCGAATGGGGCAATACCTTTTCCGAGCCGCACGGCCTGACCAGCGCGCGCTGGCAGGTGCTGGGCGCCATTGCGATGGCGACGGAGGCCCCGAGCATCCCGCAGATCGCCGACGCGATGGGCATCACGCGGCAGGCGGTGCTGAAACAGATCAACGTGCTGACCGGCGACGGGCTGGTCGATGCGCTGCCCAATCCGGCGCACAAGCGCTCCCCGTTGTATGCGCTGACGCCTCGCGGCGAGGCGGCCTATCAGGCCGTGGTCGGGCAGTGGCAACAGCATGTCCGCGAGATCGCGGGCAACTTCAGTTCGGCCGACCTGGACGCGGCCATTCGTGTGTTATCGGCGATGTCCAGCGCTCACGGTGCCGATGCGCCGGCGTGATCGCCCATTCCCCTTACCCACGGGAGTTTCCATGCTGCAATTCAAGCCGATGGATCCGGCGTTTCCGATCCAGCAACAGATTGGCGTCGACGCGGAGCCGGTCGTCCTCGTCAACGTGTTCACCCTGGCCCCCGAGGACGAAACGGCGTTTCTCGCGGTATGGCAGGACGATGCGGAATTCATGAAGCGACAGCCGGGATTCATCTCGACCCAGCTCCATCGCGCGCTCGGCGATAGCCCGACCTACCTGAACTACGCGATCTGGGAATCGACGGCGGCGTTTCGCGCGGCGTTCAAGCATCCCGAGTTCGCGTCGAAACTCTCCACCTATCCGTCGTCCGCCGTGGCCAGCCCGCACCTGTTCCGGAAAGTCGGCGTGGCCGGTATCTGCACGGCGTGAGCGCACGCGCGCGTCGGGGCAACGTGTGGCATCCGCCCGTGTCCGGCGCCCCGATGGCGCGCCCCGACTTCTCCACAGAAAATGTTGGCAAGCTTGTGGATATCCTGCGCACCGCGACGCTAAACCCTTGATCCGATGGACTTTGGCACGCGTGATGCAGACGAGGCCCCGGCGATGGCCAGTGCATACACCGCTTCGCCGCACTTCGCATCACGACGCCACGACGATGCACGCCGCAGCCGGTTCACACGCGCTCGACACGCGCGGCGCTACTTACCCACAGAATTTGTTGGCAAGCTTGTGGATATCCTGAGCAAGCCCGCGCTAACCCGTTGATCGGGCTACGGTTCATGCTCGGCGTCACGGTTGCGGCACCCTGCGGCCCGGGCCTGCGCGCAAGCGCACGGTCACGCGCAACAGCAGCGCATCACCGTCGCCTTGACGCTCGCGCCCGCCACGCGTCAAGATCACGCGAGCCGCACGCGGCCGCGCATCATCGGCTTTGCACGACGGCTCAACGGGCCGGCCATTCCGCCGGCGCCGCACCACGACACCTCACTCCGAGGAAGACCATGGAACACTTCACCGCGTGGCAGCTGGTCGTCTCACTCGTGCTGGTCGCCGTCGTCATCTATCCGTACGTCCGCATCGTTCGGCGCACCGGGCATTCGGGCTGGTGGATCCTGACGATGTTCGTCCCGGTCCTGAACTTCATCATGTTGTGGGTGTTCGCGTTCGCGCGCTGGCCCACCGTCGACGATCGGCAGCCCTGATCGTCGCCCTCGCGGCCGCCGGGCTTGTCCACAGATTTTGTTGGCAAGCATGTGGATAGCCTGCGCATACCGCGACCAAGCGCTTGATCCGTAAGACTTTGTCCGCGCCGCTTCAAATGCGGCACGCGGCCGGGAAAGTGCCGCTCGCACGCCCATTCGCCACGTGGCGGGCGCCTGCCGCGCGAGCGAACCGGCTTGTCCACAGATTGTGTTGGCAAGCGTGTGGACAGCCTGCGCATACCAGGGCCAAGCGCTTGATCCGTAAGACTTTGTCCACGCTGCTTCAAACGCGGCACGGCGGCCCGCGCCACGCCCGATGCGGCCGCGCGCGGGCTTGTCCACAATTTTTGTTGGCAAGCATGTGGATATCCTGAGCATGCGTGACCTAAGTCGTTGATCGCACAACGTTTGATCACGCGGGTCACGGTTGCGGCACGGCATGCACGCGGATCGCGTCACGCACGTCGTGCCGCCCGCCTCAACCGAATGCCCGGACCACGATGCGTGCGACCGACGCAATCACGTCGTCCTTCGCGCGCGCATCGGCACGCGTCTGCGTGTAGTACACGGCCAGCGCGATCGGCGCACCCGACGGCGACCACATGACACCCGCGTCGTTGGTCGTCCCGTAGTCGCCGGTGCCCGTCTTGTCGCCGACCGTCCACCCGGCCGGCACGCCCGCACGGAGCCGCTTGTCGCCGACCTTGTTGCCGCGCATCCAGGTAACGAGCTGCGCACGCTGCGCGGCCGGCAACGCATCGCCGAGCATCAGCACGCGCATGCTCGCGGCCATCGCGGCCGGCGTCGTCGTGTCGCGCGGGTCGTCCGGCAGCGCGGTATTCAGTTCGGTCTCCCATCGATCGAGCCGGAACGTGTCGTCGCCGATCGAGCGCGCGTAGGCCGTCACCGCCGACGGGCCGCCGAGCAGCTTCATCAGCAGGTTCGCGGCCGAGTTGTCGCTGTACTGGATCGCGGCCTCGCACAGCGCGGCGACCGTCATGCCGTCGTCGACATGCTTCCCCGACACCGGCGAATAGTTGACGAGGTCAGCCTTGGTGTACGTCACACGCTGTTGCAGCAACGCCGGTCGATCGACGCTCTGCGCGAGCACCGCCGCGCTCAGCATCGCCTTGAACGTGCTGCAGAACGGGAAGCGCTCGTCCGTGCGATGTTCCGCGCGCCGCCCGGTCGCGATGTCGATCGCGCATACGCCGAGGCGGCCGCCCGCGCTGCGTTCGAGCTCGGCCAGCACCTGCCCGGCGGCAGCGGGCGTCACGGCCGCCGCCGCGGCTGCGGTAGTTGCGTCGTCCGGCGCCGTGCCCTGCCGCGACGCGCACGCGGCAACGGTCAACGCAAGCGGCGCCGTCGCAGCGGCCAGCAACAGGGTTCGACGTTTCGATGAGTAGGTCATGTCGGTTGTCTCGTGGTGGAATGTGAGCGAAAAGGTGTTGAACACGCCCGGCCGGCGAGACAGCACTATCGGGACTTTACGGTTGCCTGACAAGCAACGATAATTGAGCGCTGACAAAAGAAATTCTTATGACAAAGCTCCGCCCTCATCTTCCGCTCAATGCGCTGCGCGCGTTCGAATCGTCGGCGCGCCACCTGAACTTCACCCGCGCCGGCCTCGAGCTGAGCGTGACCCAGGCCGCGGTCAGCCAGCAGGTGCGCTCGCTCGAGGAGCGGCTCGGCTGCACGCTGTTCACGCGGCTGCCGCGCGGCCTCGGGCTCACCGACGAGGGGCGCGCGCTGCTGCCGGTGCTCAGCGACGCGTTCAGCCGCATCGAGACCGTGCTCAAGCAGTTCGACGGCGGGCGCTTCCACGAGGTGCTGACGCTCGGCGTCGTCGGCACCTTTGCCCTAGGCTGGCTAATGCCGCGCTTGAAGCAGTTCGGCGATACCCATCCGTTCGTCGAGCTGCGGATGCGGACCAACAACAACGTCGTCGACCTGGCCGCCGAGGGCCTCGACTTCGCGATCCGCTTCGGGGAGGGCAACTGGCCGACCACGCGCAACGAGCGTCTGCTCGACGCGCCGCTCACCGCGCTGTGCGCGCCGGACATCGCGCGGCGCCTCGCGCAACCGGCCGATCTCGCGAACGAAACGCTGCTGCGCTCGTACCGCACCGACGAATGGCACGGCTGGTTCGACGCCGCGCGGCTCGCGCCGTGGGCGGTCAACGGGCCCGTGTTCGATTCGTCGCGGCTGATGGTCGAGGCTGCGATGCAGGGTGCGGGCGTCGCGCTCGCGCCGGCGTGCATGTTCGCGCGCGAACTGCAGCTCGGCCTCCTCGCGCGGCCGCTCGACATCGACGTGCGCGCTGGCGGCTACTGGCTCACCTCGTTGAAGTCGAAACCGCTCACGCCGGCGATGACGCTCTTTCGCGACTGGATCGTGGCCGAGGCGGCCGCCACGGCGCAGGCCGGGTGACACGGCCCGGCTTGTCCACAGAAAGTGTTGGCAAGGATGTGGATATCCTGGGTACCCGGGGCCTAAGCCCTTGATCGTGCACGAATTAGCGCGCCGACGCAGACATCGGGCAGCCTCTGTTCACGGGCTTCGCAAGGCGGCCCCGGGCGGGCCGATCCGCAACTGTCGCGACGCAATCGATTGCAAGTTGTCCACAGAATATGTTGGCAAGCCTGTGGATATCCTTCCAGCGCGGCGCGTAACACCCTGATACAAAAGGGGATTCGATTCACGGACCTTGCGAGGTCAACCCTGTGGCAGCGCCGGCGCTTTCGCACGGCCCAGGCCGCACCCGGTTCTCGGGGCCGGACAGTTCTCCACAGATTGTGTTGGCAAGCTTGTGGATATCCTGCGCACCGGCCACCTAACTCATTGAGCGCACGGTGTTTTGTGCTTCGTCTACAGAATCGGGCAGCCCCGGCCCAGCCCGTGCGGCAAGGGCCGAGGCCGAGGCCGGGGCCATCCGGGCATCAATGCCGGTCGAGCCCGCCGCGCAATTCGCTCGCCTTGTCGCGCAGCGCCTCGTAGCCCGAGCGCGCATGCTCGGGCAGGTCGGGATCGCCGATCAGCGCGCCGAGCGTTTCGATCAGGCTGAACAGGATGCCCTTCGCCGCGCCGACCGCGATGCTCTGCGATTCGATCGACTTGTGCAGGTGGTCGACCGCCGCTTCCAGATTCTCGAGCTTGTGCTCGCTGTCGTCGGGCCGGTTGTCGGTCGTCATCGTCTACCTCCGCCATCGTTCAAGGGTCATGTCACGATTCTATGCCGCTGCACGCGAACGTGGCGCGACATCGCGCAACGTTCGCGCGGCGCCGCGCTACAGCACCGCGACCACCTTCACGCGGCCCGGCTGCTCCGCCGCCGCGACGACCTGCCCGTCGACACGGCGGAACGTGAGCGACACGGTTTCGTCACCGACGCGCAGCGCGTCGATCCGCAGCCAGTCGACGCCTTCCGGCAGCGTCGGGCGCTCGACGCGCACCTCGTGGCGCGATGCGTCGATGCTCACGCCGAGGCACGCCTGCAGCATCATGAACGGCGCACCGGCCGCCCACGCCTGCGGCAGGCAGGCCACCGGATACGCGGTCGGCGGTTCGCCGCGCCGGCGCGGGAACCCGCAGAACAGCTCGGGCAGGCGCATCTCGAAGCTCACCGCCGCCTCGAACAGCGCGCGCAGCAGGTTCACCGCGGCTGTCTTGTCGCCGTAGCGCGCCAGTCCGCGCGCGATCAGCGCATTGTCGTGCGGCCACACCGAGCCGTTGTGATACGCCATCGGGTTGAAGCGCGGCTGGCCGGCCGCAAGCGTGCGGATGCCCCAACCCGTCTGGAACAGCGTCGAGCCGAGCACGCCGGCGACCGCCGCGCCGCGCTCGGCGTCGGGCAGCCCGAACGCGAGCAGGTGCCCCGCATTCGACGCGAACACGCGGCACAGGTCGCCATGACCATCGAGCGCGATGCCGTAGAAATCGCCTTCCGGCATCCAGAACAGCGCGTCGACCTGCTCGCGCAGCGTCTTCGCGCGCAGTGCGTAGCGCGTGGCGTCAATCGCGTGGCCGCGCCGGTGCGAGCACATCGACATCGCATCGAGCGCCGCGCACGCATACGCCTGCACTTCGACGAGCGCGATCGGGCCGTCCGGGAAGCGACCGTCCGCGTGGAACACCGAATCGTGGCTGTCCTTCCAGCCCTGGTTCGCGAGGCCGCGCTCCGACGTGCGCTGATAATCGAGCAGTCCGTAAGGATTGCGGTCGCACTTGTCGATCACCCATTGCGCGGCGCGCTCGAGCGCGGGCCACAGCTCGTCGATCAGCGCATCGTCGCCGGTGCGTTCGACATACGCGCCCGCGAGCACGATGAACAGCGGCGTCGTATCGACCCCGCCGTAGTAAAGCGCGAACGGCACCTCGCCCGTCGCGGCCATCTCGCTGCGGCGAAACTCGTGCATGATCTTGCCGGGCTCCGCGTCGCGGAACGCGGAAGTCTCGCGCGCCTGGTGCTCGGCCAGGAACCGCAGCACGCCGCGCGCGAGCGACGGCTGCAGCCACAGCATCTGCAGCGACGTGATCACCGCGTCGCGGCCGAACGGCGTCGAGAACCACGGAATGCCCGCATACGGGTACGGCCCCGTGTCGAGCTGCGTCGTGAGCAGCCCGAGATCCGCAAGCGAGCGGTCGAGCCACGCGTCGAACAGCGGATTGCCGGTGTTCACGCGCGCCATCGATTCGCGCCGCGCGCGCATCTCGCGATGCACGCCGACGAGTGCGGTGCGCAGCGCGACGCGGCCGCATCCCGGCCCTTCCGCATGCGCGGGGCCGAGCGTCGCGTCGACGGTCAGGTAGATCGACACGCAGGCCTGCGCGGCGATCGTCAGCGTGTAGTCGGCACGATCGACCGACAGCGCATCGGGCGCCGGCGAGAAATGCACGGTCACGTTGCGCTCGACGCCGTCGAGGCCGTCATAGCGCAGCCGCACCGCGCCCGCGTCGACGCGCGGCGCCACCACGGTGCCGCGCTTCGGGCGCTGCGTGCCGCGCACCTCGAACATGTCCTTGAAATCGGCCGCGAACGACAGCGACAGCGGCACCTCGGCTTCGCTCGCGCCGTAGTTCGTCAGCGTCAGCGCTTCGTAAAGCACGTCGCCCGCGAGCACGCGCGTCCGCTCGATGTGGATCACGCCCTCGGGCGTTTCGTGGCCGCCGAGCGGCGGTAGCGGACGGTTCGTCAGGTGGGCGGTGAACGACGCGTTGTCGGCGCTCGTCGCGCCCGACAGCAGCGACGGCGCGCGGCCGCCGAAGGTCAGGCGCCACTTCGACAGCACGCGCATGTCGTCGACGAACAGGCCGTCGTCATGGCCGCCGATGTCGCCGAGCGCGTCGCTGACCACGAACGCATCGCCGGATTTCAGCACGTACTGGTTGTTGCGCGCGAGGGCCTGCGGATCGGCTTCGGGCGCGATGAAGGCAGGGCCGGACGCGGGGGTCGGGGCAACAGGCGCGACTTGCGGCGCCTGGGTCGTCGTGGCTTCAGCGTGATTCGGCATCGATGCTCCTGTGTCGGGTCGCAACGCGCGGCGCGTCGCGTGTCTCGCACAGGATAGGACAGAACGGGGAACGTGCGCAGCGAGGAAAAAGACGCGATGCCATGCGACGTGGCCGTCGCCGCATGGCATCGCGCAGGCACGTCAGGCGCTGGTCAGAACTTCCACAGGATGTTGCCGAGGATGGCGTTGTCGCGCACGCCGCTGCCGTACTGGCCGCTGTACGTGAGGCCGAGCGTCAGGCGCTTCGTGATGTTCGCGTCGATGCCGGCCTCGAGCACGGCGCTGTCGCGAGCAATCGGCACGCCCGATACCTGGAACGACGTGCCGCCGTTCGCGAACGTGAACGCCGACGACGGCGTCACGTTGCCGAACGCATGCCGCCAGCCGACCGTCCCGCGCGCGGTGAACGTGCCGCTCGCGATCGAGCCGAGCTGCGACGCCGCGCGCACGCCGAGGGTCGAGAAGCCGACGTGCGTCGTCTCGCCGCCGGCGCGCAGCGCGGCCGCGCCACCGGTTTCGGTATAGCCGTCGGTGTGAAGGTTCACATACGCGAGGCCCGCGAACGGTTCGATCGCCACGGGCCCGACCGGCAGCGCGTAGCCGACTTCGCCGAACACCTGCGCCGAATTCGCGTCGTAACCGGCCGAATCGTGATCGGAGAAGCCCGCGAAGCCCGGCGAACGGTCGCTGTTGATGCGGTACCACGTGTACGACGCGCCGCCGCGCACACCGAGTGCGCCGTACTGCGCGCCGCCGTACAGCGACAGGTAGTAGCTGTTCACCGACGCCGACGAACTCTGGTCGTTGTCGAGCGAGCTGTGCGTGACGCCTGCGGCGAGGCCCGCACGCCACTTGTCGTTGAGCGCCATGTCGGCACCGGCGATGAAGCCCGTCATGCTGCGGTTGACCGTCGACGCGTTGCCGTCGCCGGTGAGCCGGCTGCGGCCGCCGAACGCCTGCCCCCAGACGACCGGCTGGTAAGGCGTGCCTCCGTAGCAGCCGTCGCGCGAGCCGATCCGGCGCTCCGGCGGCAGCGTCGGGTCGACCGCGCCGGCCGTGTTGTCGCCGCACAGGGCCGCGCCACCCGACGACAGCGCGGCGAGCGGACCCGATCCGGGCGCGAGGCCCTGGCGGACGCGATCGGTCACCGCGTCGCGCACGTAGCGGCTGTCGAGCAGCAGCGTGCTCTTCAGGCTCGCCTGCAGTTCGCCGTCGAGCAGCCCGTAAGCGCGGCGTGCGGTCGTCGCGTCGGTCGTCAGCATGGCGTCGTACAGCGGGTTGCCGGCGCCAAGCCCGCCGAGCGCGGCCGCGACCGAGCGCTGGTTCGGCGTCGTCGCGACATCGGAGAACGCGGTACCGTTCGAGACCAGTTGCAGGTATACGTGATCCGGATCGTAGCTGAGCGTCGGCGCGAGGAAAGCGTAGTTCGAACTCACCTGGCTGAACGTGCCCTGCACGCCCGACCCTGCGGTGAGGATCGTATAGGTCGTGCTCGGCTGGTAGCCGCTCTGGTTCGCGAGCACCTGCACGGTGCCGCCGTTCAGCGTCGCCGTGCCGGTTGCCGCGAGACTGCCGCTTTGCTGCGGCGAGGCCGCGACCTGGAACGTCGAGCCCGGCTGGAACGTGACGTTGCCGCCCACGTTCAGCGCCGCGCCCGGCTGCGACGCGGCCGCCGTCGCGCCACCCTGCACCACGAGGCCGCCGATCGTGCCGGTGCCCGTGACCGTCGCACCGTTCTGCACGGTCACGGTCGACTGGCCGAGCGACCCGTTGACGGCGAGCGTGCCCGCGCTGACCGTGGTCGGACCACTCAGTGTGCTGGTGCCCGTCAGCGTCAGTTGTCCGCTGCCGGCCTGCGTGAGCGAGCCGGTGCCGGACAGCACGCTGGCGATCGTCACGTTGCCGGATTGATTGACGATCAGCGCGCCGTTGTCGACGACATTGCCGGCGATGCTGCCCGACGTGCCGCCGTTGCCGAGTTGCAGCGCGCCGCCGGCCGCGATCGTGGTGCCGCCCGTGTACGTGTTCGCGCCCGTCAGCGTCTGGACGCCGGTGCCCGCGATCGTCACGCCGCCCGCCCCGCCGATCGTCCCGCCGAACGTGCCGTTGCCGCTGCCGTTCAACGTCAGTGCATTGGCGCCGAGATTGACGGTCGCGCCGGCCGCGCCGTTCAACGTGCCGATCGTCTGTGTGCCCGTCGCACCGCTCACGTCGAACGTCGCACCCGTGCCCGCGAGATTCACCGCGCCCGTCGACGCGAGGCTGCCGCCCGCACCGAGTGCCAGCGTGCTGCCGCCGTTGATGGTCGTGCCGCCCGTGTAGGTGTTTGCGCCCGTGAGCGTCTGCGTGCCGGCGCCCGCGAATGTCACGCCGCCCGCGCCGCCGATCGCGCCGCCGAACGTGCCGTTGCCGCTGCCGCTCAGCGTGAGCGCATTCGTGCCGAGGTTGACGTTCGTGCCGGCGCCGCCGGACAGCGCACCGATCGTCTGCGCGCCCGTCGCACCGCTCACGTTGAAGGTCGCGCCCGTGCCGGCCAGATTCACCGTGCTGCCCGACGCGAGGCTGCCGCCCGCACCCAGCGCCAGCGTGCTGCCGCCGTTGATGGTCGTGCCGCCCGTGTAGGTGTTCGCGCCCGTCAGCGTCTGCGTGCCGGCGCCCGCGAACGTCACGCCGCCGGTGCCGCCGATCGCGCCGCCGAACGTGTTGTTGCCGGCGCCGTTCAGCGTGAGCGCATTGGCGCCGAGGTTCACGTTCGTGCCGGTGCCGCCGGACAGCGTGCCGAGCGTCTGCGGTCCCGATGCACCGCTCAGGTTGAACGTCGCGCCCGTGCCGGCGAGGTTCACCGCGCTGCCCGACGCAAGACTGCCGCCCGCACCCAACGCCAGCGTGCTGCCGCCGTTGATGGTCGTGCCGCCCGTGTAGGTGTTCGCGCCCGTGAGCGTTTGTGTGCCGCTGCCGGCAACCGTCACGCCGCCCGCACCGCCGATCGTCCCGCCGAATGCGGCGTTGCCGCTGACGTTCAAGGTCAACGCATTCGTGCCGAGGTTCACGTTCGTGCCGGCGCCGCCGCTCAGCGCACCGATCGTCTGCGCGCCCGTCGCACCGCTCACGTTGAAGGTCGCGCCCGTGCCGGCCAGATTCACCGCGCTGCCCGACGCGAGGCTGCCGCCTGCGCCCAACGCCAGCGTGCTGCCGCCGTTGATGGTCGTAACACCGGTGTAGGTGTTCGCGCCCGTCAGCGTCTGCGTGCCGGCGCCCGCGAACGTCACGCCGCCGGTGCCGCCGATCGCGCCGCCGAACGTGTTGTTGCCGCTGCCGTTCAGCGTGAGCGTATTCGCGCCGAGGTTGACGTTCGTGCCTGCGCCGCCGCTCAGCACGCCGAGCGTCTGCGCGCCCGATGCGCCGCTCAGGTTGAACGTCGCGCCCGTGCCGGCGAGCGTCACCGCGCTGCCCGACGCGAGGCTGCCGCCCGCGCCCAGCGCCAACGTGCTGCCGCCGTTGATCGTCGTGCCGCCCGTGTACGTGTTCGAACCGGACAGCGTTTGCGTGCCCGTACCGGCCACGGTCAGGCCGCCGGTACCGCCGATCGCGCCGCCGAAATTGCCGCTGGCGGTCCCGCTCAACGTCAGCCCGTTGCCGCCGAGGTTCACGGCCGAGCCGGCGACACCGCTCAGTGCGCCGATCGTCTGTGCGCCCGTCGCACCGCTCAGGTCGAGTGTCGCGCCCACGCCGGCCACGTTTACCGCACCCGTCGCCGCCAGGCTGCCGCCGGCGCCGAGCGCCAGCGTGCCCGCGTTGATCGTCGTGCCGCCCGTGTAGGTGGCCGCGCTCGTCAGCGTCGTCGTCGCCGCGCCGTCCTTCACGAGGGCACCCGCGCCGGTGATGCCGCCGTTCAACGTGAGCGCGTTGCTGCCGCCGAGCGTCAGCGTCGCGCCCGTGCCGAGATTGACCGCGTTGTTGACCGACAGGCTCGCGCTCGTGTCGAGCGTCGCCGCGCCGCCGACGTTCAGCGCGCCGCCGCCGAGCGCCCCGGTGTTGCCGAGCACCAGGCCACCGCTGTTCAGGTTCGTGCCGCCCGTATAGACGTTCGCGCCCGTCAGGGTCTGCGTACCGGTGCCGGCCAGCGTCAGGCTGCCCGTCCCGCCGATCACGCCGCTGAAGGTGCCGCTGGCGGTCCCGCCCAGCGTCAGCCCGTTGCCGCCCATGTTGACGAGCGTCCCCGCGACACCCGACAGCGCACCGATCGTCTGGGCACTGGTCGCCGTGCTGAGGTCGAGCGCCGCGCCCGCGCCTGCCAGGTTCACCGCGCCCGTCGCCGCCAGGCTGCCGCCCGCGCCCACCGCCAGCGTGCCCGCGTCGATCGTCGTGCCGCCCGTGTAGGTGTTCGCGCCCGTCAGCGTCGTGGTCGCCGGGCCATTCTTCACGAGACCGCCCGCGCCGGAAATGCCGCCGCTCAACGCGAGCGCATTGCTGCCGCCCAGCGTCAGCGTCGAACCGTTCGCAAGATTGACCGCGTTGGTGACCGACAGGCTCGCGTTCGTATCGAGCGTTGCCGCGCCTGCAACGTTCACCGTGCCGGTACCGAGCGCGCTGTTGTCGCCGAGCACCACGCTGCTGCCGCCGTTCAGGTTCGTGCCGCCCGAATAGGTGCTCGCGCCGTTCAGCGTCTGCGTGCCGGTGCCCGCCAGCGTCAGGCTGCCGGTGCCGCCGATCGCGCCGCTGAAGGTGCCGCTGGCGGTCCCGCCCAGCGTCAGCCCGTTACCGCCGAGCGCGACGTTCGTCCCCGCGACACCCGATAGCGCACCGATCGACTGCGCACCGGTCGCGGCGCTCACGTCGAGCGTCGCACCCGCGCCGGCCAGGTTCACCGCGCCGGTCGCCGCCAGGCTGCCGCCCCCGTTGATCGCCAGCGTGCCGGCGTTGATCGTCGTGCCGCCCGTGTAGGTGTTCGCGGCCGTCAACGTCGTGGTCGCCGCGCCGTCCTTCACGAGAGCGCCCGCGCCGGTGATGCCGCCGTTCAGCGTGAGGGCATTGCTGCCGCCCAGGGTCAGCGTCGAACCGGTGTTGAGGTTGACTGCGTTGTTGACCGACAGGTTCGTGTTCGTATCGAGCGTCGCCGCGCCGCCGACGGTCAGCGCGCCCGTGCCGAGCGCGGCATTGTTGCCGAGCACCAGGCCGCCTGCGTTCAGGGTCGTGCCGCCGGCGTAGTTGTTCGCGCCGGACAGCGTCACGGTCGCCGCGCCGTTCTTCACGAGACCGCCGCCGCCCGAGACCGTGCCGCTCAGGCCGAGATTCGTGCTGCCGCCGAGTGTCAGTGTCGTGCCGGTGGCGATGTTGACACCGTTCGCGAGCGACACGCTGGTGGTCGCGTCGAGCGTCGACGAGCCGTTCACGTTCACCGCGCCGAGGCCGAGCGCCGTATTGCTGCCGACGGAAAGGTTGCCGCCGTTCAGGGTCGTGCCGCCCGAATAGGTGTTCGCGCCGGACAGCGTCTGCGTGCCGGTGCCCGTGAGCGTGACGCCGCCCGTGCCGCCGATCGAGCCGGCGTAAGTCGCATTGCCGCTGCCGTTCAGCGTCAGCGAATTGCCGCCGAGGTTCACGTTGGTGCCGGCCGCGCCCGCCAGCGCACCGATCGCCTGCGTACCGGATGCGCCGCTCAGGTCGAACGTCGCGCCCGCGCCGGTCAGGTTCACCGTGCCGCTCGCGGACAGGCTGCCGCCCGCGCCCAGCGCCAGCGTGCCGGCGTTGATCGTCGTGTCGCCGGTGTAGGCGTTCGTGCCATTCAGCGTCAGCGTGGCCGCACCGTTCTTCACGAGGCCGCCGCTGCCGTTGATGTTGCCGGCCAGCCCGAGATTGTTGCTGCCGCCGACCGTCAGCGTCGTGCCCGTGGCGAGGTTGACGGTGTTGTTGAGCGTCGCGTTCGTACTCGAGTCGAGCGTGGCCGAGCCGTTGACGTTCAGCGCACCGGTGCCGAGCGCCCCGTTGTTGCCGACCACGATGCCGCCAGCGTTCAGGTTCGTGCCGCCCGTGTAGGTGTTCGCGCCGGACAGCGTCAGCGTGCCGCCGTCGTTCTTCGTCAGCGCGCCGCCGCCCGACACCGTGCCCGACAGCGTGAGCCCGGTCGAGCCCTGCACCGTCAGCCCGCCCGCGTTGAGCGCCACGTCGTTGCTGACGTTGAGCCCGGCTGTGCCTGCCTGCAGCGCGCCGCCGGTGGCCGTGATGGTGCCCGTGCCGAGCGACGCGTTGTTGTTGATGATCGCGACGCCGCCCGCCAGCGTTGCGTCCTGCGCGGTCGATGCGCCATTGATCGTCCAGTTGCCGCTCTGGACGTTCAGGTGATTGAAGTTGATGTAGTTGTTGACCGCGATCGTGCCGTTCGCGCCGGCCCCCTGCTGCAGCTTGAGCGTGTTGTCGCCGCCCGCACCGCCATCGACCGTGCCCGTCGCGGCAACGCCGAGCGTGACCGGGCCGACCGTGATGTTGAACGCGCCCCCGATGCCGCCGGCCGTGTTGACCGACGAGCCCGTCACCGCGGTAAACGAGTTCGTGCTGTTCGCACCCATCGACACGCTGCCGTTGATCGTGCCCGAGTTGACGAACGTATTACCCGCCCCGGGTGTGCCGTTCGAACCGAGCGACACGCGGCCGGTGATCGTCCCGCTGTTCGTCATGTTGACCGTGGCGCCGCCGTACGCGGCGACCACGGGCGCATCCGCGCCGGTGAGGGTCGCGCCGACCAGCGGGTTCGAGCCGATCGTGCCGGTGTTGTTGATCGTCGACGTGCCGCCGGTGCCGTTCTGGACCGACAGCGCCATGCCCGTCACGCCGCTGATCGCCACGCCGGTCGAGCCGTTCATCGTGCCGTTGTTGGTGACGGTGGTGCCGGCGCTCGCCGCCGCGTTGCCGATCACCGCGCCGCTCGACAGCACGCCGAGCCCGGTGCCGAGCGCCGACGGGTCGATCGTGCCGTTGTTGGTCAGCTGCGTATTGCTGCCCGTCAGCGACATCGCGGTGCCACCGACGCCGAGCAGCACGCCAACGCTCGCGCCGGGGTTGACGGTCGCGTTTATATTGTTTGCGCTGTTCGAATAGCTCGGCGCAAGCGGGTTGGCGACCCCGGAGCAGGTCACCGTCGTGCCCGCGGTGGTACAGGTCGCATAGGCGGGCACGATACCGGCGCCGGACAGCGCCAGAAAAACACCCGTCGGCAATAACAATTTCGGAAACGGTTCGCCGGATTTTTTCGAACGTGCAAGATTCATGCTTTCCCTCAATTATGTTATTGGAATTGGCATTACCGTGAAATCGAACAGCCGGCCGCAGATAATCGCGGACAAAAGCGTGCCCCCGGCTGCCGCGATGCGACGCCGATTAATTCAAGGACGAATCTTTAATTGCCCCGGGCAGGCAGGCGTGAAACTAGTCGAATGACATGTCGGTGGCCCCTGTTTCTTCTGCAGCGATTTTCTGGTTGATTTGATTACCGCCCTGCTTTTGTCAGACAAGGCTAGCTCAAAAAAACAGGCTTTTCCAGTCGATCTTTACCCTTGCATATCGGGGGATGCAATGAGCGCGCATTTTTTACTTATCGGAGCACTTCAGACAGGTAATTTCGTATGCCGCTTGTCAACCGGTTTGATATTCCTCAAAAAATACGGGAATCACCGTATCAGTGAAAATACCGATATCGGCGCGATTAACACGATTATTTATTGCAACGCAATATTCGCACGCCCGAAAAATATCGACACGAGATAAATCTCCACGCCGCCATTCATCAGACGAAATAAAGCAAATCCGGCAATTACCCGATCCTTTAGATTTCCGTCGCGCATCGGCCGAACGCCATCCCCCGTTACTTAAACAGGCTCATCAGATAAAGCATCGGCCGGAACGAGACGGGCCGCGCATCGGGGTTCACCCACAGCCGCACCGCATACACCGCGTACGCCGGCACTTCGCGCCAGCTCGAATAGACGTCGCGCAACTGGAAACGGCGCGGATACGCGGCGGAGATGTCCGCCCGCGCGATGCCGACGCGCTCGAACGCGAGGCGCGCCCGCGCGAGGTGGTAATACTGACTGACGATCAGCACGCGCGACACGTGATGCGCCTGCAGATAGGCGAGCGTGTGCTGCGCGGTCGCGAGCGTGTTGTCGCCCTGGTCGTCGACCGCGATCCGGTCGGCCGGCACGCCGCGCGCCACGAGATAGTCGCGCATCGCGGTCGCCTCGTTCAGCCCCGGGCCGTCGATCGCGCCGCTGACGAGGAACGCCGGGCACTGCCCCGTGCGGTAGCAGCGCACGCCCACGTCGAGCCTGGCGGCGAGCACGGGCTTCGGCGCGCCGGCCTCGTCGAGCGCGTTGCCGAAGATCACGGCGACGTCGGCCGGCTCGCTCGGCATCCGCATCCCGTACGCGACGAGTGCAACGGCCGCGACGATCCAGAGGCTGGCGACGACGGCCAGCAGGCGGCCCAGGCGGGCAGACAGGCCCCGTTTGGTGTGGTTTTTCAAGGTTTTTGGTCTCTCAGGTCGTCGGGCGTAGCGGCTAGCCCGGCCCCGGACGGGCGCGTAACGCTAGCATGGTGCGCGTTCGGGTGTCCACGCAACGGACCGATGCCGGACAGCGAACGGCGTTCCTGAAAGTCGACTGGAGACACGCACCCGGCGACGCGGGTACGCAATACGGAGATCGAAAGCGTGTCAATGCGCGCGCCGCTCGGCGGCGCCTGGCCGGCACGACCCGGATCAGTCGGCCTGACACATCGTGAGCCGCCCCATCGCCTCGCCTGCGCCGCGCACCGCGCAGGTGGCCGGCTCGTCGGCGATCCGGGCGACGAGCCCCGTCTCGTCGTACAGCAGGCGCTCGAAATCCGCGAGCAGCGCGCCGCCGCCCGTCAGCACCACGCCGCGATTCGCGATGTCGGTCACGAGTTCGGCCGGCGCGTTCTCCAGCACCGACTTCACCGCGCCGATCACCTGTTTGAGCGGCGCGGCCAGCGCGTCCGCCACGTCGTGGTTGGACAGTTCGATCGAGCGCGGCAGCCCGTCGCCGACACCCCGCCCGACCGCGCGCGTCGACCGGCGCGGCACCGCGCTGGTGGCCGAGCCGATCGTCTGCTTCACGTGTTCGGCCGTCTGTTCGCCGAGCAGCACGCCATACAGGTTGCGCACATGGTTGACGATCGCCGCGTCGAACTGGTTGCCGCCCACGCGAATCGCCTCGCGGTAGACGATGCCGCC
This sequence comes from Burkholderia sp. 4NA327C6, assembly GCF_005502655.1. NCBI lineage: Bacteria > Pseudomonadati > Pseudomonadota > Betaproteobacteria > Burkholderiales > Burkholderiaceae > Burkholderia > Burkholderia sp. 4NA327C6. The sequence goes on along the minus strand of NZ_SCNZ01000002.1, from coordinate 170,732 downwards.
GAGCGAGATCACCGCGACTTCGGTGGTCCCGCCGCCGATGTCGACGACCATCGAGCCGACCGGCTCGGTCACCGGCAAGCCCGCGCCGAGCCCGGCCGCGAGCGATTCCTCGATCAGTTCGACCTCCGATACACCCGCGGCGAAGGCGGCCTCGCGGAGCGCGCGGCGCTCGACGGCCGTCGCGTCGGAGGGCACGCACAACGTGACTTCGACGCGGCGGCCGAAGCGCGAACGCGTGCGCGACATGTCGATGAAGCTGCGGATCATCTGCTCGGCCGCGTGCGCGTCGGCAATTACGCCGTGCCGCATCGGCCGCACGGCTTCGAGATGCCCCGGTTCGCGGCCGAGCAGCGCCTTCGCGAGCTCGCCGACGGCCTCGAGCGTCGGCCGCGCGTCGGTCGCACCGGCACCGGCCTTGCGGAAGCAGACGACCGACGGCTGGTTCAGCACCACGCCGCGTTCGTGCGTATAAATCCGCGTACTCGCCGTTCCAGGGTCGATCGCAACGGGTTGCGCAAACAACTTTCCGAACAGCGGTGTCGACATATCAAACCTTTGTAATCGAACGGACCAGGGCAGCCGCGCTGCATTTTGCCACGCGTCCATGCCGCCCGATCACGAACTTAGCGGCAAATCGTTCCGATACTTTAGGCAATTCCGATGATTTTTTCGCGAAACAATTGTCAAAAGTGCCGGCCAGGATGCATCCGGCTACGCGACAGCCTCTCGCATTGCGCCTGTAAAACACGGTAATCTCTCGGTCTTGCCTGCTCCCGGCAGGCCTCAGACGCCCGATCACGCCAGGTATTTCCTCCATGACAGCGACCGTTTCCTTCCGCTGGGCGCGGGTGCGCCCGCTTTGCACGACGCTCGTCGCCTTCTGGTGCTGCACGGTCGCCGCGCAACCGCTGCCGGCCGCCGACTCCGCCGCCGCGGCCGCGGTCACCTCCGCCGCCCCGATCGCCGCGCCGGTCGCTGCCGCCAGCGCGCCGGCTGCCGCGCCCGCCGCATCCGGGCACACCTGCGACGCCGACGGCGGCCCGGCCGGCCGCCCGTCGGTCGGCCTCGTGCTGTCCGGCGGCGGCGCGCGCGGCTACGCGCATCTCGGGGTCCTGAAGGTACTGGAAGACAACCGCATCCCGATCGACTGCATCGCCGGCACCAGCATGGGCGCCGTGGTCGGCGGCCTGTACGCGAGCGGCATGGCCGCCGGCGAGATGCAGAAGCGGCTGTCGGAGGTCAACCTCGCCGACATCGCGTTCGACGTGACGGAGCGCGCGGACCTGCCGCAAACCAGCCGGGAGGACGAGCGCCTGTACATCAACGGGCTCACGCTCGGCTTCGGCAAGAAAGGCGTGAAGGTGCCGGTCGGCCTCGTGCAGGGCAACCGGCTGCAGGCGCTGCTCGCGAGCTGGACGGCCGCCGTGCCGACCAACCAGCCGTTCGACCGCCTGCCGATCCCGTACCGCGCGGTCGCGACCGACCTGCAGACGGGCCAGATGGTGGTGCTCGACCACGGCTCGCTGCCGCTCGCGATCCGCGCGAGCATGGCGATGCCGGGCCTGTTCGCGCCGGCCGAAATCAACGGGCGCGCGCTCGTGGACGGCGGGCTCGTCAGCAACCTGCCCGTCGACACCGCGCGGCAGATGGGCGCGAACGTCGTGATCGCGGTCGACATCGGCTCGCAACTGCGCCCGCTCGACGCGCTCGCGTCGCCCGCCGACGTGATGCAGCAGATGGTCGGCATCCTGATCCGCCAGAACGTGACCGCGCAGCGCAAGCAGCTCGACGCGCAGGACGTGCTGCTCACGCCGGACCTCGGCTCGCTCGCGTTCACCGATTTCCAGAATGCGAAGCAGGCGATCGCCGCAGGCGCTGCCGCCGCGACCGCGGCGCTGCCGAAGCTGAAGCGCTTCGCGCTCACGCCGGAACAGTACGCGGCCTACCGGTCTGCGCACGCGCAGCCGCTGCCGCCGCCGATCCGCATCACGCGCATCGACATCAAGACCACCGGCGGCGTACCGAAGCGGGTCGTCAGCAACGCGCTGCACGTGAAACCCGGCGACACCTACGATCCGGACACAGTCAGCAAGGATCTGCTCGGGCTCACGACGGGCGGCAACTTCGAGAGCGTCACGCAGCAGATCGTGAGCCGCGGCGACGAAAACGTGCTCGAGATCGATGCGCGCGAGAAATACTGGGGGCCGAATTTCCTGCTGTTCGGGCTCGGCATGTCGAGCAGTTCGACCGACGAGGGCGGCTTTCGCCTGCACGTCGGCTACCGGCGGCCATGGCTCACCGAATCCGGGCTCGAATTCCGCGCGGACACGACGATCGGCAGCGACCTGCAATCGGCGCGCATCGAGTTCCGCCAGCCGCTGTCGATGGCCTACGGCGTCTATCTGTCGCCGTACGCGGAATACCAGCGCCGCTACGCGAACCTGTACGACGACAGCGGCGACGTGAAGATCACGCAGTACCTGATGCAGACCGCGCGCGCCGGGCTCGATCTTGGCCTGCCGATCGGACGCCTCGGCGATTTCCGGATCGGCCTCGGTTACGTGACCGGGCACGGCTCGCCAACCTACAACCTGCCGTTCGACGACGGCAGCGGCCAGTCGCTGCTGTGGCCGAGCTTCACGTCGCAGGCGCTGACCGCGCGCGCGCGGCTCGTCATCGACCAGCTCGACGATCCGCTGTTCCCGCGCAAGGGCTATTTCACCGAGCTGCGTATCGAACGCTCGCTGGTCTCGCGCAACGGGGGCTCGGCGTCGAACTTCGACGACAGCATCAACAACGCGCCCTACACCGAGATCTACGGCAAGGCGATGGTTGCGCAGCAGTTCGGCCGGCACAGCGTCAGCGCGACGATCGAAGGCGGCAAGAGCATCGGCGGCACCAACCTGATCAACGCGTTCAATTTCACGCTCGGCGGCTTCCAGCATCTGTCCGCGTATGCGGCCGACCAGTTGAACGGCAACGAACTCGCGTATGCGCAGGTGACCTACATGAACCAGCTGATGACGTTCAACGCATCGCCGATCAAGGCGCTGTCGGTGGGCGCCAGCGCGGAAGTCGGCAACGTCTGGTCGAGCGGCCAGCAGATCGGCGGCGGTGCGCTCAAGCAGAGCTATACGTTCTTCACGAGCCTGTCGACCGCGTTCGGGCCCGTGTACATCGGCGTCGCGCTCGCGCCCAGCGGCCGCCGCAACTTCTACCTGCAGCTCGGCCGTACCTATTGAGCGTGCGCGGATGCCGCTCCGGCGGCCTCCGCGTCTGCCTCGCGCCGCCCGGCCGGGTCAGAACTCCGCCGCCATCGTGACCGCGCGGGCTTGTGCCCGTTCGATGCTGTCGCTGGCCCGCGCGCCCCACGTGTGTTCGACGGTCAGGCTCCTGACTTCGCTCACGCCGATGAACCTCAACCAGAATTCGATGTAGTCGGCCTGATGCCGGAATCCGGGATTGTCGGCGCCCGCACCGGGCTCCCGGCTTTGCCCGCGAACATGGATCACCAGCGCGCGCGGAATCTCCAGCAACGGCGCGTACGCGCTGCCGTCGAACGTAAACAGCATGTTCCGCTGGCTGACGAGATCGATCAGCTGCTTGAGCTTGTACGGATAGCCGAAATTCCACATCGGCACGCCCACGACGATCCGGTCCGCCTCCTGAAAGCGCTTCACGAGCGACTGGATGCGCCGCCAGATCGACTGCTCCGCCTCATCCATCGGCGCGTTTGCGACGCCCTTGTACTTGGCGCCGATCGCATCGCTGTCGAAGTCCGGCAAGTCCTCCTCCCAGACATTCAGCGTATCGACGTCGATCGTGGCGCCCGTCTGCCGGTACGCGTCGACAAAGGCATTGGCGACCGCGATCGAAGCCGACCTGGCGCCGCGGGGAGAAGACACGATATTCAAAAGCCGCATGATGTGTGACCCGGACAGGAATGCATGAACAAGGGGGTAGCCATCATGGCGGCCCCGGCTTCACTGCTGCGTGGCGGGCCACTCGCCTGCACCGTCGTGGATCGGCCCGCCGATATAGTTGCAATTGCAATCGTAATGCAAAGCGCGTGCGCGTGCCAAACGAATCGTCACGCGACGATTGCGGTGCTGGAACGCATTGATACCTGGAAGGTACGGCGGGAAAGGCCGGCGGCGCGTTCGAATCCGCCGCGCGGCTGGGTGCGGTCGTGCCGTTGTTACTGACGGGGCTCGGCGCCCGGGCGGCGTATCGTTAGACCGGCCAGCTGATCTCGAAGCGCGCGCCGCCGAGTTCGACGGGATCGACGACCGCGATCCGGCCGTTGTGCGCATGGAGCACCTGGCGCGTGATCGACAGGCCGAGGCCATAGCCGCCGGTGCGGCGGTCGAGGCGCACGAATGCGTCGAAGATTCGTTCGCGTTCGCTCTCCGGCACGCCGGGGCCGTCATCCTCGACGAAGATTCCGATGTTGCCGTGCACGAGCGCGATCCCGACGACGATCCGCGATTTCGCGTACTTGCTCGCGTTGCGCAACAGGTTGCGCATCGCATACGACATCAGCCGCCGGTCCATCTTCACGCGCAGGTCCGACGCGATCGCGATGCGCGACTCGATCGCGCGCTCCGGATACAGCAGTTGCGCATCGCTGACCTGATGCTCGAACCACGCGACGGGGGCCGTCAACTCGAGATTCGACTGCAGCGAGCTGTATTCGAGCCGTGCATACGTGAGGCTCATGTCGATCAGCTCTTCGAGCTCGGTCACGTCCTGCGCGATGCTCTCGAGCGCGCCCTGGTATTCGGCCGCGGAACCCGGTTCGCGCAGCATTTCGAGCGCGAACCGCACACGCGCGAGCGGCGTACGCAGCTCGTGCGAGATGCCGTTCGTCAGATCGCGCTGCGCGGCGATCAGCCGTTCCATGCGCATCGCGAGCGCGTTCAGCGTCCGCGCGAGCGGGCCGATGATCACGCTGTGCGATTCGCGCGCACGCGTGTTGAAGCGTCCGCCCGTGAAGTCGATCGCGCGCTCGCGCACCATCACGAGATCCGACCACACGGGCCGCATCCACCGGTATGCCGCGAGTGCCGGTGCGGCGAACACGAAGACGAGCACGATCCAGATGTCGCCGGGCAGCGAGTCGAACGCATGCCACACGACCTGCGGCGACAGTTCGACGCACAGCGCGAGCGCCGGCACGAGCGCGGTCAGCAGCACGAGGCCAAGCAGATGGAGGTAGGTCCGCACGTAAAGGCGCGACCAGCTCGGGATGCGATCGGCGCGCGTGTCGGTCCACGCGCGGCGGAAATGCAGCCAGCGCCACTTGACGTAGCGCAGCGTCGGCAACGGCGGTGCATCGGGGTGCGAACGGGTTCGTCGGATCATCTCGGCTCCCGGCCGGCGGGTGGAAGACCCACGTGGAACGTGACGGCGTCGTGCGAACGCCGCGTCATTCCCACGCGTGCTTGCTGAATTGATAGCCCTTGCTGCGGATCGTCTTGATCCGCTGCGGGTTGCTCGCGTCGTCGCGCAGCTTGCGGCGCAGCTTCGAGATGCGCCCGTCGATCGTGCGGTCGAGGCCGTCGAACTCGACGCCGCGTAACTGCAGCATCAGGTCGTCGCGGCTGACGACTTCGCCCGCATGGCAGACGAGCGCCCACAACAAGTCGAATTCCGCCGACGTCAGGTCGGGCGTGCTGCCGTCGGGCAGCACGACGGAGCGGTCGGTGCGGTCGATCGAGAACTTGCCGAACGCGTAACGCTCGGGCTGCGGCGCGGTGCTCTCGGTCACGCGCGCGGGCGCGCGGCGCAGCTGGGCCTTGATCCGCGCGAGCAGGATGCGCGGCTCGACCGGCTTGTGCACGTAGTCGTCCGCGCCGAACTCGAGGCCGAGCAGTTCGTCGAACGGCTCGTCACGCGCCGTCACCATGATGATCACGCCGTCGTACTGCTTGCGTGCCTCGCGGCAGATTTCGAAGCCGTCCTTGCCCGGCAGGTTCACGTCGAGAATGACGAGATCGGGACGAATGGACAGGATCGCCGGCACCGCGGCGTCACCATGCAGCACAGTGTCGACTTCATAGTCGTTCTTGCGCAGGTAGCCGGCGATCAGCGTGGACAGGCGGGTGTCGTCTTCGACGAGCAGGATGCGAAAAGACATGGGCAGCGGTCGGGTCATCGAGGAAGCCACGGCGGCGCCGGCCGGTGCCGGACGCCGGCCATCGGCCGAAACGTACCGCATGATACTGCGCCCGCCGATTGCCTGTTTAGACGTCTTGAAAATAAGGGCGCGATATCGCGCCGCGCTTGACGAATCGGCGCCGGGACGGTTCCATACGGGCTCGCCAGAATCCGGGCCATGCCCTGCCCCCCTGACTTGATGAATTACCAGACGATCCTCGAACGCATCCACACCGACCTCGCCCCCTGGATTGGCCAGGGCCGGGTTGCCGATTACATTCCCGAGCTCGCGAAAGTGCCCGCCGACAAGTTCGGGATGGCCGTCGTCACGCTGGACGGAAACGTTTGCACGGTTGGCGATGCGTACGAGCGCTTCTCGATCCAGAGCATCTCGAAGCTGTTCGCGTGCACGCTGGCGTTCCAGCTGCTCGGCGACGAACTGTGGGAACGGGTCGGCCGCGAGCCTTCCGGCAACGCGTTCAACTCGCTGGTGCAGCTCGAGAGCGAGCGCGGCAAGCCGCGCAATCCGTTCATCAACGCCGGTGCGCTGGTCGTCACCGACGTGCTGTGCCGCCGCTTCGTGAAGGCCGAGACGGCACTCGTCGAATTCGTGCGGCGGCTGATCGGCGCGAACGACATCGACTACGATTCGCGCGTCGCGCAATCGGAGCTGCAGCACGCGGAGCGCAACCGCGCGATGGCGCACTTCATGGCGAGCTTCGGCAACATGCAGATGCCGCCCGACATCGTGATCGATGCGTATTGCCGCCAGTGCGCGATCACGATGAACTGCGTCGAGCTCGCGCGCGCCGCGCTGTTCCTCGCGAACGGCGGTGTCGCGCCGGTCACCGGCGAGCGGATCGTCGATTCGAGTTCCGCGAAGCGGCTGTCGGCGCTGATGCTGACCTGCGGCACCTACGATGCGGCGGGGGATTTCGTGTATCGCGTCGGGCTGCCCGCGAAAAGCGGTGTCGGCGGCGGGATCGTCGCGGTGCTGCCGGGCGAGATGGCCGTGTGCGTGTGGGCGCCGGGGCTCGATGCGAACGGGAACTCGTTGACGGGGACGCTCGCGCTGGAGTGGTTGACGACTTATTCGGGAAGGTCGATTTTTTGAGGTGACGGGGTTTGGGCGCACCTCACCTGGCGCCAGGCTGCCAGGTGAATATCGGCGCACCCAATGGAGAACTCGCCATTCGGCCGCAATCGCTCCCACAGAGACAGGCAGCAGTTCACACAATAAAACCACGAAAAATGAAAATACTCCTCGTCGCTTCACTGGGAATAGTATTGCTGGCTCAAACATCACCCGCCTTCGCGGATAGCGATAACGGGAAAAAGATCTTCCTGGCGAGATGTTCGATGTGCCACGGAGCAGATGCCCGAGGCACCGGGCCACTGGCCAATAAAAGCAACCCGCCCACGCCCGACCTCACGACGCCCGCCTTCAAAAAACGACTCAACGATTATCCGGGCGTGATTGTCTCGTCGGTCATCCTTCGCCCCAACGGGGACCTGATTCCGAAAACGTTGCGAGAGAACGGCGTAAAACTCCCGCCCCACTCCTGGACAGTCCAGGATTTCCGCGATTTGAATCAATACATGAGTGGCTTGATTTTAAAGAATTGAATATTTTGACGTGGGTTTATATAGCCGGCGCACTGGCACGCTCGCGCTGGAGTGGCTGACGACTTATTCGGGAAGGTCGATTTTTTGAGGGGGCGCAGCCGAGCGTGCCTCTTCAAAGGCCGATTCGGCCGGCGCTCACGTCACGGTTCGCACGACACCCCCGGCAAACCCGTCAGCGACCGCGCTTCACGCGGGCCTCGGCCTTCCCGTCCTTCGAGACGGGATGACGATTGCCCAGGAGTTCGACCAGCCGTGTCTCGCATTCGGAAAAGGCGTATCCGCGCCGCTGGGAGATCATGAACGTGAGCGAGCGCATGTGCCACGCGCGACGTCGGAGTTCGACCAGCGCCCCCTTCGCGAGGTCTTCCTCGACCAGATGGCGCGGCATGTGCCCCCAGCACAAGCCTCCCCTGAGCAGATCGTGCTTCGCGCCGAGATCGTTCACCCACCACTGGCGTTCGCTGGCGACCCCTTGCTGGCTCTTTCCCGCATCGGGCTGATTGTCCGTTACGACGAGCTGGATGTGCCGGCCGAATTCCTCCCGCGGGATCGGCCCCGCAAGTGCGGCCAGCGGATGCGATGGGGCACAGACGGTCACCATTTGCGCTTCGCATAAATGCTGCCGTTCGATGGTGCCCTGGCTCAACTCGGGCACGTCCATGATCGTGACTGCCAATGCGCACGTGCCGTCGAAAACCAGACGCTCGCCACCCTGCATGGTCGTCATCCGCAGATTGATTGCAGCGGTTGGAAAGTCCGCCTGCAGGATGCGCAGGCATTCAATCAGGTGCGCACGCGGAAAATAGGTATCCACGGCAATCGAGACCTGGGGCACCCCGGCTTCGGCAATGGCAACCGCGCGCATCTTCATTTCCTCGGTGCGCGAGATCACCCCCCGCGCATCCGGCAGAAGGCTGCGGCCTGCCGCCGTGAGCGTCGCCTTGCGCGTGTTGCGCTCGAACAGCACCACGTCGAAGGCACTTTCGAGCGCACCGATCGCGTGACTGATTGCCGACTGTGCACGCCTCAGCTGCCGTGCAGCCCCGGAGAAGCTTCCCTGATCGCATACCGCGACAAAAGCCCGAAGTTGGTTGATGGTGACGTTGTCCAGCATATCTATCTAGAAAGTAGATGGTATCTATAGATATTCAGTCAATTGGATTCATGAATCAAGCGGTCCAGAATCATGTTCGTCACTTTCGTTTCCGAGGATGCAGGGCATGAACAGACTGAATGGAAAGACCGCGGTGATCACCGGCGGCGCTACCGGAATCGGCCGCGCCGCCGCAAGACGCTTCATCGACGAAGGCGCCTTCGTCTTCATCTTCGGCCGGCGGCAGGCAGCGCTCGACGCCGCCGTAGCCGACCTCGGGCCCCATGCCCGCGCGGTGCAGGGTTCGGTTTCCGATCTGGCCGATCTCGAGCGGCTCTACGCTGCGGTGAAGGCGGAGCGCGGAACGCTCGACATCGTGTTCGCCAACGCCGGGGCAGGAAGCCCGCTTCCGCTCGGCAAGATCACCGCCGAACACATCGACGAAATCTTCGACACCAACGTGAAGGGTTCGATTTTCACGGTCCAGGCGGCGCTGCCGCTGATGGGCCAGGGCGGTTCAATCATCCTGACGGGATCGAGCGCCGGCACCACTGGAGCCGCGGGATTCACGGCATACAGCGCGAGCAAGGCAGCGGTGCGCAACCTCGCCCGGACCTGGGCGGAGGACCTGAAGGGCACCGGCATCCGCGTCAACGTGCTGTCGCCCGGGGCGACGGCGACCGAACTGGCCAAGGAGGCGCTGGGCGAGGAAGGCCAGAAGGCCTATGGGGCGATGACGCCGCTCCAGCGTATGGCCGATCCGGCGGAGATCGGGGCGGTGGCCGCCTTCCTTGCGTCGTCGGACAGCAGCTTCATGACCGCCAGCGACGTTGCCGTTGACGGTGGCCTGGCACAACTCTGAGGAGAAAGATCACATGACGCAATCGTTGAAGGGCAAAACTGCGCTCGTGACCGGCGCCTCACGGGGCATCGGCCGCGCCATCGCCGAACGTCTCGCCAAGGACGGTGCGACAGTCGCACTCACCTACAACGCGAGTCAATCCGGCGCGGACGCGGCGATCGCAGCCATCGAGAAAGCGGGAGGCACTGCGTTCGCGATCCACGCGGATCTCGTTGATCCGGCGGCCGTCCCGGCCTTGTTCGAGAGACTCGACGACGAACTCACCCGGCGGAACGGAACCAAAGCCCTCGACATTCTGGTCAACAACGCCGGCAATTCCGGCTGGGTCGGCTTCAAGGACGCGACGCCGGAGAGTTGGGACACCCTGATGGCGGTCTACGCCCGCGCGCCCTTCTTCATTATCCAGGCCGCTCTGGATCGTCTCGCCGATGGTGCCCGCATCATCAACATTTCTTCCGCCGCCGCCACGAAGCCCGTGACGGCAGCGCCCGTCTACTCAATGGCGAAAGCAGCCATCAATACCCTGACCCATACGCTCGCCATCGAGCTCGGGCCGCGCGGCATCACCGCAAACGCCGTCGCGCCGGGCTTCACGCGAACGGATGCCAACGCCGCCGTTCGGGAGAATCCCGAACTCGTCAAGGCGGCCGAGGCCCAGATCGCGTTGGGCCGCTTCGGCGAGCCGTCGGAAATCGCCGCCGTCGTGGCGTTCCTGGCCTCCGATGATGGCTATTGGGTGACCGGCCAAACGATTGAAGCGAGCGGTGGTTACAAGCTCTGAGCGCGCACGGAAACGAAGGAGAAACATATGCGTTACGCAATCATCGGCTTCGGCAAGATCGGCCACGCACTTGCCAAGGCGTTCGCCCGCAACGGCATCGAAGTGGCCGTTGCAACCACGCGCGACCCGGAAAGCTTTGCGGCCGATGCGGCCGCGATCGGCCCCACGATCATTCCCCAAACCCTGGCGGAAGCCGTCAAGGCGGACACCCTCTTTCTGGCTGTCCGTTTCGAGTCGCACCCGGAGGTCGCGAAAGCACTGCCCGACTGGAAGGGAAAGACGGTTATCGACGTGATGAACACGCAGGCCCCGCTCGAGAAACTGGGCGGTCTGCCCTCCTCTGTTTTCGTCGCGAACGCGTTCACCGGAGCCAGGCTGGTGAAAGGCTTCAATCATCTGGTTGCCGCCGTCCTCGGCCAGGACCCGGCGATACATGGTGGCAGGAGAGTCGTGTTCCTGGCGAGCGACGATGACGCCGCAGCAGCGGAGATCGGCGCGCTTGCCGAGAAACTCGGTTTTGCGCCAATCAAACTGGGCGGGCTTTCGGATGGCGGGCTCCTTGTGCATGCGCGCGGAAATCACTGGGGACAATTGATCTTCAAGGACTTGATCACATTCGACTGACGACCAACCGTTTCCGGATATTTCCCTGAGTCGAATGGCCGAATGCCGAGCACGACCGGCGGCCGAACGTCGGAGTGGCCGTGCGGAGACGTGGCGCCGGTTTGGCGGTGGCGGCCGCACAGCGCGGCAAAACACCCCTACGAAAATCGCTTCGGCGGCCGACCCGATTTTCCGGTACAAATCGGGGACGCTGACGTTCCCCGCGGGCTATTGGAGACTCTCGTTCATGACTCGGCAACACGCACCGGATATCGCAACGACAACCCGCACGAACCCCGGCGACAGCCCGTCCGCGCCGATTCCCGCCATCGTGCCGTCGAGCACCGCGCTGCTCGTCATGCATTACCAGACCGACATCCTCGGCCTCTTTCCGTCCGTCGCGCCCGAATTGCTCGCCAATACGCGCCGGCTCTGCGATGCGGCGCGGGCCGGCGGCATCGGCGTCTGGTTCGCGAACCTCCGGTTCAGCCCAGGCTATCCGGAAGTCAGCCCGCGCAACAAGAACGGCCAGGGCATCAAGCAGCTCGGCCTCTTCATCAACGACGGCCCGTGCCCGGAGCTCGGCCGGCAGCCCGACGAGCCGCTGACCATCGCGCACCGCGCCAGTGTGTTCTTCGGCACCGATCTGCAGGTGCGGCTCGTCGAGCAAGGTGTCGATTCGCTGATCATGGTCGGCATCGCGTCGACAGGCGTGATGCTGTCGTCGATCGCCCACGCGAGCGATGCGGACTTTCGTCTGTATACGGTCAAGGACTGCTGCTACGACCCGGACCCGGTGGTCCATGAGCACCTGTTCTCCACCGCCTTCGAATCGCGCACGACGGTGCTGTCGCTCGCGGACGCGTTGCGGCTGCTCGAGTAAACAAGCGGTCGCGACGGTGCGGCGTTCTTCGCCGAACGCGTGCGGGGGGTGTCCATTGCGCAAGATCTCGGCGGCAGCCATCCGCTCGTGGGGCGCAGCGTTCCGGACTTCGAACTGATCGACGGAACGCGGCTCGGCGAACATGTCAGGCACGGCAGGGGTGTGCCGCTGGACTTCTGTGAAGGAAAGCCGTTTCAGGCACTCGCCACCCGCTGGCGCGACCGGATCGCGTAGCTCGCGAGCAATGCGAAAGACCGGCCGGGAGTGCGCGCCGTGCTCGTGCGGCCCGACGGTTTCGTCGCGTGGGCCGGTGACGATGCGTCGAATGCCGACGAAGCGGCAAATGCAGCGATGCGATGGTTTGGCCAAGGCTGTGGCCCGTCGCCTGCCTCGTCGTGACCGGCGACGGCGTGCGTGATACCGCGCGCCGTCGCCGCCCCTTCCCCGTTACTTCGCGATAAACACGCCCGACGTCGGGCACGTGCCCTGCGTATTGCCGTCCGTCACGAGCGATGCGGCGCTCGGGAACTGCGTGGTCGCGTTGGTCTTCACCGCGATCCACGCTTCGGTGAAGTAGCTGACGCCATTCGTCTTCGTGCACTTCAGCGACACCGCGCTGCGCGTATTGCTGCCGAATGCGCCTTCGAACGCCGACAGCAACTGGTTGCGCGTGACCGTCTTGCCCGCGTTCGCCTGCAGGAACGCGTTGAACGACGTGTTGCCGAGCCGGCTGATCATGCCGGACGCCTGGTTCCAGTACGCATCGGGCGATGCCGAATTCGAGCAGGTGCCGTGCTTGAACCACTCGTGCTTGTCGAGGCACGACGCGACGCCAGGCATGTACGTGGACAGCGTGTTGCGGGTCGCGCTGCTGATCGGGTACGCGTCCATGCTGCACCACTGGTGCGCGTTGTCGAGGTCGATGTCGTTTTGCGGCACACCGCAGTAGAACGGCTGGTTGCCGTCGTAGTTGTTCGGCCACAGGCCATGCAGCGACAGGCTCGTCGCTGCGTAAGTGCCGGCGAGGTTCGTGCATTCGGGCGTGTCGTGCGACGCGCAGAAGCCGGGCTCCCACGACGCGGCGAGCAACAGGTAGTCGTAGCTGGTCTGCGCGGTGGCGTGCAGTGAAGCGGAAGCGACGGCGAGTGCGGCAGCGGCGCGGGCGAGCGTCTTGAGCATGGCGTTTCCTCGGTAAAGGCTTGCGGTCGCAGGATGCGCCGCAAGGTTGTCGAATGTCTGTCCGCGATTGTTGCCGACGCAACGTGGCACGAATGTGAAGGTGGACGAAAGATATCCGGAAACACGAGCACAAGTGCAGGCACGCGCCGCTTCACATGTCTGAAGCGCGCCGCCGACGCGGCCGCACGCCGTCGCTCACGACCCGGCACCCAGTTGCGTGCACGCGCGCGTGATCGATTCGGGGCCTTCGAGCGCGAGGATCTGCCACACGCCGATGCTGACGCGCTGGCGCGCCGCCGTCGACGCATCGGCCAGCAACGCCTCGACGCGCGGTGCGGCGTCCGGCGCCTGCTGCTTAAGCGCCGCGTGATGCCGCGCGCGCGACGCCGGTTCGGATTCGTACACGTCGCACAGGCGCACCATTCCGGCAAGGCCGGCGAGGTCGTCGTCCTTGTCGATCGCGCCAGGCTCGACCGGCGCGAGCCCCTTGCGCTCCGCCGCCGGCAGCTTGTTGCGCGCGCCTTCGTCGATCGACGTGGCGGATGCCGGCGGCAAGCCGCCGATCGCCGCGACGATCCGGCTGCCCGCGGCGATCATGTCGCCCTGGCACTCGATCTTCTCGGCGGCCGCGACGTTCGAGCAGAACGACACCGACGTGCGGTACACGTCGTTGCTCATGCGCGGCACCTCGTCCGCGCTCGCCTGCGCGAAGCCGGCGCTCGTCAGCGCCAGGGCGGCGGGAATCAGGATGCGGAAAGCTCTCGTCTTGTTCATTGTTGTTGGCGTAGGGAGTTCTCGGGGCGAGCAACATCGCGCAGCCGCGCGGCGGCGGCCGCAGTGACGCCGGGCCCGCGTCCGGCGGCACGCGATCACTTCATCGACGCTGCCTCCGCTCCGCCGGGCGACAGCGCCGCGTTGTCCTGCTCGCGCCACGTGCGACGCGACGTCATGATCGCCTTCACGGCCGAGCGCGCGACCTTCCACCACGCGAACGGCCGCGGATCGGCGAGCATGCTGAGCGCGCGTGCATAGTCGAGCGTGAGCCCGGGCGTCCATGCCATCGTCACCGCGCGCTTGCGGATCTGCGCGGCAACCCACAGCTCGGGCGTGAGCAGCAGCCGCACGAACGCGCCCCACCCGGCCCGCGCGCCCTTCAGCCGCCACACCGCGCCGTCGAGCGCGGCTTCGAGCGCGTTCGACACCGTGCTCGAGCAATTGCGGTGCGTGAGGTTGTACGTCACGTTCTGCCGGTACGACGTCCAGAACGCATCCAGCTTCGACGGATCGTAGTTGCGGATCCGCACGCGCACGGTCGACGGGCACCACGCCTTCGACTCGGTCGCGTAGTCGGGCTGGAACAGGCCCGGCACGTCGTTTTCGCGGGTCGCGCGCAGGATGCGCGTGAATTCGTCCGGAGAACGATCGATTTCGACGCCCGGATAGAGGCTGATATAGATGCCCTCGGGCGACTCCAGCGCCGCGTGCCCGGTCGAAATCACGCCATTGACGTCCACGGCGGCGATATAGCGGTCGATCACCGGATAGCGCTGCGCTTCGGCTTTCGACGTGCCGGTGGGCGTCCACACGTGCACGGTGAGCGCATGCTCGCCGTCGGCCGGCGGGCCGTCCCATTCGGATTGCGCGAAATGCGGCTGGTCGCGCGCATCGTCGAGATCCGGCGCGAGCGCCGGCGCCGGCGACGTCGCGAACGCCGGATTGCGCGTCAGCCGCCGCACGCGCGCGGCGAGGCTCAGCATGTGCATCCCGCCGAACATCAGCAGCAGTCCGAGACAGTACGGCACGGTGCCCACATAGTGCGTCGGGTACGGCTGATAGAAGAAGACGGCCAGCAGGATCTCGACGACGCCCCACGCGAAGGCGACGTTCCAGCGGCGATAGCGCACCATCCACGCGGCGGTGCACTGCAGCAACCCGTCGACGAGGAACAGCGTGCCGAAGATCATCGACAGCAGGAAATGGCCGTGGTGATGCCCCGCGAACACGAGCCCGGCGGCGACCACGACCACGATCCCCTTCACGTAGCGCAGGATGCGCTGCCCGCCGACGCCGCTGCCGGCCACCGCGAGCGTCGCGAGCCCTTCGATCAGGAACAGCCACGCAAAGATCTGGATCGGGAAGTGCAGCGCGCCGTCGAGCGCGTCGACGAAGATCACGACGCCCGCGACGACCCACACCCAGCCGAGCACGGTCAGCCCGCGCCAGCGGGTACGCAAGTATTCGATGCCCAGCAGCAGCAAGACCAGTCGTACCATCGCGCCCTCTCGTCATTTTTTCGGGATACGCGCTGGTCACGCGTTTCCTGTCGTTTCGACCGCGCATCGTGCGACGCGTCAGCCGAAAGGCGGTAATTCATACCGGCGCGTCATGCCTCGACATGACCGTTGGCGGCCGGGATACCTCCGCACTGGCCGAATAATAAGATATGGCGGAGACGGTTGAAAGCGGCGACGGAAACGTTGTCGGCATGGCGCTGGCAGGGGCCGCCGACCGCTGCCAGGGCAGATATCCCGTTCGACAATCTGCGCCGGATACGCGAGAATCCGGCTTCCGAGGGCGAAAGCCACTGAACCGAACCGCACAGACGGAACAACAACAATGAACGTATCGATCACGCGCCGGCGCCTGCTGGCCGCCGGCGTGGCCGCCAGCAGCCTCGCGCTGTCGGGCTGCTTCACGCCGAAGCTGTACAAGGACGACGGATACAGCGAACAAGTGTCCGGATTCATGATGACCGAGGACGGCAAGAAACTCGTCGTCCTGGGCACGGACTACCATTACATCTTCGATCTGCCGGCGCAGTTGCGGCCGGTACTGATGTCCGGTTACCGGAAGTCGCTGCGCACGACGTTCGCCGCCTTTCATGCGAGCGGCGGCAGCATCACGGGCCAATACCGGATCGTGCTGCCGAAGGACGCGTCGGACGACGATCGACAGGCGGCCGCCGCCGACGGCTTCACCGCCGCGCAGGCCGGCCTCGTGCTCGAAGGCGACATCAGCGGCAAGCGCTATTCGACGGAAGGATTCGCCGAAAAGTACAAGACGAGCACGCAGCCGTTCAACCGGCCGTACTCGGTCTACATCAGGCAATCGCCTTCCGCGCTCGGCATGGGGCTGCGGATTCTCGCCACGCCGGTCACGGTTGCCGCCGACGGCGTGCTCGTACTGGGCGGCATCGTGCTCTTGCCGTTCGCCGCAATTGCGATCCAGGCGAACGGCGGCCTCCGGATCATGTAAAGGCGTGCGGTACGAGCGCAACTGGAGCACCACCATGACCGCCTCACCGCTTCACGTCCCGCCGCTCGGCCCGCAACTCAAGCGCTGGCGCGCGCTGCATCGCGTCAAGCAAAGCCACGCGGCCGAGCTGTTCGGCGTCGCGCAATCGACGATCTCGCGCTGGGAAGCCGGCCGCCAGCAGATGTCGCCCGACGAGCGCGCGGCCGCCGAGCGGTTGCTCGCCGCGCGCCTCGATTCGGCCGGCGACCACGCGCTCGCGCGGCTCGTCGCGGGCAGCGCGGGCCGCATGCACCTCGTGTGCGACCTCACGCACCGCCTGCTCGCTTCTTCGCCGGCGCGCGCGGCCGAATTCTCGCAACCGCTGTCGATGCTGCTCGGCACGTCGCTGTGGCGCTACGCGACGCCGGAGATCGTTCGCATGGAAACCGCGCTCGACACGCTCGGCTGGCACGATCACGCCGGGCCACCGAGCGTCGAATTCGACACCGGTGCGAATGCGTCGCGCGTCGTGCCGATCCGAGGCAGCATGTGCCGGTGGACGCGAATGACGCTGTCGGACGGCTCGGCCGTGCGGCTCGTGGAGACGCTCCAGGATGCATAAGCGCTGGATCGCGACGAAGAACCGCACGCAGGCAACGGCGCGGCGACCTTCGACGCATCCGGCATGCCACGCAAACAAAAGCAACGTGAATGGCAGCACGCCCAGGGGACATGCCACATGTCGACGCTTGTCATGCGAGAACTCGTGATCGTCGCGTTCATACTCTATACGGGCGCGGCCGTGCTGGTCGCGCTTCGCTCGGGTGTGGCCAACGCCGGCGGACGGCGCGTGGCGCGCCGCAGCAGCCCCTGGCTGTTCACCCTGATCGTCGGTGTTCAAACGGGCTTCTTCGCGCTGTTCTGCTGGGCCGGACTTTTCGTGAAGTAGCGGCGCGGTCAAGCGCCACCGCCACGCATATTTCATGCGTGGACGACCCGCGCCCATCCGCATTACGCTAGGCAGTTCATCGCAAGGACGCCGACCATGACCCCCGATACGATCCACGCGCGGCTCGCTTTCCTGCGCGAAGCCGAACGCCTGAAGGATGTGCTGCGCAGCGGCCATACGTCGTCCGGGCGCGCGGAAAGCACGGCCGAGCACAGCTGGCGGCTGTGCCTGATGGCGCTCGTGTTCGCCGATGCACTGCCCGGCATCGACACGCTGAAGCTGCTGAAGCTGTGCGTCGTCCACGATCTCGGCGAGGCGCTGCATGGCGACATTCCCGCGATCGACCAGGCCACGCACCCCGACAAAAGCGCGCAAGAACGCGACGACCTGCTGACGCTGACCGCACCGCTCGACCCCGCGCAACGCGACGAAATCGTCGCGCTGTGGGATGAATACGAGGCGGCGGCTACGCCGGAAGCGCGCGCGGCGAAGGCGCTCGACAAGCTCGAGACGATCCTGCAGCACAACCAGGGCAGCAACCCGCCCGATTTCGACTACGCGTTCAATCTCGGCTACGGCCGCCGCTACACCGACGCCGCGCCGTTGTTCAGCGCGATCCGCGACATCGTCGATGCCGACACGCAGCGCCGGATCGACGCGCGCGGGCAGCGCGCGTAAGCTCGCAGGATCGGGCACGCGGCACCGCGCGCCCCGCCCGCACGAGGCCCAACGCATGACGCAGAACATCTACGACAACCCGGCCTTCTTCGAAGGCTACAGCCGCCTGAACCGCTCGATTCACGGCCTCGACGGCGCACCCGAATGGCCCGCGCTGTGCGCGCTGCTGCCCGAGCTGCGCGGCCGCAACGTGCTCGACCTCGGCTGCGGCTACGGCTGGTTCAGCCGCTGGGCGGCCGATCAGGGCGCGGCAAGCGTGCTCGGCATCGATGTCTCCGCGCGCATGCTCGAACGCGCGGCATCGACCGCCGCGCACCCGGCGATCGCGTACCGCCGCGCCGATCTCGAAACGCTGACGCTGCCGGATGCCGCGTTCGATCTCGCGTACAGTTCGCTCGCCTTCCACTACGTCGCGCACCTCGACACGCTGCTTCGCGCGATCCATCGCGCGCTCGTGCCGGGCGGGCGGCTCGTGTTCTCGATCGAGCATCCCGTTTATACGGCGCCGCGCCGGCCCGGCTTCGTCGTCGATGCGCAAGGCAACCGCTCCTGGCCGCTCGACGGCTACCAGCGCGAAGGCGAGCGCGTGACCGACTGGCTCGCGCCGGGCGTCGTCAAGCAGCATCGTACGCTCGGCACGCTCGTGAACCTGCTGATCGGCAGCGGCTTCACGCTCACGCACCTGAACGAATGGGGGCCGACGCAGGCGCAGGTCGATGCGCTGCCCGCGCTCGACGAAGAACGCGACCGGCCGATGATGGCGCTCGTCGCCGCGCAGCGCTAACGCACGTCAGCGCACGCCGCGACACCCGCACGAACCTTCGCGTGCCGTTGTCACGGTCCGCAACAATGACGCCGCACGGCCTCCGTTGCCGTGCGGCGTTCGCACAATTCAGCACAATTTCCACACGGTTTGGCGTGAAGTCCTCGCTTACCATGAGCGGCTGATTCGACTCGGCACGCCCGCGCGATGCGTACGCGGATGCCGTCGCGGGCACCCTGCCCGACATGCGACGCCGACCGGATCGTCCCGCCCGGCCGCACGCATCGCCGGCACCGCCTGATCCTCGCCGCACGCTCATGACTCAGAAGACCCATCGCCGCCGGCGCATCGTGCTGGCTACCCTTGCCATCGTGGCGATCGCCGCCGGCGTCACGCTGAAGGCGTGCGCGCCCGACAAGCATCCGCAATACCTGTCCGCGCCCGTCTCGCGCGGCGATCTCGAAAACGCGGTGCTGGCAACCGGCGCGCTTCAGGCATTCAAGCAGGTCGACGTCGGCGCGCAGGTGTCCGGGCAGCTGAAATCGCTGAAGGTCAGGCTCGGCGACAAGGTCACGAAGGGCCAGTGGCTCGCCGAGATCGATCCCGTGATTTCGGAAAACGCACTGCGCCAGGCGCGCGCCAGCGAAGAAAGCCTGCGCGCGCAGCAGCAATCGACCGCCGCGCAACTCACGCAGGCCGAGCTCGCATTCAAGCGCCAGCAGGCGATGCTGCCCGACGACGCGACCTCGCGCGAATCGTTCGAGGCCGCGCGTGCGACGCTCGACGTGCAGCGCGCGACCCTCGCGTCGCTCGCCGCGCAGATCCGCTCGGCCCGCATCCAGATCGAAACCGCGCAGGCCAACCTCGGCTACACGCGCATCGTCGCGCCGATCGACGGCGAGGTCGTCGCGGTCGTCACGCAGGAAGGCCAGACCGTGATCGCGCAACAGCAGGCGCCGGTGATCCTGAAGCTCGCCGATCTCGACACGATGACCGTGAAGGCGCAGGTGTCGGAAGCCGACGTGATCCGCGTGCGCGCCGGCCAGACCGCGTATTTCACGATCCTCGGCGAACCGGACAAGCGTCACTACGGCAAGCTGCGCGCGATCGAGCCGGCGCCGCAGAACTATGCCGAAGCGCAGAGCCCGCTCGGCGGCGGCTCGAAGCCGAACTCGGCCGTGTTCTACAACGCGCTGTTCGAAGTCCCGAATCCCGAGCATCGGCTGCGCATTTCGATGACCGCGCAAGTCAGCATCGTGCTCAGCAACGCACGCAACGCGCTCAGCATTCCGGCCGCCGCGCTCGGCGAAAAACGCAAGGACGGCACCTACGCGGTGCGCGTGCTGCGCGCCGACGGCAGCACGGAAACGCGCAACGTCCGCATCGGCATCAACAACAACGTGCGCGTCGAAGTGCTGGCCGGCCTGAAGGACGGCGAACGCGTCGTGATCGGCGACGCAGCCGGTGACGACCACGCGCCGCTCGCGGACGTGGTGTGACGATGAGCCAGCCCCTGCTGAAACTCGCTGCCGTTACGCGACGCTTCCCGGCCGGCGACAAGGATGTCGTTGTCCTGAGCAACGTCAACCTGTCGATCCACGCGGGCGAGATCGTCGCGATCGTCGGCGCGTCGGGCTCCGGCAAGTCGACGCTGATGAACATCCTCGGCTGCCTCGACCACCCGAGCGAAGGCACCTACACGGTGGGCGGCCGCGACACGCACATGCTCGACAGCGACGAGCTCGCGCAACTGCGCCGCGAGCACTTCGGCTTCGTGTTCCAGCGCTATCACCTGCTGCCGCACGTCGACGCGGTCGCGAACCTCGAAATGCCCGCGATCTACGCCGGCACGCCGCGCGCCGAGCGGCACGCACACGCACGCGAACTGCTCGCGCGCCTCGGGCTCGCGGATCGGGCGCACCATCGCCCCGGGCAGCTTTCCGGCGGCCAGCAGCAGCGTGTGAGCATCGCGCGTGCGCTGATGAACGGCGGCCAGGTGATCCTCGCCGACGAACCGACCGGCGCGCTCGACACGAAAAGCGGCCAGGACGTGATCCGCATCCTGCACGAGCTGAACGCGCTCGGCCATACGATCGTCATCGTCACGCACGACCAGGCCGTCGCGCGCCATGCGAAGCGCATCATCGAGATCAGCGACGGCGAGATCGTCGCCGACCGGCCGAATCGGCACTATGCGGAAGCCCTCGCGGAAGTGAGCGTGGGCGCAGCAGAAGCGGCGGAGTCGATCGACGCGGAAGCCGGCGCGCTACCCGCCGACGGTCACCACGACACGCCATCGCCGCCCGCACCGGTCAACACCGATGCGCATCCCGATACCGGCACCCGCACGCGACGCTTCGCGGCCGGCTCCGGCCGCTTCGCCGAGGCGTGCCGGATGGCGTGGATCGCGCTCGTGTCGCACCGGCTGCGCACGCTGCTGACGATGCTCGGCATCATCATCGGCATCACGTCGGTCGTGTCGATCGTCGCGATCGGCGAAGGCGCGAAGCGCTACATGCTCGACGAGATCGGCAGCATCGGCACGAACACGATCAACCTCTATCCGGGCACCGACTGGGGCGACAGCCGCGCCGACGCGATCCAGACGCTCGTGCCCGCCGACGTCGCCGCGCTCGCCGAACAGCCGTACGTCGACAGCGCGACGCCCGAAACGTCGCGCACGCTGCTGCTGCGCTACCGCAACGTCGACGTGAACGCGCTCGTGAGCGGCGTCGGCGACCGCTTCTTCCAGGCCCGCGGGATGCGCTTCGCGCAGGGTGTCGCATTCGACGAGGACGCGGTGCGCCGCCAGGTGCAGGTGGCCGTGATCGACCAGAACACGCGCCGCAAGCTGTTCGGCGCGACGCGCAACCCGATCGGCGAAGTGATCCTGGTGGACAACGTGCCGTGCGTCGTGATCGGCGTGACCGCCGACAAGAAGAGCGCGTTCGGCAGCGTGAAGAGCCTGAACGTATGGGTGCCGTACACCACCGCGAGCGGGCGCCTGTTCGGGCAGCGCCATCTCGACAGCATCACCGTGCGCGTGCGCGACGGGCAGCCGAGCGCCGCCGCCGAGAAAAGCCTCGAAAAGCTGATGACGCAGCGCCACGGCCGCAAGGACTTCTTCACGTACAACATGGACAGCGTGGTGAAGACCGTCGAGAAGACCGGCCAGTCGCTCACCTTGCTGCTGTCGCTGATCGCGGTGATCTCGCTCGTCGTCGGCGGGATCGGCGTGATGAACATCATGCTGGTGTCGGTCACCGAGCGCACCCGCGAAATCGGCATCCGGATGGCGGTCGGCGCGCGCCAGTCCGACATCCTGCAGCAGTTTCTCGTCGAGGCCGTGCTCGTCTGCCTGCTCGGCGGCACGATCGGCATCGCGCTGTCGTTCGGGCTCGGTGCGCTGTTCTCGATGTTCGTCGCGCAATGGAAGATGGTGTTCTCGGCCGGCGCGATCGTGACCGCGTTCGTCTGCTCGACGCTCACCGGTGTGATTTTCGGCTTCATGCCCGCGCGCAATGCATCGCGGCTCGATCCGATCGATGCGCTCGCGCGCGACTGACGCAAGGCCCGCCATGACGCATTCCTCACCGCTTCACCGCCTCGGCGCATTCGCGTGCGCGGCCGCGCTGCTCGCCGGCTGCGCCGGCGCGCGCCACGAACCGCTGCCCGCCGTCGCGATGCCCGCGAACTGGGAAGCACCGGTTTCCGCCGACGCACCGGCAACGACGCGCGACTGGTGGCGCAGCTTCGGCGATCCGCAACTCGATGCGCTGATCGACGACGCACTGCGTGCCAACAACGACCTCGCGATCGCGGCGATCCGCGTGTACCGCGCGCAGCTGCAGGCCGGGCTCGCGGATACGAACCTGACGCCCACCGTGTCACTGGGCGCGAACGGCACTGTGTCGCGCACGCTCGATACGCACCAGATGAGCCGGACGAGCGGCGTGACCGGTTCGCTCAGCTATGAAATCGACCTGTGGGGCCGCCTGGCCGCGCTGCGCGACGCCGCGCGCTGGGAAGCCGACGCGACGGCGGCCGATCTCGAAGCCGCAAGGCTGTCGCTGATCGGCACGACGGCGTCGCTGTACTGGCAGATCGGTTATCTGAACCGGCAGATCGCGCTCGGTGACGCGAACATCGCATATGCGGTCCGCACGCTCGCGGTCGTCCGGTCGCGGCATACGGCCGGCGCCGTGTCGGGGCTCGACCTTGCGCAGGCCGAACAGAGCCTCGCCGCGCAACGCGCCGCACAGACGCAACTGATCCAGCAGCGCACCGAGAATCGCCACGCGCTCGCGATCCTGTTCGACCGGCCGCCGCAGCAACTCGCAGCGGAACCGTCGGCGCTACCCGTCGCGGCGCCGCCGGAAGTCGCGGCCGGCCTGCCCGCGAGCCTGCTCGGCCGGCGCCCCGACCTGCGCGCGGCGGAATTCCGGCTGCGCGAGTCGCTCGCGCAAGTCGATGCGACGCGCACGAGCTTCTATCCGACCTTCACGCTGACCGGCCAGGCCGGCACGTCGAGCACGAGCCTCGAGCGCGTGCTGATGAATCCGGTCGGCACGCTCGGGCTCGGCCTCGCGCTGCCGTTCATCCAGTGGAACACGATGCAGTTGCAGATCAAGGTGTCGAAATCGCAGTACGAGGAAGCCGTGGTCGGGTTCCGCCAGAAGCTCTACACGGCGCTCGCGGAAGTCGAGAATGCGCTGTCGGCGCGCGTGCAGCTCGAACGCGAAGCCGAGCAGCGCGCGCTGTCGCTGGCCCAAGCGCAGCGCGCCGAACAGCTGGCCGCCGCGCGCTTCGCGGCCGGCGCGACCGCCGTGCAGCCGTGGCTCGACCAGCAGCAGCGGCTGCGCGATGCGCAAAGCGCGGACGAGCTGACGCGCCTGAACCGGCTCAACAACCAGATGACGCTGTACCGCGCGCTCGGCGGCGGGATGTCCTGACCGGCGCGTGCACCGCGCCGGCCGCGCCGATCACGCGCGGCGTCATTCACACACGGGCGCCCCACGCCGCGCCGGTGCGAACGCCACCGCGCTCGCCGTCGCGAGCAGTGCCACGCCCGCCGCGCCATACACCATCACCCAGCCGAACCCGTGCACGAGCGCCGCGTGCAGCGCCGCGCCGGTCGGGTCGGCCTGCGCGAGCGCCGGTGCGATCTCGTGCAGCCCGTCGGTCCGGCCGGACGCAATCTCCTGCGCGAGCCGGCGCAGCGCTGCGTCGCCGATCGTGCCCGCGACACCGGCCTTCAGGTTCGCGACGATCCCCGCGACCAGCACGAAGCCCATCGCCGCGATGTTCAGCGCGAGCGAGATCATCCGCGCGCTCATGTCGATGCCCGACGCCATCCCGGCCCGCGAACTCGGCACCGCGCCCGTCGTCGTGTTGGTCACGGGCGTGTTCGTGAGCCCGAGCCCGATGCCGGCGATCACGCAGCCGGGCAGCATCGTGATCCAGCTTGCATGGTCGGCCGCGCTGCCGATCCGCATCAACGCGAACCCCGCGGCGATCGTGAACAGGCCGCCCGGGATCACGACACCCGGCCCGTAGCGCAGCGCGAGCCGTTCGCCGAACGGCGGCGCGACCAGCGTCGGCAAGGTGTACGCGAGCAACGCGAGGCCGGCCGTCACGCTGTCGTAGCCGAGCGCGACCTGGAACCAGATCGGCAGGTAGATCATGAACGGCCAGAAGCTGAAGTTCATCCCCATCGAACCGAAGATCGCGCCGGTGAACGCGCGAATCCGGAACACCGAGAAATCGAACATCGGCCGCGCACTGGCGCGTTCCGCGATGAAGAAGCCGGCCAGCGCCAGCACGGTCGCGCCGAGCACGCCGAGGCCGGCTGCGCTGGTCAGCCCGAGCGCCGCGCTTTGCGTGATATAGAACGCCAGGCCGAGCACCGCGAGCGACAGCGTGACGATGCCTGCGACGTCGAGCCTGCCCGCGTGCGGATCGCGCGACTCCTGCACCGCGCCGCCGATCAGCACGAGCGCAATGGCCGCGAGCGGCGCATGGACGAGGAACACCCACGGCCAGCTCGCCAGCGCGACGATCGCGCCGCCGGCGATCGGCCCGAACCCGAGCCCGATGCCGAACACGATCCCCCAGATCCCGAACGCGCGGCCACGCTCGCGGCCCTCGCGGAACTGATGCGACAGCACCGCAATCTGGCAGATCAGCATCGCGCCGCCGCTGGCGCCCTGCAGCAGCCGGCCCGCGACGAGCACCGGCACGTTCGGCGCGAGCCCGCACAGCAGCGACGTCAAACCGAACAGCACGGTGCCGATCACGTACACGCGCTTGCGGCCGAACCGGTCGGCGAGCGTGCCGGCTGCCATCAGCACGGTCGTGCACGCGATCGTGTACGCATTCATGATCCACTGCATGCCGTTGAAATCGCCATGCAGCACGTGTTCGAGCGTCGGCAGGATCACCGGCACGCTCGAGATTTCGAGGCCGAACATCAGCGACGTGAGACAGACGGCCGCGAGTGCGACCGCATTCCTGCGGGAGTCGGATTGCGTCATGCGTATTGCGCCGCAGCCCGGCAACGGGCCGCGCGCCTCCAGGTGAGAAAGATTCGCCGCGTGCGGCCAGTCACGCACGCAGGACGGGAATCGGTACTATAGTGAGAATTTCCATCCCCATTGACGCACGCATTTCTCCAGACTGGGGAACTGCAGGACTCAATTTCCCCCATGACCGACAGACTTGACGGCGTGACGACCTTCGTCCAGGTAGTGGAATCGGGCAGCTTCGCGCTCGCCGCGGAACGGCTGGACATGACGCGCTCGGCGGTCGGCAAGGCCGTTGCACGGCTCGAGAAGCGGCTCGGCGCGCGGCTGCTGCAGCGCACGACACGCAGCCAGAGCCTGACCGACGACGGCCAGGCGTACTACGATCGCTGCGTGCGCGCGCTCGCTGAACTGGAAGCGGCGGAAGCCGACCTCGACTGCGGCCGCAACGAGCCGCGCGGCAAGCTGCGTCTGAGCGTGCCGCTTGCGTTCGGGCACCACTGCGTGACGCCCATCGTGCTCGATCTCGCGCGCACCTATCCGCATTTGCGAATCGACGTGTCGATCACCGACCGTTTCGTCGATCTCGTCGAGGAAGGCATCGACCTCGCAGTGCGGATCGGCACGCTCGCGGACAGCACGAGCCTCGCGGTGCGGCGGCTCGGCACGCAATACGGCAGCCTCGGCGCGGCGCCGTCGTATCTCGCCCGCTACGGGATGCCGAAGACGCTCGACGACCTGAAAGACCACCGGACGATCGCGTATTCACGCTCGGGCGTGATTCAACCGTGGGACTTGCGCGCGCTGGACGGCTCGACGGTACGGGTCGACATGCCGCACCAGCTCAGTTTCGACGACGTGCAGGCGATCGCGGCGGCCGGCGCGTCGGGGTTCGGAATCGCGTGGGTGCCGAGCTGGCTGCTCGACCAGTACGTGAAGCGCGGCGAGATGGTGGTCGTGCTGGATCGCTGCTTCGTCTGCGAAGGCGACATCCACGCGATCTGGCCGAAGACGCGCTACCTGCCGCGCAAGACGCGCTGCGTGATCGACGCGCTCGCGCAGGCGGTGCCGCCGATGATCGAGCGATAGGCAGGACTGCGCACGGTGCCGCGGATCGTGCCGTACACAAACGTGCGACACGTGCGCGCTACCCGCGCTACTTCGCGTCACCGCCGTCGATCGCCAGCATGCGCCGGCGGCGGGCGCGGGCGAGTGCCGCCGGCGCGAAGTGCAGCACGACCAGCCGCGTCAGATGATGTGACAGGACGAACACGACATTCAATCCGCCGCCATAGGCCACGATCGTGATCGTCTCGATGGCCCCGGGCGCATACGAAAGCCACAGCGGCAGCACCCCATAGCCGGACAGCCGCGCCATCGCCCACGCGAACGCACCGGCCACCATCAGCATCAGCGCGATGCACGCAAGGCCGGTCCGGCCGTATCGCAGCCCGTCCGCCAGTGTGATCTGCTTGAACTGTGCGCCAATCAGCGCGCCCAGGATGACCGACGCCGCATCGACACACCATGCCGGCACTTCGACGTCATGCAGCCATCCCGCTCGCACGAACACGCCGGTCAGCACGATGGCCGTGATCATGAACGGCGCCGGCACACCGAGCCCGAGCAACGCCCGCCCGGCCAGCACGCACAGCGCGACCAGCCCCGTCAGCGCCAGCCATGTCTCGGCCGGCAACGCGGTGACCGCCGCTTGCTGCGGCGCACCCGCCTGCGCCGGAATGAAGCAACTGACGAGAATCGTGATCGACAGGAGCCGCACGAGATGCACGACGATCACCTTGGCCGACGCGCGCTCGGATTCCAGCAGGTCGAATACCGCGGCGAGTGCGCCGGGATAGACGGCCAACAGTGCATCGGCCCGGTTCCAGCGCGAGACGCGGGACAGCCAAAGACTGCCGACTGCGATCTGCGTGGCCAGGCATACGAGCAGGACGCCCAGGCTCGGCACGATCGAAACGACCGTCTGCGTGTCCCACGACCTGAACAACAAGCCGGTCGCCATGCCGAGCACGATCTGCACGAACTCGAGACCGAAGCGCAGCCTGGGCGCGAAACCGAACCGGCTGGTCGCGATCGACGCGGCGAGAATCGCGCCGAGCAGCAGGCCATGCGGGACGCCTGCAACCCGCAGCACGAGCCCGACCGCGGTCAGGCAGGCAAGATACGCGAGCGTTTTCATCGGGAAGCGGCCTGGCACGGGAAAATCCGCATGGACATGCAATCAGAAGCGGTTGGAATGGAATGTCGGATTCGAAACAGAAAAACGGCGCATGCCGAAGCATGCGCCGCCTTGCAGATTGCCGGCGCAATGCCGGCGGTTCAATCCGCGCCCAGCGCCGCCAGCGGATGCGCGAACAGCTTCCACGGCGACGTGAGGAAATGCCGCACGCGTTCGGCGCGCAGCTCGACGAGCGACGCGGGCGCCCAGCGCGGCTTGCGATCCTTGTCGACGAGATGCGCACGCACGCCCTCGCAGAAGTCGCCTTCCTCGATCGCCCGCGCGACGATGCCGAGCTCCATCCGGAACGATTCGGCCAGCGTCATCTGGCGACCACGCAGCAGCGCTTCGCGCGTCACGCACAGCATCGTCGGCGAATGGCCGGTGAGCGCATCGAGCGTCGCCTGCAGCCATTGACGGTGCTCGCGCGACAGCTCCTCGCGCGCAAGATCCTGCGTCAGCGTCGCGACGATCCGCTCGACGGTCGAGCGCTTGTCGAAGTGACGCACGATCCACGGCATCTGGCTGTCGAGCGCCGCATGCGGCACGACGTTGCACGGCGGCTCGAACACCTTGCGCAGCAACGGCAGCGCATCGCCTTCCCACTTGACGCTTTCGATGCGCGTCTCGAACGTGTCGAGCCAGGCGGACGGCACGCAGAGATCCGCGAGCTTCGCCGTGAGCGCGTCGGCGCCCGACAGCATCGCGCCGGTCAGCCCGACGTACAGCTCGAGTTCGGCCGGCATGCGCGACAGGAAATGCGTCGCGCCGACGTCGGGCACGAGGCCGATGCGCGTCTCCGGCATCGCGATCTTGCTGCGTTCGGTCGCGACACGCAGCGCCGCGCCCTGCGCGAGGCCCATGCCGCCGCCCATCGTCACGCCGTCCATCAGCGCGACCACCGGCTTCGGGAACGTATGGATCGCGTAGTCGAGCCGGTATTCGTCGACGAAGAACGGCAGCCAGGTCTCGCGCTGCGCGACCATCCTGTACAGCGCGCGCACGTCGCCGCCCGCGCAGAAACCCTTCTCGCCGGCGCCGCGCAGCACGACCGCGACGATCTGGTCGTCGTCACGGCAGCGCTCGAGGAGCGCGGCCAGCTCGCCGATCATCGGATACGACAGCGCATTGAGCGCCGCCGGCCGGTTCAGCGTGATCAGCGCCACGCGGTTCACCACGCGGAACAGCACCTCCGGTGCATGCTCCGCGAACGCGTCGTGATTCGTCACCGGCGTACTCATCGTTGCGGCTCTCCATCGTTGTGCCACTGCGGTGCGCGCTTGCCGAGGAACGCGGCCACGCCTTCGCGCGGATCGTTCGTCTCGAACAGGTCGACGAAGCGTTCGCGCTCGACCGCGAGCGCCGCGCTGCGCGGCACGCCGCGGCGCGCGAGGCCGATCAGCTCCTTGCTGTACGCGACCGCATGCGGGCTCTGCCGCGCGACGTTGCGCGCGAGCGCGAGCGCCGCATCGCGCGACGCGCCCGATTCCACGACGTCCTCGACGAGGCCGATCCTGAGCGCCGTGGCCGCATCGACACGCGCGCCGGTCAGGATGATCTTTTTCGCCCAGCCTTCACCGACGAGCCAGGGCAGCGTCTGCGTGCCGAGCCCGCACGGCAGCAGGCCGACCGACGGCTCGGGCAGCGCCATCTGCGCATGCGTCTCCGCGATCCGCAGGTCGCACGCGAGCGCGCATTCGAGCCCGCCGCCCATCGCATAGCCGTTGATCGCCGCGATCGTCACGACGCGCGCGTCGTGCAGCGCCTCGAACGCCGCGCCGAAGCGCGACGCCATCGCACGCGCGATAGCGCGATCGCCTTCGGCGAACGTGTTGAGGTCGGCACCCGCGCTGAAGAACTTCGGGCCGTCGCCGGTGATCACCAGCGCGCGCACGCGCGGGTTCGCATTCAGTTCGGCGACGGTTTCCTGCAGTTGCCGCAGCCCGTCGGCGGTAAAAGCGTTCGCAGGCGGACGCTTGAGCGTCGCGCACGCGATCGCGCCGTCGTCGACGTAGTCGAGTTCGATCATGAGGCGTCCTTCTTCGTGGCCGGTTGGTACAGGCGGATCACCGCCGAGAAATCGAGCTGGCCGTCGCCGCGGCTGCTCATCGTCTGGTACAGCTGCTGCGCGAGCGCGCCGAGATAGACAGGCTGGCGTGCCTGCTTCGCGGCATCGTTCGCGAGGCCGAGATCCTTCAGCATCAGGTCGGTGCCGAAGCCGCCCGAGTAGCCGCGCGACGACGGCGCGGTCTCGATCACGCCCGGATACGGGTTGTAAGTATCCGAGCTCCAGCAACGGCCCGTCGACGTGTTGACGATGCCGGCCAGCACCTTCGGGTCGATGCCGAGCGCGACGCCGAGCGACATCGCCTCCGACACCGCCGCCATCGAGATGCCGAGCACGAGGTTGTTGCAGACCTTTGCGACCTGCCCCATCCCCGTCGCGCCGCAGTGGACGATGTTCTTGCCCATGCCCGCGAGCACCGGCTTCACGCGCCCGAAATCCGCATCGCTGCCGCCGACCATGAAGGTCAGCGTACCGGCGGCCGCACCGCCGGTGCCGCCCGACACCGGCGCATCGACGAACGCGCCGCCGTGCTCGCGCACGAGCGCGCCGAACGCCTGGGCGCTCGCCGGGTCGATCGTGCTCGAATCGATCACGGTCGCGCCCGCGCCGAGGCCGGCGAGCACGCCGTTCTCGCCGGTGAGCACCGAGCGCACGTGCGGTGCGGCCGGCAGCATCGTGATGACGAACGTCGCGCCCGAGGCCGCATCGCGCGGCGACGCGGCCACCCGCGCGCCGGCATCCTGCAGCGCGCGCAATGCATCGGCGCTCAGGTCGAACGCGTGCACTTCATGGCCGGCTTTCAGCAGGTTCAGCGCCATCGGCGCGCCCATGTGGCCGAGGCCGATAAATCCGATTTTCATGTTGGGTTCCTCCGCCGCTCAGTGCAACCGGATCGTGGTGTTCACCGGGCCGGCCGTCGTATCGTCGTCGAACCAGCGCGCGGTGACCGTCTTGGTCTGCGTGTAGAACTGCACGACCTGCTTGCCGTACGGGCCGAGATCGCCGAGCTTCGAACCGCGCGAGCCGGTGAAGCTGAAGAACGGCACGGGCACCGGGATCGGGATGTTGATGCCGACCTGGCCGACGTCGATCTCGCTCTGGAACTTGCGCGCGGCCGCGCCGCTCTGCGTGAACAGGCCGACGCCATTGCCAAACGGGTTCGCGTTGACGAGCGCGATCGCGTCGTCGAGCGTGTCGGCTTCCATCACGACCAGCACGGGGCCGAAGATTTCATGCGTGTAGACCGACATGTTCGTCTTCACGCCCGAGAAGATCGTCGGGCCGACGAAATTGCCCTGCTCGTAGCCGGCCACCTTCACGTCGCGGCCGTCGAGTTCGAGCTTCGCGCCTTCCTTCACGCCCGCGTCGATCAGCGACAGGATGCGTTCCTTCGCGGCCTTCGACACGACCGGCCCGACGTCCGTGCCGGCTTCCGCGCCCGCATTGACCTTCAGCGCCTTCGCCTTCGCGACGATGTCCGGCAGCCAGTCGCGCGCGTTGCCGACGAGCACCGCGACGGACGTCGCCATGCAGCGCTGGCCGGCCGCGCCGAAGCCCGCGCCGACGAGCGCGTTGATCGCCTGCTCGCGGTTCGCATCGGGCAGCACGACCGCGTGGTTCTTCGCGCCCATCATCGACTGCACGCGCTTGCCGTGCGCGCTGCCGAGGTTGTACACGTGCGTGCCGACCGCCGTCGAACCGACGAACGAGATGGCCTTCACGAGCGGATGGGTGCAGATCGCGTCGACCACTTCCTTGCCGCCATGCACGACGTTCAGTACCCCTTTCGGTACGCCGGCCTCGATCGCGAGCTCGACGAGCTGCATCGTCGACAGCGGATCCTGTTCCGACGGCTTCAGCACGAACGTATTGCCGCAGACGATCGCCATCGGGAACATCCACAGCGGAATCATCGCGGGGAAGTTGAACGGCGTGATGCCCGCGCACACGCCGAGCGGCTGGCGCAGCGTGTAGGTATCCACCCCGCCCGCGACGTTCTCCGCGAATTCGCCGAGCTGCAGCGAACCGATCGAGCACGCATGCTCGACCACTTCGAGGCCGCGGAAAATGTCACCTTCGGCATCGGGAATCGTCTTGCCCTGCTCGGCCGTCAGCGTCTTCGCGATGCGCTGCTGGTTCGTGCGCACGAGATCCTGGAACTTCAGCATGATGCGCATGCGCGCGGCGATCGGCGTGTTCTTCCACGTCGCGAAGGCGGTGTGCGCGGCCTGCACGGCTGCGTCGACTTCCGCGACGGTCGCGAACGGCACGCGCGCGAGCACCTGCTGCGTCGCCGGGTTGACGATGTCGCGCCACTCGTTCGTGGCGGACTCGACGAAGGCGCCGTCGATCAGCAGCTTGACCGTCGGCACGTCTTTCGAATTCGCGTTCATCGATCTTTTCTCCTGGCAGAGGGCCGCGAAGCGCGATATCGCCGCGCGGCCGGTTCAATTCGGCTGCGGGCGGCGGCCGCGGAATGCGACGCGCGCGGCCCGCGGTCACGTCACTTCAGTTCGGCGACGAAATCTTCTTCCCAGTATTCGCCGGGCATCCGTTCACTTGCGTCGTCACCACGCTCGATCTCGCGGCGGCGCAATTCGACGCGGCGGATCTTCCCCGAGATCGTCTTCGGCAGCTCCGCGAACTGCAGGCGGCGAATGCGCTTGTACGGCGCGAGCTTCTCGC
The DNA here is from genome assembly GCF_005502655.1 of Burkholderia sp. 4NA327C6. NCBI lineage: Bacteria > Pseudomonadati > Pseudomonadota > Betaproteobacteria > Burkholderiales > Burkholderiaceae > Burkholderia > Burkholderia sp. 4NA327C6. Next base: position 138,409 of record NZ_SCNZ01000002.1, on the reverse strand, counting down.
GCGAGAAGCGGAAGATTTCCAGCGCGAGTTCGGGGCTTTCCTCGTAACCCTGGCGCAGCGTGATGAAGGTCTTCGGCACCGACAGCCGCACGGGGTCGGGGCTCGGCACGACGGCTGCCTCGGCGATCGCCGGATGCTCGATCAGCACGCTTTCGAGTTCGAACGGGCTCAGCCGGTAGTCGGACGACTTGAACACGTCGTCCGCGCGGCCGATGTACACGTAGTAACCGTCGTCGCGGCGCATCGCGATGTCCGACGTGCGGTAGTGGCCGTCGCGCATCGCGTAGGCCGTCGCGTCGGGGTTGTTCGCATAGCCGTTCATCAGCCCGACCGGGCGCGGGACGCCGGCGCCGATCGGCAGCGCGACCTCGCCTTCGGTCACGGGCGCGCCGTCGGGGTCGAGCAGCGCAATGCGGTAGCCGGGCAGCGGCCGCCCCATCGAACCCGCGACGACCGGCTGGCCCGGCGAGTTGCCGATCAGGCAGGTCGTTTCGGTCTGGCCGTAGCCGTCGCGGATCGCGATGCCCCACGCTCTCTTCACGCGCTCGATGATCTCCGGATTCAGCGGCTCGCCCGCGCCGACGATCTCGCGCAGCTTCACGTCGAACGACGCGAGCGGCTGCTGCACGAGCATGCGCCACACGGTCGGCGGCGCGCACAGCGTCGTCACCTGGTATTTGACGAGCGCATCGAGCACCACCTTCGGCTCGAAGCGCGCGTAGTTGAACGCGAACACGCATGCCTGCGCATTCCACGGCGCGAAGAAGCAGCTCCACGCGTGCTTCGCCCAGCCCGGCGAGCTGATGTTCCAGTGGATGTCGCCCGGTTGCAGGCCGACCCAGTACATCGTCGACAGATGGCCGACCGGATAGGTGCGGTGCGTGTGCTCGACGAGCTTCGGCTTCGACGTCGTGCCCGACGTGAAGTACAGCAGCATCGGATCGTTCGCGTGCGTGATGGCGTCCGGCTCGAATACGGCGCTCGCCGCATAGCCGTCGTCCATCGCGAGCCAGCCCGCGCGCGGCGCGCCGGCGACGATCTTCCGCGCGAGGCCGAGATCCGGCTGTTCGAACTTGGCGGTTTCGTTCTCGTCGACGATCGCGTATTTCGCGCCGCCGATCTGCACGCGGTCACGTACGTCGTCGGGCGACAGTTGCGTGGTGGCAGGCAGCACGATCGCGCCGAGCTTCATCGCGGCGAGCATCGCGTCCCACAGCTCGACACGGTTCGGCAGCATCAGCAGGATCCGGTCGCCGCGCACGACGCCGATCGAGCGCAGCCAGTTCGCGATCCGCGACGAACGCTCGGACATCTGCGCGAACGAATACGGATCGCCCGTTCCGGTCGCCGCGTCGACGATCCATAGCGCGGGCTGGTCGTTGCCGCGCGCCATCGGGTCGAAGTAGTCGAGCGCCCAGTTGAATGCGTCGAGCACCGGCCACTCGAACTCGCGGTACGCGGTGTCGTAGTCGGTGCGGTGGCGCAGCAGAAAGTCGCGTGCGTTCAGGAATGCCTGTACCGTCATCGTGTCCTCCAGTCTCCATGCGTCGAACCGGGCATGTGCCGCAGCGCATGCCCGGTTGCCTCTGTTGCGGCGCACGGTCACGTCGTTGCGTGCCGCGTTCGCCGCGCTGCCCTCGTGCCCTGCGTGATGTCGTCGCCGGGGCAATCGTCGCGGCTCAAAGCTGCCGCGCGATCACCATCCGCTGCACTTCGCTGGTGCCTTCGTAAATCTGCGTGATGCGCGCGTCGCGATAGTGACGCTCGACCTCGTAATCGACCAGGTAGCCGTAGCCACCGTGGATCTGGATCGCGTCCGAGCACACGCGCTCGGCCATCTCCGATGCGAACAGCTTTGCCTGCGACGCTTCCGACAGGCACGGCAGCCCGGCCGTGCGCAGCTTCGCCGCGTGATGCACGAGCAGGCGCGCGGCGTTGATCTGCACGGCCATGTCGGCGAGCTTCTGCTGGATCGCCTGGTGCTCGGCGATCGGCTTGCCGAACTGCACGCGCTCGCCCGCATAGCGGCGCGCCTTGTCGAATGCGGCGCGCGCGATGCCGAGCGCCTGCGCGGCGATGCCGATGCGGCCGCCTTCGAGGTTCGACAGCGCGATCTTCAGCCCTTCACCGCGATTGCCGAGCAGGTTTTCTTCCGGAATCGCGCAGTTCTCGAACGTGATCGGGCACGTATCCGACGCACGGATGCCCATCTTCTTCTCGGGTTTGCCGACGATGAAGCCCGGCGTGTCGGTCGGCACCAGGAACGCGGAAATGCCGCGCTTGCCGGCTTCCGGGTCGGTCATGGCAAAAACGATCGCAACGCCGGCGCGCTGGCCGTTGGTCACGAACTGCTTCGCGCCGTTCAGCACCCATTTGCCGTCGCGCAGTTCCGCACGCGTGCGCAGGTTGTTCGCCTCGGAGCCGGCGTGCGGCTCGGTCAGGCAGAACGCGCCGATCACGCGGCCCGCGGCCATGTCGGCCAGCCAGCGATCCTTTTGCGCCGGCGTGCCGAAACCGAGGATCGGCCCGCAGCCGACCGAGTTGTGCACGCTCATCATCGTCGCGCACGCTGCGTCGCCGGCGGCAACCTCTTCCATCGCCAGCGCGTAGGCCACGTAGTCCGTATACGAGCCGCCCAGTTCCTGCGGCACGATCATCCCGAGCAGGCCGAGTTCGCCCAGCTGCGCGACGATCGCGTCGGGCAGGTGCGCATCGTGGTCCCACTGCGCCGCGTTCGGCGCCAGCATCTCGGTGGCGAACGCGCGCGCGGCGTCGCGGATCATCCGCTGGTCTTCGGTGTAAAGCTCGTCCATGGTGCTGCTGTCTCCCGCGGCCGCCGGGCGCGACCGTCCTTGCGTTTCGATGCAACAAGTGTAGGCAAGCAGGCGCGACTGTTCGATGCTCGCGTCGCTCATTTACACTGAGCGTTTTTGCCACACCGGCGGCACGGATGAAGCAGGAAGACAAGGGAACCGTCGCGATCAGCCTCGTCGCTTACAGCGTCGCGCTGGCCACGCGGCGCGGCGTCGCGGCCGAACCGTTGCTCGCGCAGGCCGGCATCGCGCCCGCGCTGCTCGGGCAGCCGCGCGCACGGGTGTCCGCGCAACAATACGGCGCGCTGTGGAATGCGATCGCGCGCACGCTCGACGACGAGTTTTTCGGGCAGGATCGCCACCCGATGCGCAGCGGCAGCTTCATCGCGATGAGCCAGGCGGCGCTGTCCGCGCGCGACGGGCTGCACGCGATGGCGCGCGCGGTGAACTTCATGCACTGCGTGCTCGACGACCTGCATGCGGAGCTCGACGCGAATCCGCAGCGCGTGCGGCTGCGCTTCGTGCACCGCAACAACGGTGCGACGCCCGCGATGTTCACGTACGCGACCTATTTCATCATCGTCTACGGGCTCACCTGCTGGCTGATCGGGCGGCGCATCCCGCTGCTGCATGCGAGCTTCCGCTGCGACACACCGCCCGCCGACCACGAATATCCGTCGATGTTCTGTGACGACATGCGCTTCAACGAGCCTGATTCGTATGTCGATTTCGATCCCGAATTCGCGACGCTGCCGGTCGTGCAGAACGCGAAGACGCTGAAGACGTTCCTGCGCAACGCACCGGCGAGCTTCATCGTCAAGTACCGCAACCCGAACGCGCTCGCGCAGCGCGTGCGGGCGGTGCTGCGCGGAATGCCGCCCGCCGCGTGGCCGGGCGCGGGCGGGATGGCCGCGCGGCTGCACGTGGCCGAGGCCACGCTGCGCCGCAAGCTGCACCAGGAAGGCCACGCGTACCAGTCGATCAAGGACACGCTGCGGCGCGATCTTGCGTTCGAGGCGCTGGCCGACCCCGCGCGCACGATCGCCGATGTTGCTGCGGCGACCGGTTTCGCGGAGCCCAGCGCGTTCTACCGCGCGTTCCGCAAATGGAGCGGGCGCAGCCCGGCCGACTATCGCGATGAAGTGCTCGCGCGCGGCAGCGGCGCGGTCTGAATCCGGCCGGCACGGCCGCGGTTTCGCGCTTTCTGCAGAAACCGCCTAATATTTAAGCATCGGGCCCACGCCCTTTCCGCGAGCCGGACGGCGCGCGGCCGCGCGCCGCCTGGACGCCCCGATGCTCTTTCACCGTCATGAGCCGCCGCCGGCGCCTGCCGCGCCCGACGGCCGCCCCCGTCATCCGCTCTCCGCGCGGGTCGCGCGCGCCGCGCTGTTCGCGGCGCTGCTCGTCGTGTGCGCCGCGGTCGCCGCGCCGCCGCCCGCCGACGCACCCGCCGCGCGGCCGGTCATCGTGATCCCCGTCAACGGCGCGATCGGCCCGGCCAGCGCCGACTTCATCGTGCGCTCGCTCGATCGCGCCGCCCGCGAGCACGCGCCGCTCGCGATCCTGCAACTCGATACGCCCGGCGGCCTCGACACGTCGATGCGGCAAATCATCAAGGCGATCCTCGGCTCGCCGGTGCCGGTCGCCGCGTTCGTCGCGCCGGGCGGCGCGCGGGCCGCGAGCGCGGGCACCTACATCGTCTATGCGAGCCACTTCGCGGCGATGGCGCCCGGCACCAATCTCGGCGCGGCGTCGCCCGTGCAGTTCGGCATCGGCGGCGCGGCGCCGCCGGGCGGGAACCCCGCGGCACCGCGCGCGCCGGCCGGCACCTCGGGCGCGTCAGGGGCGTCCGATGCGGCTGCTACGGCGGCCGCCCTGCCGACCGATACCCAATCGACCGAGATCCGCAAGGCGATGCAGGACGCCTCCGCGTATATCCGCGGCCTCGCGCAGCTGCGCGGGCGCAATGCCGAATGGGCCGAGCGCGCGGTGCGCGAGGCCGTGAGCCTGTCGGCGAACGAGGCGCGCGCACAGCACGTGGTCGACCTGATCGCGCAGGATCCCGCCGACCTCGCTCGCCAGCTCGACGGCCACACGGTGACGACCACCGCCGGCACGGTGCGGCTCGCGACCGCGCATGCGCCGCTCGTCGTGGTCGAGCCCGACTGGCGCAGCCGCTTCCTGGCGATCATTGCCGACCCGAACGTCGCGCTGATCCTGCTGACGATCGGCATCTACGGCCTCTTTTTCGAATTCGCGAACCCCGGTTTCGTGCTGCCGGGCGTCGCCGGCACGATCTGCCTGCTCGTCGGGCTGTTCGCGATGCAGTTGCTGCCGATCAGCTATGCGGGCCTCGGCCTCGTGCTGCTCGGTCTCGGCTGCCTGGTCGCCGAGGCGTTCCTGCCGACCTTCGGCGTGCTCGGCTTCGGCGGGATCGTGTCGTTCACGATCGGCGCGCTGATGCTGATCGACACCGAAGTGCCCGGCTACGGAATCCCGTGGCCCGTGATCGCGAGCCTCGCGCTCGGCGGCGGGCTGCTGGTCGCGGGTGTATCGGGCGTCGCGCTGCGCGCGCGCCGCCGCCCGGTCGTGACGGGCGCCGAGGCGATGGTCGGCAGCATCGGCGAAGTGCTCGACGACGGGCTGCAGGCCGACCAGCCGCATGGCGCGGCCGGCACTGCGCCGTCCGCCGCCGGCTGGGCACGCGTGCGCGGCGAGCGCTGGCGCGTGGCAAGCAGCGCGCCGCTTGCCGCCGGTTGCCGCGTGCGCGTCACCGGCCGCCACGGGCTGCTGCTCACGGTCGCCCCGCTCTACGACGTGCCGGGGCAGGAACCACATCGAGAACAACACCAGGGAGAACCTTCATGATCGGTTTCACGTTCGGCTTCAGCAGCATCCTGATCGTCTTCGTCGTGGTGCTCGTCGCGTCGTCGATCCGCATCTTCCGCGAGTACGAGCGCGGTGTCGTGTTCATGCTCGGCCGGTTCTGGAAAGTGAAGGGGCCGGGGCTCGTGCTGATCATCCCGATCGTCCAGCAGGTCGTGCGAATCGACCTGCGCACCGTCGTGTTCGACGTACCCGCGCAGGACGTGATCACGCGCGACAACGTGTCGGTGAAGGTCAATGCGGTCGTGTATTTCCGCGTGGTCGACCCGGAGAAGGCCGTCATCCAGGTGGCGCGCTTCTTCGAGGCGACGAGCCAGCTCGCGCAGACGACGCTGCGCGCGGTGCTCGGCAAGCACGAACTCGACGCGCTGCTCGCCGAGCGCGAGCAGCTGAACGCCGACATCCAGAAGACGCTCGACGCGCAGACCGATGCGTGGGGGATCAAGGTGTCGACGGTCGAGATCAAGCACGTCGACCTGAACGAGACGATGATCCGCGCGATCGCGCGGCAGGCCGAGGCCGAGCGCGAGCGGCGCGCGAAGGTGATTCATGCGGAAGGCGAATTGCAGGCGTCGGAGAAACTGCTGCAGGCCGCGCAACGGCTCGCGCTGCAGCCGCAGGCGATGCAGCTGCGCTACCTGCAGACGCTGACGACGATCGCCGCGGACAAGAACTCGACGATCGTGTTTCCGCTGCCGGTCGATCTGCTGGGGGCGTTGCTGGAGCGGTTGGGCTCGCCGCGCGAGCGCTGAGACGCCCGTTTCCGGCCCGCGCGGCGCGGCCGTCGATTCCGACGGACGCCGGGCCGCAACGGCGCAGCGCCCGGCGCGCGTCAAGCCAGCAGCTTGCGCTCGGTCTTGCCGTACTTGATCGACTTCTCGTCCGGGATCATCAGGCCCGTGTGCTCGTCGCGGCCCTGCAGCAGGAAGCGCGCGTCCGACTTCCCGATCTGTTCGGCCGCGAGTTTGCTGTCCGCGCCGATCTCGCCCTTCTTCATCCGGTTGACGATCACACCGGCCGCGGTGTCCTTGAAGTCGCGCAGCATCCACGCGTCGCCGTCGCTGTCGCCGAACACCAGCAGCGGGCCATAACCCTTCTTCGACTCGAGGACGTTGCGGATGCCCACCGTCTTGCCGGGCCCCCAGTTGAAATGCCAGCCGGCCGGATACGTGCTCGTGTACTTGCCGTCCCGCATGTCGAGACGCAAGCCGATCACGTTCGCGGGCGGCACGCCGTAGCCATAGTTCGGATTGCCGGCGAACACACGCACGACATCGTCGAGCGATGCCGTGCTGACGTACACGTCGATGCCGTTCGCCCGCAGCGTGTGCATCACCGCGCGGATTTCCTCATGAATGCGAATGCCGTGGAAATGCGTGTCGGCCACCACGCCTGCCCTGCCCGGCAGCGTCTTCGGGCTTTCGTAGCGGACCTTGCGCAGCGCGTCGCCGATGCCGTAGTTGTTCGACGCTTCCGCCATCGCCTGCAGCTCGGCGGTCGTCATGTTCTTGTAGAAATAGATGATCCACTTGTAGCCGATCTCGAGCGGATGCGTATCGCAGATCGCGTCGTACATGAAGTACAGCTTCGCGCGGAAATCCTTGAACTGATCGGTCTCGCGAATCTCGTCGAGGCTCTTGTCGCCGCCGAATCCCTGGTAGTTCGCGTAGAGCCAGCGATAGTCGGATTCGATGTCCGCCGCGAGGTCTTCCATCGTCACCGGCTTGCCGTCCACCGTCGCATAGTCCTTCATGAAGGCGCCCTTCGGCACGTCCTTCCACATCACGTCGACGAATTCGGCCGGCGTCAGCTTGTACTGCAGATGGTTGATCTGGTACATCAGCAGCGCCTCTTCGCAGTCGTTCATGATGCACGTGTTGTCCCAGTCGAACACCGCGTACGGGCGGCGCTTTTCGTCGTAGCGCGCGCTCGCGACGCCATGCTGGTCGAGCACCGCCTGCAGGCGCGCGGCGTTGAACGGCGACCAGCGGCCCGGGTCCAGCGCATCCGGCACGGCTGTGCTCTTCGCGCCGGCCGTGCCGGCCTTGAGCATCAGCGACGTCGCGGCGGTCGCCGCGGCAAGGGTATTCATGAACTTGCGGCGTTGCATGGTCTCTCTCCCTGGAAATGTCGAATCGGTTTCAGTCGCTATCCCGCACGGCTCACCGCGCACCGGCCGCTGATCGGCGCGGCGAAATCGGAATGGCTCCGAACCGGGGGCGAATGATGTGACGAAATTATTTCGGCAATTTGACAGCGTCACGTCGCGACACGACGGGGAGTTGATCCGGCGCGACATGGCAGGCAGTCGCACGGCGGCCTCACGCGCGGCCCTCTGGGCCGGCGCCGGCAGACCGCTCGCGGCGATCCTCGGCCAGCGTCCGCGATCCAGACGAGTGCGCTGGGGCCCTCCGGCCCAACGTCCGGAAATCTAGAGTTTCCGCTCCATTTCGGCCCTTCATTAGGACAAATCCTCACCTCCGGGGGCTGGCGCACTTTCCGGAACCGTCTATGATCGTTACATCAATCAATGACACATTAAATGCTGACTGAATAACCCGCGACGGTGACGCCGGCGGGCGCATTCCGGATCAGCACCCCAAACGGAGACGCATCATGGCCGATCACCACCCGCTGCCGGAAGTCCACCTCGACGAGCTCCCGCAATTCCGTGCGGTCCAGCAGCTGGCATACCGCTGCGTCGAAACCGTCGGCGCGATGCTGTACCCCGGCATCACCGAAAAGGAAGCGGCGCGCCTGCTGACCGAATGGCTGCAGGACAACGGCGTGCACGACTGGCTGCACAAGCCGTTCGCGTGGTTCGGCGACCGCACCGCATTCGAGGGCTTCTCGGGCCTCAAGCACATGGGCGGCTTCAATCTCGCGTTCTTCCCGAGCAACCGCCAGCTCGAGACCGACATGCCGGTGATCCTCGACGTCGCGCCGGTGCTCGACGGCATCGTCGCCGATGTCGGCTACGCGCACTGCCTCGGCCACAACCCGATCCTCGAACAGCTGCAGGACGACCTGATGGACCACCGCGACATGATCGTGCGGCTCGTGAAGGCGCGCCGGCCGATGGCCGAGGTCGCGCAGGAAGTCGACGCGCTGTGCCGCCGCCAGGGTGTCGAGCCGCGCCACAAGGCGTATCCGTTCAAGGTGCTCGCGCATCGCGTCGCGAAGATCCACAAGCTTTCCAAGCCGCGCTTCGTCGCGCGCTTCGGGCTGAACGCAACGCGCAACCTGCTGCTCGACCAGGGCCGCGCGGCGAAACAGCAAGGCTGGTCGCCGCTGTGGTCGATCGACCGCCGCTCCGAGCATGCACCGGTGCCGGGCCTGTGGGCCGTCGAGCCGCATCTCGGCTTCGCCGGCGTCGGCGCGAAATTCGAAGAGCTGCTCGTCATCACCGAAGACGACGCGTACTGGCTCGACGAAGACCTGCCGCACGTGCGCCGCTGGCAGCGCCGCCAGGCCGAGCGGTCGCGGGCCATCGCGACCGTGCCGGCCGCCGCCTGACCCGAACGCGCCCTTCCTCCCGACTCCCTGAACGACGGACTCACGATGCAGCCTCTTTCCGACGAAGCGCCGCTGGCCCTGTTCGAATCGGTTCATAGCGAAACGGCGGTCGCCTCCGGCGACCTGACGCTCGCGGTCAAGACCTGGGGCGACCCGGCCCGCTCGCCGGTCGTGCTCGTGCACGGCTACCCCGACGACAGCAGCGTCTGGCAGCACGTCGCGCCGCTGCTCGCGCGCAAGCACTACGTGATCGCGTACGACGTGCGCGGCGCGGGCCTGTCCGGCGTGCCGAAGCGCACGGCCGACTACCACCTCGCGAAGCTGACCGACGACTTCGTCGCGGTGATCGACGCGCTCTGCCCCGGCCGCGCCGTGCACCTGATCGCGCACGACTGGGGCTCGATCCAGGGCTGGGAATTCGTCACCGATTCGCGCCTCGCCGGCCGGATCGCGTCGTACACGTCGTGCTCGGGGCCGTGCCTCGACCATGTCGGCTTCTGGCTGCGCGAACGCGTGCTGCGCCCGACACCCGCGTCGCTCGGCAAGCTCGGCGGCCAGCTCGTGCGGTCGTGGTACGTGTACCTGTTCCACCTGCCGTTCATCCCCGAGCTCGGCTGGCGGCTGTGGCTCGGCCGCGCGTGGCCCCGCCTGCTGCGCCGGCTCGAGAAAACGCCCGCCACGCCGCGCCCGACGCAGGCCGACGACGGCGCGCGCGGCGTGCGCCTCTATCGCGCGAACTTCATCCGCTGCCTATTCGCGCCGCGCGAACGCTACGCGCATGCGCCGGTGCAGACCATCGTGCCGCTCGGCGACAAATACGTGAGCCCGGCGCTGTCCGAGAACCTGTCGCGCTGGGTGCCGCAGTACTACCGCCGTGAAATCGCGGCCGGCCACTGGCTGCCGCTCGCCGATCCGACGCGCTTCGCGGCGCTCGCCGGGCAACTGATCGACGCGGTCGAATCGGGCAACGAACCGCCCGCGCTCGCGAATGCGCGCCGCCGCGCCACGAGCGGCCGCTTCAGCGGCAAGGTCGCGGTGGTGACGGGCGCGGGCAGCGGCATCGGCCGCTGCGCGGCGCTCGCGTTCGCCCGCGAAGGCGCGACGATCGTCGCGTGCGACATCGATCTCGCGAGCGCCGAACGCACCACGCTGCTGATCGGGCTCACCGGTGCGCAAGCGCACGCGAAGCAGGTCGACGTCGGGTCCGCCGACGAAATGGAAGCGCTCGCGACGTGGGTCGGCAGCGAACTCGGCGGCGCGGACGTCGTGATCAACAACGCGGGCATCGGCATGGCCGGCGGCATCCTCGACACGAGCACGCGGCACTGGGAGCGCATCCTGCACGTGAACCTGTGGGGCGTGATCCACGGCTCGCGGCTGTTCGCGCAGCAGATGGCCGCGCGCGGCACCGGCGGGCACATCGTCAACACCGCATCGGCCGCCGCGTTCGGGCCGTCGCGCGACCTGCCCGCGTATGCGACGACGAAGGCCGCCGTGCTGATGCTCAGCGAATGCATGCGCGCGGAACTCGCGGAAAAAGGCATCGGCGTGACGGCCGTATGCCCCGGCTTCGCGGAAACGGGAATCATGGCGTCGACGCAATACGCGGGCGCCAACGCACAGGACGAAGCGCGGCTGCGCAAGCGCGCGACGAAGCTGTACCAGATGCGCGGCCTGAAACCCGAAACCGTCGCGCAGGCGATGGTCGACGGCGTGCTGCGCAACCGCCCCGTCGTCGCGGTCGGCGGCGAGGCGCACGCGATGCGCTTCGTCGGCCGCTTCATGCCGTGGCTCGGCCGGATGATCGCCCGCGTCAGCATGGCATCGCATTGACGGCGCACGACGCCGCACAGGGAGACACAGATGACCGATACCGCCGACTATCACAAGATCAAGGCCCGGCACGTGAAGTTCGACTTCAGCGACACGCCGATTACCTGGGTGCCGAACGACCCGGGCAGCACGCACATCATCAACACGCTGAACCTGCTGTTCCCGGAAGGCGAGCTGTGGTTCTGCCGCGTGTACAACAAGGCGTTGCCGCTGATCACCGATGCGCGCCTGCGCGACGAGGCCGAAGGCTTCCTGCGCCAGGAAGCCGTGCATTCGCGTTCGCACGGCGGCGTGCTCAAGCACTACTACGACCGGCACGGGATCGACACGAAGCCGTTCACGCAGAAGCTCAATCGCCTCTTCACGCGCGTGCTCGGCGAACAGCCGCTCGGGCTGAAAATCGGCCACACGCGTTTCTGGCTGCGCCAGCAGCTCGCGGTAATCGCGTCGCTCGAGCATTTCTTCGGCTATCTCGGCAACTGGGTGCTCAACGCGCACGGGCTCGACGAAGGAAAAGCCGACCCGACGATGGTCGACCTGCTGCGCTGGCACGGCGCCGAGGAAGTCGAGCACCGCACGGTCGCGTTCGACATCTACCGGCACCTGGGCGGCACCTATCCAGAACGCTGCGTGCACATGGCGTTCGTGATCCTGCTGCTGCTCCACTACATCACGACGGGCGCGAAGTTCATGTACCGGCGCGACCCGGCCGCCGGCCGCTACCCGGGTTTCGTACTCGCGTGGTGGCAAGGCTCGCGGCGCGGGCACCTGCCGTCGTTCTGGAAGGTGATCGGCGCGGCGCTGCGCTATTTCAAGCCGGGCTATACGCCGCACCACGAAGGCTCGACCGAACAGGCGCTCGCCTATCTCGCCCGCTCGCCGGCCGCGCAGGCGGCCGCGCACGGCGGCAACTGGGGCACGACGAAGGGTGCCTGAACGGGTTTCCGGCCGGCTCGGCGGGCGGCGCCCGCCGAAATGCGTACAATCGCGGCTTCATTTCCCGGAGGTGCCGCGATGGCCATGAAGAAAACCGATCTCGAAAAGAACAAGGCGCTCAAGCTGACGCACGCGATGAAGCAGTCCAGCTCCGCGCGTTTCGGCAAGGGTGCCGACGACGCAGCCAAGCTCGACCGCCGCGCGCAGCGCAAGCTCGACCAGGAACAGGGCCTCGTACCGTTCGCCTGCAAGCTCAACGCCGAACTCGTCGAACAGCTCAAGGCCCGCGCGGCCACGCACCCGGAAGGGATGACGGGCCTGCTGTCGGAGCTGCTCGTGAACGGGCTCGCGCAACGCGACGCGTGATCGCCACGTATCTCGAAATTTCCGTTGACATTGCTGCGCCGCCACGACACACTCGTTCGCATGCCTATGCTCAAGCCCGCCGCCATCGCGCATAAAAACCGAGTGAACGCCCATGCGTGGCGATCACCGGAGGCGCTTGTGCGTTAGCATCGAGATTCAGTTGCGCATGTCACAAGGCCTCGCCGGAAACGGATGAGGCCTTTTTGTTTTGGTGCGCGTCATCCCGCCCGGCTCAACGGATGGAGATGACGATGGACCAAGCAAGCCGGCTGGTTGTCTGCCCCGATCGGTGCCGCACCGATGCGATCGCATTGCCGCGGGTCGTGATGCAATTCACGGTCGCGCCGCGCAAGACGCTGACATGGTGCGCGAAAAACGACGCCGAGATCCGCGTGCACGACGCGATGCTGTGGATCACGCGGCTCGGCAGCGTCGACGATTACTGGATACGAACCGGTGACGTGCTGCGCGTGCGGCGCGGCGATCGCATCTGGATGAGCACCGACGGCGACCGCCCGGCCGAAGCATCGATCACGACCGCCTACGCGATGAGTCGCGGCGCGTGGCTGGAGCGTGCGCTCGCGCGCATGCGCAGCTTGTTGCGAGAGCGATGTCGAAGTCGAAGTCGGCCATGACGAAAGTGCCGCTGCGCACTCGATACGGGTATGCGGCGGCGTCACGTCATGGCAGGCGAGCACGTCGACGCATCACCCTCGCCTATCCCGAAAATTATCGTTGACAACGTCGTTCCACGCAGACAAACTCGTTCGCATGCCTACGTACCCGCTCATCGCCGCCGCGATTCATCACTCGATGAACATTCGAAAGAATGGTTCACGGGAGGCGCGTGTGCGTTAGCAGTCGAGCAGTACCGCATGTCACACAAGGCCTCACCGGAAACGGATGAGGCTTTTTTGTTCTGGTGCGCGTCATTCGTCCGGCTCACTGAAAGGAGAAGACGATGGACCAGGCAAGCCCGCTGTTTGACCGTCCCGATCGGTGCCGCGCCGGCACGATCGCGTTACCGACTGTCGTGATCCGCTTCCCGGTCGCGCCGCGTACGACGCTGACATGGCGCGCGCCGCAGGACGCGGAACTCCGCGCGCATGGCGCGGCGCTGTGGGTCACGCGCCCGCCGTGCGTCGACGACTACTGGGTGCAGCCCGGCGACGTGCTGCGCATCGCACGTGGCGAGCGCATCTGGCTCGGCACCGATGCCGACCGGTCGGCCGAAGCAACGCTCACGACTGCATACGTGCGTCGCGGCGAGCGCTTCAGGCGCACGCTCGCGCACGTGCAACGTTTGCTCTTCGGGGCAGGGAGAACGAGTGGATGAGTGACGCGCCGTCAGGCACGCGAGACGCGGAACGGCCGCGACCGAAAACGGACGCACCCGCGGCGTAACGTGCCGCGGGTGCGCATCGAATGACGCGGCACGCCGGTGCGTGCCGCGAGCGATCGCGCGCCGTGCGCAGCGACCGGATGCAGCAGGTGCATCAGGTGCTGGCGGCGAGACGCGGGCCCGTGCTTCGGGGAGTGGACTCGAGGTCGGGACGTTGCGCTGCCTGCGAGGTCACCCACGGATCGATGCCCTGCTTCTGCACCTCTTCCAGGAATGACACACGTATGCGCCAGTAATCCGCTTGTAATTTCGCGTCGATGACGCGCTGTTCGGCAGCGAACAGTTCCATGCGCGCCGTCACGAGCATCGACGCAGCGGTTTTTTCCGGCGTGGGGGCGTGTCGCATCGCCCAACGGCTGATCCAGTTCAACATGCTGACCTCCGTGATTACGGACGAACCCGCATCGGGCAATCGCAACCGGCCGTGCCTGCCCGAACGTGCAACGGCCTTGACCGCACTTCACCGCCTGGCCTGCACGGACTGCGACTCCCCCGCGTCGGCAATTTCCAGCCGGCGTGTGCATGCGCGGTGTATCTATCCTAGAAAGACTTGCCGGTTTACGCGATGGGGTCTTGCAATCTTTTACACAGAAACCACAGTCGCCCCCGCGTCACGAAATGACAGTTGCGGGCGGGACGGCTTCGGCGCACGATAGCCCGATATCTGCACCCGCCTGGACTGACGAATGGCCGCTGCACGCCGCTGCCGGGCATCCGCACCGGCCGCGCACGTGCGTTCGCGCGCATGCGCTGCCTGCCCCGCGTTCGTGCAGCATGCGGGCGCTCCGTTTCAGTCGGATGTCATCATCCCGCACCCGCGCCGCGTGATACGCCGCGTGTGCCGTCCTGCACGCCGTTGCGCATGCATCGTTCGGTATCGTTCGCGCATCTCCTCCCGTTTCAGCCAATTGTTCCGGCTCGTTCCGCCCGAACCGGTAAAATGCGCGCCTTCGTCGCGCGGCCGGGCTGCCAGACCGTTCGCGCGCAGGCAGCCGATCGATCTTTCGATCGTGCCCTCCAACTATATCGTCCGAGCTATCCGCGCTATTACAATCCGCCGATAGCCGGGCAATAGTGGCTGGTTACAGTAAGCCGGCCGCGCTGCCTTTACAACAATTCGGCACAACAAGCAACACGACAACCGACCGGAGAAACGCCTTCATGGAATCCATCAAGCGGTATTTCGGCTTCGCTGAAGCCGGCACCGACTTCCGCACCGAAATACTCGCGGGCGTCACCACGTTCCTGACGATGGCCTACATCATCTTCGTCAACCCCGCGATCCTCGGCGACGCCGGCATGCCGAAGGAATCCGTGTTCGTCGCGACCTGCCTCGTCGCGGCGCTGGCGTCGCTCATCATGGGGCTGTACGCGAACTACCCGATCGCGTGCGCGCCCGGCATGGGCCTGAACGCGTATTTCGCGTACACGGTCGTCAAGGGCATGGGCTTCACGTGGCAGGCTGCGCTCGGCGCGGTGTTCATCTCCGGCTGCCTGTTCCTGCTCGTCACGCTGTTCCGCGTACGCGAGGCGATCGTCAACGGCATTCCGAAATCGCTGCGGATCTCGATCACCGCGGGCATCGGCCTGTTCCTCGGCATCATCTCGCTGAAGACGTCGGGTGTGATCGTCGGCAACCCGGCCACGCTCGTCACGCTGGGCGACCTGCACAAGCACGACACGATCCTCGCGATCGTCGGCTTCTTCACGATCGTCACGCTCGACCACCTGCGCGTGCGCGGCGCGATCCTGATCGGCATCATCGGCGTCACGGTCCTGTCGTTCTTCTTCGGTGACAACCAGTTCCACGGCGTGTTCTCCGCGCCGCCGTCGATCGACGCGACGCTGTTCAAGCTCGACATCCGCGCCGCGCTGTCGACCGGCATCATCAACGTGATCCTCGTGTTCTTCCTCGTCGAGCTGTTCGACGCGACGGGCACGCTGATGGGCGTCGCGAACCGCGCGGGCCTGCTCGTCGAAGGCAAGATGAACCGCCTGAACAAGGCACTGCTCGCCGACAGCACGGCGATCGTCGCGGGCTCGGTGCTCGGCACGTCGTCGACCACCGCGTATATCGAAAGCGCGTCGGGCGTGCAGGCCGGCGGCCGCACGGGCGTGACGGCCATCACCGTCGCGGTGCTGTTCCTCGCGTGCCTGTTCATCGCGCCGCTCGCCGGCGTCGTGCCGGCCTACGCGACGGCGCCGGCACTGCTGTACGTGTCGTGCCTGATGCTGCGCGAGATGGTCGAGGTGCCGTGGGACGACGCAACGGAAGCCGTGCCGGCCGCGCTGACCGCACTGCTGATGCCGTTCACGTACTCGATCGCGAACGGCGTGGCATTCGGCTTCATCGCTTACGGCGGCCTCAAGCTGCTGACGGGCCAGGGCCGCTCGGTCAAGCCGATCGTGTGGCTCATCGCAGCCGTGTTCCTGTTCCGCTTCTTCTACCTCGGCAGCGAGTGACGGCGGCGCTTCGGCGCGATGCAGGAAGCACGATGAAAGAACGCCACCTTCGGGTGGCGTTTCCGTTTTTGCATGATTCTTCTGCGATCCTGACGAACCGGCACGCACGAACACACCGACGCTCGGGCCACCCGGTACGGCCCGCATACGAAAATGCCGCCCGGCCCCGCCGAACGGCATCGCATGAAGGCAACGTCTTCGCGTGCGCAGCGCTCAGCGACGCGCGCCGCAAGACGAACGTCGTGTCATCCGCGCCAGTTGGCCTCGTAGAAGCGGACATAGCCGCTGCGCAGCGTCACGCACTGCGCGCGTGTCTCCGACAGCAGGCGCCGTGCAGCCGCCTCGATACGGTCGCGATGCTGGTCGAATGCGCCGACCATGTCCTCGAAGCGCGGCGACGCCGCGCCGAAGTGGTCTTCCAGCGCCTCGGCGGTGATCTGACATTGGACGCGCTCGCCATTGACCAACGCCGTGAACGCAAGCATCAGGTCGCGCCCCGAATACTCGGGCTTCTCGTTCGTGAAATGGATCTGCATGGGAGCCGCCTCGACCGGTAGAAAACGAATGACCGCGTCCGTCGTCCGCTACCGGCCGGACGAAGTGTACGCGGGCTCGCCGGCGGAGGCACCGCCCGCGGGGATAGGCGCGGACAACGCATGCCGGTTGATTTCCACTTTAGACGGTTTCGCGCAGGAGACAAATTTTCCGGCGTGCGTCGTTCCAACGCGCATTCGTCTGATCAGCGCGGCATCCGGCACCGTTTCCAAAACCGGCGTCAGTGAGGGTCGTTCGGCCAGACGTTGAGCGCGATGGCGGCCGTCGTGGCACCCACCGCAATCGCGGCCGCCCCGTATCGCACCGCATCGGTCAGATCGAACAGCAGCCCGTGGATCGCCACGGCGATGCCGCCCAGCATGATGAATGTGGCGATGGCCGCCAGCACGACTCTCAGTTCCGTCCGAACCATGATGCGTCTCCCGAACGGATGCATGTCGCGTCGCATGCATGTTGCATTGCGGAACACGGCGCGTGCGTGCTCCATTTCCATCATTGCAGGCGGGCATTTAAAAGCAAGGGGATTTTGTTCGCGGTCGCGCTTCGTACGCGGCGCTTGTATGATGATGCGTACCCGGATGGTTGCCGGTCGCACACCGATGGTGCGCCGCACGCGAAGGCGGGAATCCGTAGAGGATTTCAGTGCGTTTGTGTGTACCGGACCGGCCGATTTCGAGGAGCATGGGACATCAGTAACCGCTAAAGCGCTAACTGGGACCGACCGCGAAGCATGGGGTCCCAGTAAGCGCTAAAGCGCTAACTGGGACCGACCGCGAAGCATGGGGTCCCAGTAAGCGCTAAAGCGCTAACTGGGACCGACAGGAGACAAGTCATGCCGCAACCCTTCGTGCTGCCCGCCACCGCGGGTCGCACCGACCTGCTCGCGCAGGCGCATGCGCGTTCGACCGCGGTCGGCCTGCGTGCGCACGAACGCCCGGATTTCTCGCCGCTGTCGCGCGTCGCACTGCGCGAACTGCTCGACACGAATCACGCCCTGTTCTCGCACGCGCGCCCGGTGATGGAGAACCTCCACGCGCAGATCGCCGACACGCAAAGCCTCGTGCTGCTGACCGACGCCGACGGCGTGATCCTGCACAGCATCGGCGACCCGGACTTCATCGAGAAAGCCAACCGCGTCGCGCTGTGTACCGGCGTGTCGTGGGCGGAAGGCGCACGCGGCACCAACGCAATCGGCACCGCGCTCGCATCCGGCCAGGCCGTCGCCGTGCATGGGTCCGAACACTTCCTGCGCGCCAATCACATCCTCACCTGCTCGTGCGCACCGATCTTCGACCCGTTCGGCCGCACGCTCGGCACGCTCGACGTCAGCGGCGATCCGCGCGGCTCGAGCCCGCATACGCTCGCGCTCGTGCGGATGTCCGCGCAACTGATCGAGAACCACCTGTTCGCCAACCAGTGCGCGGAAGCGTTGCGGCTGCGCTTTCATGCACACGAGGAATGCGTCGATTCGCTGTTCGCCGGGCTCGTCGCCTTCGGCCCCGACGGCGGGCTGATCGCCGCGAACCGCAGCGCACAATTCCAGCTCGGCGCCTCGTTCGACGCACTGCAGCATCAGGCCAGCGACGCGCTGTTCGGCATGCGCTTCGGCCAGCTCGCGCAGCAGGCGGCACGCGCGCCCGGTGCGCTGTTCCGCCTCACGCTGTCGACCGGCGTACGCGTGCTGGCGCGCTGCGAATTCGCGGAAGCACACAAGACCACCGTCGCCGTCACGCCGCCCGCGCCCGCCGCACGGGTGCGCACGCCGGACCCCGACACGATCACGTTCGCGACGCTCGACACGGGCGACGCACGCATGGCCGCCGTGCTCGAACGCGTCGCGAAGATCCGCGGGCGCGACCTGCCGCTGCTGATCCTCGGCCAGACCGGCACCGGCAAGGAATGGCTCGCCCGCGCCCTGCACCAGGCATCGCCGCGCGCGGACGGCCCGTTCGTCGCGGTCAACTGCGCGGCGCTGCCCGATTCGCTGATCGAGGCCGAACTGTTCGGCTACGAAGACGGCGCATTCACCGGCGCACGCAAGCGCGGCAGCCCCGGCAAGATCGTGCAGGCCGACGGCGGCACGCTGTTTCTCGACGAAATCGGCGACATGCCGCTCGCGCAGCAAGTCAGGCTGATGCGCGTGCTGCAGGAGCGCGCGGTGATGCCGCTCGGCGGCGCACGCGCGGTGCCGGTCGACGTGCGTGTAGTCTGCGCGACCCATCGCGACCTGCGCGCGATGATCGCGGAAGGCACGTTCCGCGAAGACCTCTTCTACCGGATCAACGGGCTCGCGGTCACGCTGCCGGCGCTCGCCGCACGCACCGACCTGCCCGCACTCGTCGAGCGGATTCTCGCGCGGCTCGCGCGCAGCGAACCGATGCCGCGCCGCATCGCGGCCGACGTGCTCAACGCGTTCACGCGCCACCGCTGGCCCGGCAACCTGCGCCAGATGACCAACGTGCTGCGCACGGCCGGCATGCTCGCCGAAGACGAAGCGGAAATCACGCTCGCCCATTTGCCCGACGATTTCTGGCTCGATTGCGACGACGCACCGGCGGCGGCCACCGCAATGCCGGCCGCACCGGCCGGCACGCGCGAAGGAACGACGTTGCAAAGCCATCAGGCCGCGGTGATCGATGCCGCGCTCGCACGGCACGGCGGCAACGTGTCGGCGGCCGCACGCGAGCTCGGTCTCGCCCGCAATACCGTGTATCGGCACCTGCGCCGGCATTGACGCCAGCGGCCGGCCGGCGCCGGCCGCCAGCACGTTCGGGTATGCTTGGCGCGTTGCCGCCGAACCGCCGCCAGCCTCTGCCTCCGCCATGACCGATCCGGAACACCCTCCCCTCGTGCGCATCGAGCCGCTCGGCGCGACCTTCGATGCGCCCGATTCGCTGACGCTGCTCGAAGCCGCCGCATTCGCGCACGTGTCGCTGCCGCGCTCGTGCCGCAACGGCACGTGCCGAAGCTGCCTTTGCCGGATCGTCAGCGGCAGCGTACGCTACACGATCGAATGGCCGGGGCTGAGCCGCGAGGAAAAGGCCGACGGCTATACGCTGCCGTGCGTGGCCGTCGCGACGTCGGACCTCGTGCTCGACGTGCCCGACGCGGTCATGCTCGACTAGACGCGGCGCGCTCACGCGCATGCCGTCCAGCAACGGTTGATCCTGAGTGGAGAACGTCATGACCCAGCAAACCGATCGCATCGAAAAACAGGCCCAACTCAACGCATCGCCCGACCGCGTGTGGGAAGCCGTCAGCAATTCCGGCGAATTCGGCCAGTGGTTCGGCGTCACGTTCGACGGGCCGTTCGCGGCCGGCCAGCCGCTGTTCGGCCGCATCACGCCGACACGCGTCGACGACGACGTCGCCAAGGCACAGGAGCCCTACGCGGGCACTGTGTTCGAAATCGTCGTCGACCGCGTCGAGCCGAAGCAACTGTTCTCGTTTCGCTGGCATCCGTTCGCGATCGATCCGAATGTCGATTACTCGACCGAGCCGATGACGCTCGTTACGTTCACGCTCGCCGCACAGGCCGGCGGTACGCTGCTCACGGTCACCGAAATCGGCTTCGACCAGTTGATCGAAGCGCGCCGCGCGAAGGCGCGCGAGATGAACGACCACGGCTGGGCCGCGCAGATGACGTTGATCACCAAATACCTGGCAAAGCACGCGTAGCGCGCCGACACGCCGCACGTCCGTGCCGACATGCACACCGACGTGCGTGGCATAATCCGCTCCATCGTCGCCTGTACGTCGCCGCACATCGCATGCTGAGTCGTCGCCTCCGGAAAATCGGCAGTCTGATCGGGATGCTCGCCATCCTGATGACGGCGCTCGCGCCGACGATCTCACAGGCACTGACGACGCAGCAGCGCGTCGATACGCTGCTGGCCGGCTACTGTACGGCCGCGCCGACCACCGGTGAGCGCTCCACCGATCCGTCGCAGAAGAGCCTGACGGCCCACCTTCAGGCATGCGGCTACTGCAGCCTGCTTGCTCACACACCGGCACTGCCCGCGCCCGAACTGACGTTCGCGGCCAACGTGCACGTCATTCAGCACCGCGAAGCGACCCGCTTCGAAAGCCTGCGCCGCGCGCTGCCGCTCTCGGCCGCGCAGCCGCGCGCCCCGCCGATCGCGTCCTGATGCGTCGTCAATGCCCGTGATGCCATAAAGCATCGCGCGGTCCGCGCACGCCGCCGGCGTGCGCGGCATGTCACGATTCGAAGGACGATCATGTGTCACCGTCATGCGCGCGGCGTCGTGCCGTGCATGCGGTTGGCTGCTTCCGGTTCGTACGGTCGCGCCGACATTCGCTCGCGGGCGAACGTCCGGCCGCGCACGTTCGCGCCGACGCCAGCCGCTAGCGGTGCTGCTGCGAGGATACGCGTGCATCCGTCCGTCGAATCCGTGTTGTTCCATCCGATTCGCCACCCGCACACTCGACCATGAATACGCACTCTTTCATTCGCGGCGCGCTCGCCGCGCTCGGCTTCGTCTTCCTCCAGGCCGCCCATGCCCACGCGCTCCCGAAAACGCAGGAACCCGCCGCCAACGCCACGCTTTCGGTCGCGCCGCACGCGGTCACGATCGGCTTCAGCGAAGCGCTCGAGCCCGCTTTCAGTTCGATCGCCGTCACCGACAGCCACGGGCAATCGGTCGTCGACGGGAAATCGACCGTCGATGCAGGCAACCGGAAGCGCATGCAGGTCGCACTGACCAATCTGACGGCCGGCACGTACTCGGTCGCGTGGATCGCGGTGGCCAGCGACGGTCATCGCACACAAGGCCGCTACGCGTTCACGCTGAAATGATGTTCGCGACGCGCATCGGCGTTCCGCGCCGGCCGTGTCGCCCCCTTACCCGCCGCATCTACCCATAAGGAAAACCAACCATGAAGCGCTCGATTCCGACCGGCCTGCTGTTCGCACTGCTGGCGCTGCAAGCCCCCGCCACGTTCGCCGCACCGGCCGTGCACGCTGAAAACTGCTGGATCCGCGCGATGCCGGCAACCGTGCCGTCGTCCGGCTACTTCACGCTGAAGAACGACGGCGACGCGCCCGTCACGCTGACGGGCCTCGACTCGCCCGCATACGGGATGGCGATGCTGCATGAAACGCAAACGAGCGGCAGCACTGCGAAGATGGTTCACGTCGATGCCGTCGAAGTGCCCGCGCACGGTACCGTGACCTTCAAGCCGAAGAGCTATCACGTGATGCTGGAGCAGCCGCGCCAGGCCGTCGCGCCCGGCGCGAAGGTGCCGTTCCGGCTGCATTTCGCGGACGGTTCGACAGTGTCCGTGACCTGCGACGCCAAGGCGCCGACCTACGCCGGCCAGTAACGTCCACCGTCCCCGATCGAAGGAGATGCACATGAAACATCGCCTGCCGCTGGCCGACCTGATCGTCCGCTACCGGACGCCGCTGAACGTCGCCGTGATGATCGCCTGCGGGTTATGGGCCGGGTGGATCGCGTGGATGACGCGGCCCGCCGCGATCGATACGCCGCCGTCGATCCCTGCGTACTGCATGCGCGACGCAAGCTGACGCGCCGCGATGGCGCGGTTCCGGCGCGAGCCTGCGCCCATTATTGGCGTGGCACCATCGCTTCATCCCGACCGCCGGAACCGCCTCTCGGAGCGCCGCATGTCCATTCAGACCTGGATGCTGTTTGCCGCAGCCTATCTCGCCACGACGTTGTCGCCGGGGCCCAACGTGCTGCTCGTCATCCGCAACACGGTGCGCTACGGCACGCGCGGCACCGCTGCGACAATTGCGGGCAACCTCGTCGCGCAGGGTGTGGTCGTGGTACTCGTCGCGCTCGGCGTCGGCGCGGTGCTGGCCGCGATGCCGCCGCTGTTCGTCGCGATGAAGGTGGTCGGCGCCGCGTACCTGATGTTCGTCGGTGTCCGGCAACTGCGTGGCGACCGCAAGGCCACCGCTTCGACCGGGGAAGCGGAAATCGCCGCACCCGACCGCGGGAAACTGTTCCGCGAAGCGCTGTTCGTATCGGGCAGCAATCCGAAGACGATGATCTTCCTGTCGGCGTTCATGCCGCAGTTCATCGTGCACGACCGCCCGCTCGCGCTGCAGTTCGTCGTGATGTACGCGACGATCGCGTGCACGGTGGTGATCGTTCACAGCGTCTATTCGGCCGGCGTGCGCCGGTTCCATCGCGGCTTCGGCATGAGCCGCGCGGTGCGTGCGCTCAAGCGCGCCAGCGGGCTGCTGTTCGTCGGGCTGGGGATCAGGCTGCTGACTGCGCGTCAGGCGTAAGCCGACGCGCGCCCGTCAGCGCGTGTGTGCGGCCAGCCCGGCCGCGATCTCGCCGAACGACGGCCGCGCATCGATTGCTTCGTCCAGGCACGCCACCGCGAGCGCATCGAGCGCGTTTCGGCCGGCCCACGTGCGCGGCTCGCATCGCTCGAGCAGCTCGCCGAGCAGATGGCCGAACGCCCGCACCTCGAGTCGTTCGAACGCGGCGGCACGCGCGCGATCGTTCGCATCGTAGAGCGACGCCGCGCCGAAATCCCCGAGCAGCGCACCGCCTTCGCCATCGTGCAGGATGTTGTGCGCGTACAGGTCGCCATGCATGATGCCGCGAGCGTGCAGATGGCCCGCGACCGACGCAATGCCATGCGCGATCCGCATCGCCTCCACCGGCGCGAATTTCGCGTCGGCCGCATACACGTCACGCGTGCAGGTCGCGAAGCTCGGCGGCCCGGCGAGGTTCGTGAGCGCGGGATCGACCAGTTCCATCACGAGGCCGTGCGTGCCGTCCGGATGCCCGCTCACCCTGCCGATCACCGGGATCATGTTCGGGTGTCGGCCGGCGTGCAGGCACGCGGCCATTTCGCAATCGGGCAGGCCGTCGCTCGTCACCGCGCCCTTGAACAGCTTGACCGCGACCGCGCGCGGCGGATGACCGTCCGCGCACCACTGCGCGCGGTAAATGACGCCCGATGCGCCCTCGCCCAGCTTCTGCTCGCAGGCCAGCGATGCCCAGTCGACGTCGGCGACCTCAGGCCCGGCCGATGCTGCGGCCTCCGGCGCGGCGCCGAACGGGTTGCCTGCGGCGGCGAGCCACGCGAGACGCGGCAGGCGCAGCAGCCAGTCGGGTAGTTCGTCCAGTTGGTTCGCGGACAGGCGCACCAGTTCGAGCGCGCGGCACGCGGCCATTTCCGCAGGCAGCGCGCGCAGCCGGTTGCCCGCGAGCATCAGCTTCTGCAGCCGCGAGCAATCGCCGATGTCGGCCGGCAGTTCGTCGATTGCGTTGTCGGTGAGGATCAGCCAGCGCAGCGCGCGCGGCAGCGATCCGCTCGGCACCGATTGAATCCGGTTCGCCTTGAAGCCGATCATGTCGAGCTGCCCGCACGCGCCGAGCACGTCGGGGAACGCGGTGAAGCGATTGCCGGACGCGAACAGGATGCGCAGGCGGTGCAGCCGCGGCAGGTCGTCCGGCAGCGCGGACAACGCATTGCCGGTCAGGTCGAGCACTTCGAGCGTGTCGGCAAGATCGAAGATCTCGCGCGGGAATTCCGTCAACCCGCATGCGAGCTTGAGTTGCCGGGCGCCGGCGAGCTGCCCGGCCTGCAGTTGTTCGAGGGTGTGTGTCACGCGGAGAAAGCGGGTGGCGGTTGCGACGATCGTCGGGTCGATCGCCCGAATTCTACCGGGATCGCCTGCGTGTATCCCTTCAATGTGTCACACCCCCTTCACAAACGCGCAACGTCGCGCTAGAATTGCGCCCCTTGCAGTGCCGACGTGGTGAAATTGGTAGACACGCTATCTTGAGGGGGTAGTGGCGAAAGCTGTGCGAGTTCGAGTCTCGCCGTCGGCACCAGGATTTCTTCTCTCATCGTTGCGCGACATGCGACATCCGCATTCCGGCAACGATCGACGATCATCCCGCGCAATCGCGCACCGCTGTTTCCGATTCCCACATCAAGCTGCAACCGGGCACCACCATGCTGCGAATTCGCGCGCGCTCCCGACTGCCGACTGGACAGCCGGAATCGTACGTACGCCACGTCGATCACGAAGCCAGCACATCCTCCCCCTTCACCGCATACGCGGCCTCCCTCCGCCGCAACCGCATCGCGATCAACGCGGCCAGCACCGCCAGCGACGCACCGGCGAGAAACCCGCCCGTATAACCCACCTTCGCGGTAAGCGACAAGATCGTCGTCGACGCAATCAACTCGCCAAGGTCCCGCGTGCTCTGCACGGCCGTCACGTCGGTGCCGGCGCGGGCTGCGGCATCATCGCCGATTCCGAGCCGGCCAACGAATATCAGGAGACCGAACTCAAGTTGTCGGGCATGCAGGCGGCGATCCGCGTGCGCGATGCGGCAGCGGATGCCAACGCACGTGGCACGGCAAAGGTGTCGACTTCGTCGACGGTCGAGTAATGCGTCGGCACAGCGGCCGTGCGCATCACAACAGCGGCAGCGTGAGCCGGATATGCTCGGCGAACGCCGCCGTCAGATGCAACGGCCGCTTGCGATCGAACTTCAGCGCAATGCCCACCGCCGGCAACGGCGGCAGGCGCGGATCGCCGGTGACGATCGCCAGGTCGGCCGGCACCGCCGTCTGCGTCATCACCGCGAACGCCTGCCCCGAACGCACCAGCGCGATCAGCCCCGCGAGGCTGCTGCTCGCATACGCGACCCGATAGTCGCGGCCGGCCCGATCCAGCGCCTCGCAGGCCGCGATGTGATCGAGCGTGTCGCGATCGGACAGCGCCAGCGGCAACGGATCGAAATGCGCGGGTTCGAGCCCCGGATAGCCGATCCAGACCAGTTGCTCGCGGCGAATGATGTCGTCGCCCGCGCCGTCGTCCGGCAATGAAATCATCGCCAGATCGACCGCGCGTTTCTCCAGATGCTCGACGAGCCGCGGCGTCGGCCCGCACACGACTTCGACGATCGCCTGCGGATGCTGGCTCGAAAACTGCCGCAGCAGCGCAGGCAGCCAGACTTCCGCGTAGTCGTCCGGGCAACCGAAGCGGATCGTCCCCGACAAACCCGTGCCGCACAGGTCGGCCATCGCCTCGTCGTGCAGCCGCAGGATGCGCTGCGCATGCACCAGCAGCCGCTCGCCCGGATGGGTCAGCACCACGCCGCGCCCGGTGCGCTGGAACAGCGGCTGGTCGACGGCCTCCTCGAGCCGCTTCATCTGCTGGCTGAGCGCCGACTGGGTCCGGCCGACGCGCGCGGCCGCGCGGCTGAGCGCGCGCACCTCGGCGATCACGACGAACGAGCGCAGCAGGTCGATTTCGAGCGAAAGCCCCAAGGTATTAGCTCCTTTTCTACCTTGCATAAGAACTATTCGTTTCCATCAAACCAGACGCGCGCCTAGACTGCAAGCGCCCCCTGCCCCTTCCTGGAGACGCCCGATGTCACTGAACGACGACCCGACCTTCTGGCGCAACGCCAGGCAGCACCTGGTCCGCTATGGCGGCACGTTCGAGCCGATGATCATCGAGCGCGCGAAAGGCAGCTTCGTGTACGACGCGGACGGCCGCGCGATCCTCGATTTCACGTCGGGCCAGATGAGCGCGGTGCTCGGCCACAGCCATCCGGAGATCGTGTCCGTGATCGGCGAATACGCGGGCAAGCTCGACCACCTGTTCAGCGGGATGCTGTCGCGGCCGGTCGTCGACCTCGCGACGCGCCTCGCCGACGTCACGCCTGCCGGCCTCGATCGCGCGCTCTTGCTCAGCACCGGCGCGGAATCGAACGAAGCGGCAATCCGGATGGCGAAGCTCGTCACCGGCAAGTACGAGATCGTCGGCTTCGCGCAGTCGTGGCACGGAATGACGGGCGCGGCCGCGTCGGCCACGTACAGCGCCGGCCGCAAGGGCGTCGGCCCGGCCGCCATCGGCTCGTTCGCGATTCCGGCGCCGTTCACGTACCGGCCGCGCTTCGAGCACAACGGCGGCTACGACTATCTGGCCGAACTCGACTATGCGTTCGACCTGATCGATCGCCAGTCGAGCGGCAACCTCGCGGCCTTCATCGCCGAACCGATCCTCAGCTCGGGCGGGATCATCGAGCTGCCCGAAGGCTATATGGCGGCGCTCAAGCGCAAGTGCGAGGAACGCGGGATGCTGCTGATCCTCGACGAGGCGCAAACGGGCGTCGGCCGCACCGGCACGATGTTCGCGTGCCAGCGCGACGGCGTGACGCCCGACATCCTGACGCTGTCGAAGACGCTCGGCGCCGGGCTGCCGCTCGCGGCGATGGTGACGTCCGCGGCTATCGAGGAACGCGCGCACGAACTCGGCTACCTGTTCTACACGACACACGTGTCGGATCCGTTGCCCGCGGCCGTCGGCCTGCGCGTGCTGGACGTCGTGCAGCGCGACGGGCTCGTCGCGCGCGCGAACGTGATGGGCGACCGGCTCCGGCGCGGCCTGCTCGACCTGATGGAACGCTTCGACTGCATCGGCGACGTACGCGGACGCGGGCTGCTGCTCGGCGTCGAGATCGTCAAGGATCGCCGCACGAAGGAACCGGCGGACGGGCTCGGCGCGAAGATCACGCGCGAATGCATGAACCTCGGGCTCAGCATGAACATCGTGCAGTTGCCGGGCATGGGCGGCGTATTCCGGATTGCGCCGCCGCTGACCGTCAGCGATGCGGAAATCGACCTCGGGGTGTCGTTGCTCGAGCAGGCGATCCGGCGCGCACTGTAACGGAACACGCGATGCAACGCCGGGCGCCTCGAAGGCTAGTCGAGCCGCCCGGCCCGAAACACGCTGCGCAATTCGTCATGATTGTGGACGTTGAGCCGGCGATAGATCTTGCGAACATGATCGACGACCGTGCTGTCGCGCAGCGCGAAGTCGCGCGCAATCTCGCTGTGCGAGCGGCCCAGCACGAGCTGCACGCAGAGTTCGCGCTGTCGCTCGGTCAGGCCGAACGCGAAGCCGAGCCGTTCGACCATCAGCCTGAGCGGCGGAAAGTGTTCGATATGGATCACGATCGCGGCATCGCGTTGCAACGCGGCCGCGTCGGTGCATCGATAGGCCTTGAAGCGGAAACGTCCCGCAGGGTTGCGACGCTCGAACGTCGCGGGTGGTGCCGGGTAGCCGCGCCAGATCCGGTCGAGGTTCGACCGGAGCGGCGCGAGCCAGTCCGGCAAGCGTTCGTGACGGTAGAACGCGAGCGGCTCGCCGGTCGCGAGCGCCAGCATCCGGATGCTGTTCGCGTTGTGCAGCAGGAGCCGGCCATCGTCGTCGACCACCATGGTCGCGGATTCGCTGCATTCCGATTCGCGCAGCGTGGGCTGCACGGGCTGCGACAGCGCATGCGCAAGATGCCGCGCCACGGGTTCGATGTCGCGATGGTTCTGCTCCGAGAACGGACGCGCGCCCGGTGCGCGCGACAGCAGCAGGCTGCCCCAGCCGCGCGTGCCGTCCGTCGCGGTCAGCTCGAGACAGTGGCGCATCGACACCGGCCGCCACAGATCCGCATACATGTCGCTCGCCAGCAATGCATCGTCGTAGTGCACGCTGTTGTCGAAACCGCGTCCGCGGCGCATCGCACCCGAAAACGTGATGCCCAGCACCTCCTGCCGGGACGTGTTGTGGATGTTCGCGAAATACGTCGGCAAGAGCGTATAGACCACCTCGTTTTCGCTGCACACGTCCGACACGGCGTAGTGTTCGTCGGCATAGAAGAACATGCCCCAATCGGCACCGACGATGTGCCGGGTCGCCTCAATCACATGAGGAATGACGAGATGCGGCTCGACGGCAAGCGAACAGAGCCGACGAATATGACTCGCAAGCGCGACGTGTTTGTCAGACATGAATGCGCTCCTCGAACATGCACCGGATTCGCGCGCGGGCCGCGACGACATGCTCGACTTCGCACGTTCCGCGATGTCTGTCCAGTTTAGGCATGCCACATGACAACGAGGGCAATTACCCCCTTTCAGGAGGGCGTTAAACCGGCAGGCGGGTTCTATCATTTCGCCATTCCGGCTGCATTCGCGTGACGAACCCACTTCTGCGTTCGGCATGGAGAATTTGTCACGCGCGATGGTATGACGGCGGAATGACCCGATTCACGATGCGCGAGTCGAACGCGCACATGACGACTCGACATGCGCGACAGAAACCCGTTGCGAAGTGCATGCCGATGCGTCAATCGCCGGAACACCTTGGGAAATTGCCGGGGGAGAAGATCGACGTGACGCATGCGGAACGTCGACATACGCGGACGACGCAGAATTCGCGTCGTGGTTGTTGCATTGCTTTTTCATGTGAGGTGCCACGATGAAGAGCATGGTCAAGGCAGCACTGGCCGTCGTTTGTGTGTTGGGCGCATCCGGCCTCGCCCGCGCGCAGGACGATGGCGCAGCGGCAGCGTCGAGCAAGCCGTCCGACTCGGCGATCAGCGCAACGTCGATGGGCAGCATGCCCGGCGCCGGTTCGCAGGCGGGCGGACCGACCGGGCTCACGCGCGCGCAGGTCAAGGACGAATACCTGCGGATGCAGAGGTCAGGGGAACTCCAGCGTCTGAACCAGCTGTACGAAGGCGGCCAGTAGCAGTAGAAGTCCGGCTCGGCATGGTCGCTCGTGTATCGGGTGGGGGTAGCGATGGCGCGACCATGCATGGTCAACGAACAGTCGGCGAGCAGAAGCGCACGCGGCGTGCTTTCATGCCGGGCGCGACATGCTGAAAGACACGGACCGCATCGGTCCGTGTTGCATGCACGTACGTGTATGCCATCGCGCTGCCGGCCCGTTTCAGACCGGCAGCATCCTGCATCACTCACGCAAACGAGCCCGCTTGATCCGGTCGCTGGCAAGCAGGCTCTCGCCCAGGTCGGCGAGCCTCAGCCCGCTTCCGCCGCCCACGCGACGGCATCGGCGCCGGCCGGAATGCGCATCGGGCTCGACGGATCGGTCGCCGCGCGCCACACGGCTTCGGCGACGTCCTGCGCGTGGGTGATCGGCGCGGCTTCGTCGACGATGCGCGCAAAGACCGCCGCGGCAAATTCCGCATAAGCCTCGTGCTCGAAGCCGTGCATGTGCGCGCGTGCGTTCTCGGCGAAACGCGTGTCGGGCGCACGGCCCGGCAGCACGAGATGCGCACGCACGCCGAACGGCGCGAGTTCGAGCGCCACCGATTCGGTGTACGCATTGACCGCCGCCTTGCTGGCGCGATAGGCGGCGAGCAGCGGCAGCACCTTCAGCGTGACGCTCGACGTGACGTTCACGACCACGCCGGCTCCGCGCTGACGCAATTGCGGCAACACGGCCTGCGTGACCGCGATCGTGCCGAACGTGTTGGTCTCGAACAGGGCGCGCACCGTGTCGAGCGGCATGAGTTCGGCCGGTGCCGCCGCGCCGAAACCGGCATTGTTGACGAGTACGTCGATCGGGCCGGCGGCGTCGTTCGCCGCGCGGATGCTGTCGGGATTCGTGACATCGAGCGCCAGCACGCGCAGGTTCGCCGACGGCGGCAGCACGTCCTCGCGCGGCGTGCGCATCGTCGCGACGACCCGCCAGTCGCGGGCCAGGAAATAGCGGGCAATCTCGAGGCCGAAGCCGGAGGAACAGCCGGTGATCAATACGGTCTTCATGCGAACTCACTCCTGTGACGTGTTGAGCATGTGTTCGTACGATAGATGGCCGGATCCGTATTCGCTACAATCGACAATCCGATTTTCATTTGCGAGAGTCCGGCGATGATCGATCCGTTAGCCGAGGTCGTGACGCTGCTGCAGCCGAGCACGCGGTATTCCAAGCTCGTTCACGGCGCGAGCCCCTGGCGCATCAGCCGCACGGTCGCCGGCGAGCCGTTCTATTGCGTGGTCCTGGATGGCGGGTGCCGGGTCGCGATCGACGGGCATCCGCCGATCGACCTGCTGCCCGGCGATTTCGTGTTGATTCCGGCTGCCTACGGCGTCGCGATATCCAGCTTCGAACTACCGCCGCCCGGCGTCGAATCCGCCGCGCCGGTCGTGCTCGACAACGGCGAATACCGGATCGGCGACGCGAACCGCCCGGTCGACACACGCATGATGGCCGGCCATTGCAGCTTCAGTTCGCCCGACGCTGCGCTGCTGATATCGCTGCTGCCGCAATACGTGCACGTGCGCGGCGAACCGCGCCTGACCACGCTCGTGCAACTCGTGCGTGACGAATCGCGCGCGCAGCGGCCGGCGCGCGAACTCGTGCTGTCGCGCCTCGTGGAAGTGCTGCTGATCGAGGCACTGCGATTCTCGGCCGGCACGGACGCCTCGCGCGGCCTCGTGCGCGGGCTGGCCGACAGCCGGCTGGCCGCCGCGCTGCGCCGGATGCACGAACGCCCCGCCCATCCGTGGACGATCGTCGAGCTCGCGAAGGAAGCCGCGCTGTCGCGCTCGACCTTCTTCGAACGCTTCAGCCGCGCAGTCGGCCTTGCGCCGATGGAATACCTGCTCACGTGGCGCATGGCGCTCGCGAAGGATCTGCTCCGCCGCAACGAGGGCCGCATCGCCGAGATCGCGGGGCGCGTGGGCTACAGTTCCGCGAGCACATTCAGCGTCGCGTTCACGCGCCACGTCGGCCGGCCGCCCGCGCAATATGCACGCGACGAACAAACGGTGGCGAACGAAGCATGATGCGCACCCGCAACCTCTGCCCCGCGACCTGCGTACACTATCCGTCACGCCACGACGACCCGCGACGCCTCCGATGACGACACCCGCGAAGCCCATCGACACGACCGGCCATTGGCTCGTCGCACGGCGCGATGCGGAAACCGGCATCGAAAGCCTGCATGCGCATTTCAACGGCCATGCATACGATGCGCACGATCACGACGACATGCTGGTCGGCTTCACCGAACAGGGCGTACAGCAATTCCAGTGCCACCGGTCGGTGCATACGAGCGTGCCGGGCCGCGCGATCCTGATCGAGCCCGGCGCGCTGCACGATGGCCACGCGCCCGAAGCCGGCGGCTTCACCTACGGGATGCTGTACCTGCCGCAAGCGTGGGTCGAGCGCGCGGCGCGCCGGCTGGACCTGCCGGGCCTCGGTAGCGTCGAGGCGTCGTTCGGCCATACGCTCGTCGACGATCGTGGCCTCGTCGACGCGATCCGCCACGCATTTCTCGCGATCCACGGCAACGAAGGCAAGCTCGCGCGCGACCAGACGCTCGACCGCTTGTTGATCCGGCTCGGCGGCGAACTGCGCGGGCCGCTCGTGCTGGAAAGCGCCGTCGTGCCACCCGCGATCGCGCGCGTGCGCGATCTGCTGCATGAACACATGGACGGCAACATCGGGCTCGACGAACTCGCGCATGTCGCGGGGATCGACCGGTTCCGGCTGACGCGGCTGTTCCAGCGTGCGTTCGGCACGTCGCCGCACGCATACCTGGTGCGCTTGCGGCTGCGTGCCGCGCGCCGGCTGCTGGCGGCCGGCCGCACGCCCGCGCAGGCTGCTGCGGACGTCGGGTTCGCCGACCAGAGCCACCTCGGCCGCTGGTTCCGCCGCGCGTACCGGATCACGCCGGCCGTCTACCGGCAACTGTGCACAAACGTTCCAGACTGATCGTGCGCGGCAGCCGATCATGAGCGTCTCTACAAGGAGCACTCATGTTCGATACCAAGGTAGCGCTGATCGTGCGCGACGATCTCGCCGCGTGGCAAAAACTCAACGTCGTCGCGTTTCTCGCGACGGGCGTCGCGGCCGAAGCGCCCGAAGCGCTCGGCGAGCCTTACGAGGATGCGTCGGGACGCCGCTACGGCCGCATGCTGGGCCAGCCGATACTGGTGTTCGCGGCCGACCTGAACGGCCTGCAGGCCGCGCACCGGCAGGCGCTGTCGCGGGAACTCACGATCGTGCCCTACGTGCACGCGATGTTTTCGACCGGGCACGACGCGGCCAACCGTGAAGTGTTTCGCGCCGGCGACGCGGAGAATCTCGACTTCGTCGGGCTGGCGCTGCGCGGGCCGAAGAAGGCGGTCGACAAGGCCGTGAAGGGGTTGGCGTTGCATGCGTGAACCGGCACGTCAAATCGACGATTCAACACGATAACGGCTATTGCGCGTGCAGCAACTCCGGCTTGTTCCCGTCCATCCACGCCTTTACATCAATCAGGAGCGCCGACGCACTATCGAAACACTCGCGAACCGCCGACGCCTGAACCACATCCCCGGAGTAATCGGACAGATTGCGCTGCTTGCGCAGCGCGTCGAGTACGATCATGCGCTCAACCGGCAAGCCGATTGTCTGTGGAAGCGTCTGGATCGCCGTCTGGTGGTGCCCCGGCCGACTCGTCAATGTACGAAATCCGTTCGCGTGCAACGCCAGCATGGCGAGTTGCATGATCGCCTTATAAGCCGCATCAAAGCGGTTTTCGTTGCTCAATGCTGCGAGTTGCGCATCCGCCAAATTTCGTTCCGCTGCGGCCAGCAGGCGCATCGCTTGTTCTCGGTCCGGCCGGACCGCATCGAGACTAACGCCGAGCAAGTTCTGCAAGGTCATGGTCGCTACCAATCAAGAAAATCTTGGGTTTTCCAAGCACGTCCCGCAAAAAGGCATCCTGCCCGGCAACGCCGTCGCGAAACTCGTCCGGGGACAGCACCTTGGGATTGATATCCCGCCCCAATGTCGCCTGTGCGTCGTAAAGCAGCCGGACCACCGTTGCAAAACCAACCGAGCCGATCACCATCACATCGACGTCACTGTCCGCCGTCTCCTGACCACGCGCGACGGAGCCGAACACGAACGCCACACTGATTTCCTCGGCGCAGGGCAACAACGCGTCGGACAGCACATCCCCCATACCCGAGGTCTTTCGCATGATCGAAGCGAGTTCCTCGAAAATGGGACAACTTCGATTCGCTCGATAACGCACCTGATTGCCTTGCCGGTCCCGGCTCAGGATGCCGGCTTCGGCCAGCTTGCTCAGTTCCTTGTGCAGCGTACCGGGCGTCGTGCCCGTCAAACGGGCGATCTCGCGGACATGCAACGCCTGGTCGGGCCTCAACAGGAGCAGGCCCAACGCGCGGCGCCGATAGTCACTAAACAGGGTCGAGGCAATGGATCGTAGCATGATTGACTACGATTGTAGCTCAAATGGCTACAAGGCATAGTCCGAGTCGCCGATTCTGCATCGACTTGAGTGGATTACCTGAATGTAGCCAATTTAACTACGATCGAAGCAAATCTAGCTACATACTTACTCCGCTCAGCAAGCAGCCCGCCATGTCACAGCGCGACCGGGCACGACGCGGCCAATCGTGACGTGTTTCGCGCCGGCGACGCGGAAAATCTCGACTTCGTCGGACTGGCGTTGCGCGGACCGAAGAAGGCGGTCGACAAGGCGGTGAAGGGGTTGGCGTTGCATGCGTAAACATTCGTCAAGCCGCCCCGGCGGGCAGCGTCAGCGATGCGCGAGCACGTTGACCAGCTTGCCGAACGGATCACGCACATAGAACCGCCGCACGCCCCACGGCTCGTCAACCGGGCCGTATTCGACCGGAATCCCGGCCGCCTGCACGCGTGCGAGCGCTTCATCGACGTCGTCGACCTCGATCGACAGGTCGGGCGTCGGCGTGCCCGATCCGCCCTGCGACGCGAAGCTGATCTGCACGTCCATCCGCTCGGCATTGCCGTAGGTCGCGATCCAGCCGTGGTCCATCAGCAGCTCGAGGCCGAAGATCCGTTGGTAGAAGCGCTTCGCTTCGTCGACTGATCGGGTGTCGACATTGGCGACGATCCGTTTGACTTTCATCGGGTTCCTTCGCGGGGCATGACAGTACCGCGACGCTACACCGGAACCGCACGCGCAACCAGGGCATCAGCGGCCAGCCGCCTCCATGTTCGCCCGCCGCGCCCGCGCGGGCCGCTCCACGTACTTGCCGGCCAGCCATACGCCAACTGCGACGACGACGATGCCGAGATACGTCGTTACCTCGATGCGGTCGCCGAACATCCATGCGGCCCACATCAATGTCACGGGCGGCTCGAGATAGACGAGGGTCGCCACGCGCGTCGCGGGCATGCGCTTGAGCAGCGCCCACAGCGACAGATAGGCGATGAAGGTCGAGAACACCGTCAGCCACACGACGGAAACCCACACGTTCGGCTGGGTCGGCACGTGCAGGTCGCCCGTGACGATCCCGCACACCGCGAACAGCACGAGGCTCACGCAGCCCTGCACGAACAGCGGCAGGAACAGCCCGTCCTCGTTGCTGCGCGCGGCCGTCAGCGCGCGGCGGCGCTGATAGATCGTCGCGATCGACAGCCCCAGCGCGGACACCAGCGGCAGCAGGTACATCACGAGCCCGACCGACCCGGCCGGCAGCGCATATTGCCCGCCGATCACGATGCCCACGCCGACGAACCCGACGACGAGCCCGGCCCACTGGCGCGCCCCGCTGCGCTCGCTGCCTTCCACCGCCGTCATCGCGGCCGTGATGAGTGGCTGCATCGCGGCGACGATCGCGGCGATGCCGGGCGGCAGGCCATGCTGAATCGCCACGTACACGCACGCCAGATAGAGAAACTGCGACAGGAAGCCGATCACCGCGTGATAGCGAAGCTTCTCCCACGTCAGGCGCCCGAGCTGCCGGTTGAGGACGATGGCGAGGCACAGCGTGACGAGCAGGAACCGCCAGAACAGCAGGTTGAACGCACCGGCCGTCTCCGCGCCGAGCTTGGCGCCGATGAAGCCGGAACTCCACGACAACACGAAAACGAGCTGGAGCAGGAATAGCTGCATGGGGCGACGGCTCTCAGAAAGTTGCCGGGGACAGGCGCTGGTCCGCCAGATCCTCGGGGCGAATCGGTTCGAGCCCGAGGCGGTGATACTGCAGTTCGGCGTCGTCCCGGAGCGCGCGCTGCAGCGCGAGCCGCTCGCTCAACTTGCCGATCGCTTCGCGCAACGAACCGTTGCCGTCGCGGTCCGCGCACAGCGCGGGGCTCCGCACGCCCAGCTCGTTCAGGTTGCGCATCAGCGAAAACACCTCGCGCCCTGCTTCCTTTCTCCTCGCGTCATCGTCGCTGCGCTTGAGCGTCGAATACTTTTCGTGATTCTCGACCGTCCATACCGACTCGGCCTTCAACTTCCTGTCCCGCACCAATGCATCTACAACGAAATCATTGATCGACATGAATCGTTCCCCGGATACGTGCAACGCGCGACCGGCTGCCTGCCGTTGTCTGCCTGTTGACCGAGAATATGGGATGCTCAATAATTCCGTCAATCGACATTACCTGAATCACTGATTCGGAAAAACCAAATCATGCCGCGCACCCTGGACGTCGACCTGCTGCGAACCTTCCATGCCGTCGCGAAACTCGGCCGCTTCAAGGATGCGGCCGCGCATGTGAATCGCAGCCCGTCGTCGGTCACGGCGCAGATTCAGAAGCTCGAGGAAATGGTCGCGCAGCGCTTGTTTACGCGGAACAACCAGGCCGTCGAACTCACGCAGTACGGCCACAAGCTGCTGAGCGACACCACCGAGTTCCTGCTGAGCCACGACCGGCTCGTCGAATCGCTGTCACCGCAGATGCTGACCGGAAAGCTGCGGCTCGGCATCCCCGATTCGTACGCCGCGCACTTCATGGCGGAATTCCTGCCGCGCTTCGCCGCCGACCGGCCGCTGCTGGAGCTGACGGTCGAAGCACGCTCCAGCGAAGAGCTGCAGTCGCTGTTCTCGCGCGGCCAGCTGGACATCACGATCGCCGTGGTGCCGAAAGCGATGCCGCACGGCGAGCTGCTCGGCAAGACCCATCCGGTGTGGGTCGCCGCGCGAACCTTCAAGTTCAATCCCGACGCGCCGCTGCCGATCGCCGTGCAATTGCAGGGCTGCCCGTACCGCGATACCGCGCTGAACGCGCTCAAGAAAGCGAAGATCCCGCACCGGATGCTGCTCGAGAGCGCCAGTTCGCCGGCGGTCGAGGCGTGTATCGCGAACGGCCTCGCGGTCGGCCTCATCGAGCACGATCGCGTGTCCGGCAACCTGACGAGCCACGTCGCCGGGATCGTGCTGCCCGATCTCCCGCCGCACCTGATCACCATCCTGACGGACGACAGCAATCGCGCCGCGCTGCATCTGCGCGACGTACTGAAAAGCACGTTCAGGATCGGATGAAGACAAGGCCGGGAACCGGCCTCGCACGAGAAAGCAAAAGCGGAAGCGCCGCCGGCCCGTTGCGGGCCGGCGGCTTTCGGCATCAACCGCCGAGGTAGGCCTGCTTGATGCGATCGTTCGCGAGCAGGTTCGCGCCCGTATCGGCGAGCACCACGCGCCCCGTTTCGAGCACGTAGCCGCGATCGGCCACACCGAGCGCCTTGTTCGCGTTCTGCTCGACGAGGAACACCGTGACGCCTTCGTCGCGGATCGTCCGGATGATGTCGAAGATCTGCGCGATCACGAGCGGCGCGAGGCCAAGCGTCGGTTCGTCGAGCAGCAGCAGGCGCGGCTTGCTCATCAGCGCGCGGCCGATCGCCAGCATCTGCTGTTCGCCGCCCGACATCGTGCCGGCCCGCTGCGTCGCGCGTTCCTTCAAACGCGGAAACAGCTTGAACACGTGCTCGATGCCGTCGTCGATCTCGTGACGGCTCGCGAAGAAGCCGCCCATCTTCAGGTTCTCGAGCACCGTCAGGCTCGGGAACACGCGCCGCCCTTCCGGCGAGATCGCCATCCCCTGCCGCATGATCTGGTGCGTCGACATCGCGGTGATGTCCTTGCCCTCGAACAGCACGCGGCCCGACGACGCGCGCGGCGTGCCGCACACGGTCATCATCAGCGTCGTCTTGCCGGCGCCGTTGCTGCCGATCAGCGTGACGATCTCGCCCTTGTTCACCTCGATCGACACGCCCGCGAGCGCCTCGACCGCGCCATAGTGCGTATGGACCTGTTCCAGCTTCAGCATCACTCTTCCCCCAGATACGCCTTGATCACGCGCGGGTCGTTGCGGACCGCTTCCGGCGTGCCGATCACGATCGGCCGGCCGTGCTCCATCACGAGGATGCGGTCGGACACGCCCATCACGAGGCTCATGTCGTGTTCGATCAGCAGCACCGATACGCCGAACTCGCGGCGCAGCCTGTCGATCAGGTGCTGCAGCTCGATCTTCTCCTGCGGGTTGAGGCCGGCTGCCGGCTCGTCGAGCATCAGCAAGCGCGGCTCGGTGATCATGCAGCGCGCGATCTCCAGACGCCGCTGATGCCCGTACGACAGCGTGCCCGCCGGCCGGTTGGCAACCGACGTCAGCCCCATCCGGTCGAGCCACACGGCCGCGCGTTCGAGCGCTTCCTTCTCGGCACGGCGATACGCGGGGGTCGAGAACAGGCCGGGCAGCAGCCCCGCCTTCACCTTGCGGTGCTGCGCGACGAGCAGGTTCTCGACGACGGTCAGCGACTTGAACAGGCGGATGTTCTGGAACGTCCGCACGAGGCCCTTCAACGCGATCTTGTGGCTCGGCAGCCCGCCAATCGCGTGGCCGTCGAGCACGACGTCGCCGCCGGTCGGCTTGTAGAAGCCGCCGACGCAGTTGAACACCGTGGTCTTGCCCGCGCCGTTCGGCCCGATGATCGCGAACACTTCATCGCGACGCACATCGAAATCGATCCCGTCCACCGCGAGCAACCCGCCGAAGCGCATCTGCAGCCCGGCGACCTTCAACAGTTCTGCATTCGCGCTCATTGGGGCAGCTCCACGTGGGGACGGCTCGCGGGCAGCAGGCCCTGCGGACGCCACATCATCATCAACACCATCACCAGACCGAAGATCAGCATCCGGTACTCGGCGAAGCCGCGCGCGACTTCCGGCAGCACGGTCAGCAGGATCGCCGCGAGAATCACGCCGAGCTGCGAACCCATCCCGCCGAGCACGACGATCGCGAGGATCAGCGCCGATTCGATGAAGGTGAACGATTCAGGATTCACGAGGCCCTGGCGCGCCGCGAAGAACGCGCCGCCGATACCCGCGAACGCCGCGCCGAGCGTGAACGCCGACAGCTTGATGCGCGTCGGGTTCAGGCCGAGCGAACGGCACGCGATCTCGTCGTCGCGCAGCGCTTCCCACGCACGGCCCATCGGCATGCGGATCAGGCGACTCGTCACGAACAGCGTGAAGCCGACCAGCACGAGCGCGAGCAGGTACAGGAAGATCACCACGTGGTCGCCGCTGTATTCCAGCCCGATCAGTTCGTGGAAGGTTTTCGCGCCTTCGACGCTCGCGCTGCGCGCCATCTCGTAGCCGAACACGGTCGGCTTCGGGATGCCCGAGATGCCGTCCGGCCCGCCCGTGAGGCTCGTCAGGTTGTTCGCGAGCAGGCGGATGATTTCGCCGAAGCCGAGCGTGACGATCGCGAGATAGTCGCCGCGCAGGCGCAGCACCGGGAAGCCGAGCAGGAAGCCGAACGTCGCGGCCGCGATCGCGGCGAGCGGCAGGCATTCCCAGAACGACAGCCCGAAGTACTGGTTCAGCATCGCGTACGTATAACCGCCGACCGCGTAGAACCCGACATAGCCGAGATCCAGCAGCCCCGCGAAACCCACCACGATGTTCAGCCCGAGGCCGAGGATCACGTAGATCAGCGCGAGCGTCGCGACGTCCACTGCGCCGCGCGAGCCGAAGAACGGCCACACGAGCCCGACCGCGAGCAGCACCCAGACGATCACGCGCTGCTGCTGCGCGCCCATCGCGGGCAGGGCCGGCAGCTTCACCGACGATTTCGCGCGCACGAGCCACGGCTTGAACAGCTGGAACAGGAACACGCCCGCGACCGCGATCCATACCGGCCGCCAGTGCGGCGTGAGCACCACCTGGTAGCCTTCGAGCCTCAGCTGCAGCCCGAGCACCGGAATCGTGAGGATCGCCGTCAGGAACGCGGCGGCCACGGCATTTTTCAGCGCCTGGCCGATCGAAGCGTCGGCGGCCGGGCGGCGAACGGAAATGACTTGACTCATCTGCGTCTCCCTCAAACCTTTTCGATGTCCGACTTGCCGAGCAGGCCGGTCGGGCGGAAGAGCAGGATCAGCACGAGCAGGCCGAACGCCACGACGTCCTTGTACTCGGCCGGCATGTAGCCTGCGGCGAAGGTTTCAGCGAGGCCCAGCAGTACGCCGCCGAGCATCGCGCCCGGGATGCTGCCGATCCCGCCCAGCACCGCGGCGGTAAACGCCTTGATGCCCGCGACGAAGCCGATATACGGGTTCAGCTTGCCGATCGTCAGCCCGATCAGCACGCCGCCGACGGCGGCCAGCATCGCGCCGAGCACGAACGTGAACGAGATCACGCGGTTCGTGTCGATGCCGAGCAGGTTCGCCATCTTCATGTCCTCGGCGCATGCGCGGCACGCACGGCCCATCCGCGAATGCGAGATGAACAGCGTGAGCGCGATCATCAGCACGAGCGTCACGCAGACGATCATCAGCCGCGAATACGGGACGGTCACGTCGAAGTCGCCACCGAGATGGATGTCGAACGCGCCGGAGATCAGCACGGGCACGGACACGTCGCGCGCGCCCTGGCCGATCTGCACGTAGTTCTGCAGGAAGATCGACATGCCGATCGCGGAGATCAGCGGCACGAGGCGCGGGCCGCCGCGCAGCGGCCGATACGCGACGCGCTCGACCGCGAAACCGTACAGGCCGGTGACGATCACCGACACGATCAGGGCGGCGCCGAGCACGAGCGGCAGCGGATAGCCGGCCGAGATGCCGATGGCGGTGAGGGTCACGAGGCCCACGTAGGCGCCGATCATGTAGATCTCGCCGTGGGCGAAGTTGATCATGCCGATGATGCCGTAGACCATCGAATAGCCGATGGCGATCAACGCATAGATCGCACCCAGCGTCAGGCCGTTGACCAGCTGCTGGGCGAATTGAGGAAAGAAGTCAGTCATGTGCGGGAAGCTCCCGTTGGCGTTGTGTCGCATGCCGTCGCCGGATCACGGCGTGGCCGCGCGCAACGCACGGTGTCGTCTCGGGCCGCTCCTTGGCTGCGCACTGGGCCGATGCGCTGCCAATACGCACCCGCCCCGTCCGGGTCTCGGACAGGGCGGGTGCGCGGGCGGGTACTCCGTCTTACTTGGCGGCGGTCTTCGTCGCGTCCTTGTGCCACGTGTACACGACGAACTTGAACGCTTTCAGGTCGCCCTGCGCGTCATACGCGACCTTGCCGATCGGCGTGTCGAACGTCGTCTTGTGCATGTACGCGGCTACCTTCGTCGGGTCGGTCGTCTTCGCGCCCGCGATCGAGTCGGCGATGATCTTCACCGCTGCGTACGACGGCATCTGGAACGGGCCGTTCGGGTCGCGCTTCTTGTCCGCGAACGCCTTCACGAGGCCCGCGTTGGCCGGATCGGCCGAGAAGTCGGCCGGCAGCGTGACGAGCATGCCTTCCGACGCCGGGCCGGCGATCGCCGTCACGTCCTTGTTGCCCACGCCTTCAGGGCCCATGAACGTGGCCTTCACGCCCTGCTCGCGCGCCTGGCGCATCAGCAGGCCCATTTCCGGGTGGTAGCCGCCGAAGTAGACGAAGTCGACGCCTTGCGACTTCAGCTTTGTGATGATCGCCGAGTAGTCCGAATCGCCGGCGTTGATGCCTTCGAACAGGACGACCGGGATCTTCGCGGCTTCGAGGTCCTTCTTCACCGACGAGGCGATGCCCTGGCCGTACGACTGCTTGTCGTGCAGGACCGCGACCTTCTTCGGCTTCACGTTGTTGATGATGTAGTGCGCGGCGGCCGGCCCTTGCTGGTCGTCACGGCCGATCGTGCGGAAGATAAAGTGGCGCTTCTTGCCTTCCGTCAGCTGCGGCGCGGTGGCCGACGGCGTGACCATCACGATGCCTTCGTTCTCGTAGATGTCCGACGCGGGAATCGTCGAACCCGAGCACACGTGGCCGATCACGTACTTGATCTTCTGGCTGACGATCTTGTTGGCGACGGCGACGGCCTGCTTCGGTTCGCATGCGTCGTCCATCATCACGACTTCAAACTTGTTGCCGCCCGCACCGCCTGCAGCGTTGACCTGCTCGATCGCGGTCAGCGCGCCGGCCTTCACCATGTCGCCGTATTGGGCGACCGAACCGCTCATCGGACCAGCGATGGCGATCTTCACGGTTTCCGCTTGCGCGGCGGCGGCGCCGGCGGCGAACAGCACGGCGGCGGCGGAAATGGACGTAAGACGGGACAGCGTCATCTGGGAGCTCCTCGATGTTGTTTAGTCATACGGGCAAAGGCGGCATGACTTGCGCAATCGAACAGCACCCGGGGCGAGGACATGGGACACGCCCGAGACACATAGAAGACGGAACTCCAGCGGAATGTTGCGTAGCGGGGCCCGGCTCTTGCAGTCCCCGAAGGGGACGTCTGGTTCGGAAAGACATCGTGATGCGTCTTGCATTGCGCAAGCGTTTCGCCTGCCCCGCTTGCCAGATCGCTTGTTCGGAGGGATGGTCCGACAGCCATTGGCAAGGCAGTCGAAATTATATGGGCGTTTTTAAATCGTCTGTCAAAAATGCCGGTCGACCGAGGGAAAACACGGAGGGTTTTGGGGGTGGCGGTGGCGATGGGGGCGCAACCTTGGGCGGGGCGAGAACGTTTGTCTGGGGTGCAATTGGGTTGCTATGGGGTGGGTCGGATCGGGCGGTTGCCTTGCTGCGCTTGGCTTTCGGCGATATCGGATTTCGTGCGATGCGTTTTCGGGTTACTAAGGGACCTATCGCCGAAAATCAATCGACTGATGATTGTTTGGATTGGCACCAACTCGG
Source organism: Burkholderia sp. 4NA327C6 (assembly GCF_005502655.1). Classification (NCBI taxonomy): domain Bacteria; kingdom Pseudomonadati; phylum Pseudomonadota; class Betaproteobacteria; order Burkholderiales; family Burkholderiaceae; genus Burkholderia; species Burkholderia sp. 4NA327C6. Next base: position 95,899 of record NZ_SCNZ01000002.1, on the reverse strand, counting down.
GGCGGGCGGTCGGGGCGGTCAATCCTACTGTTTACAAACACCGACTAAACATTTGGAAGCTAGTTGTTATTTTTATGAAATAATGCGAATCCGCTTCTGCAATCCAGCCAGCCTTCCTGTGAGTCGCGCACGCAGCGCCTCGCAGCCGCTTCAGGGCCGCTTCGACGCCCGTCCGTCGCCCAGCCGCCAGCCAGTGATCTGCCGTTTTTTTCTCATTGCATATCACCTGCTTCGGAACGCTGATGAATCACCCTTTCTGCCTCTCTTCCGCCGCCGCGATCGCGTGTGCGCTTTCCGTTTCTGCCGCCAATGCTTCCGGGCGCGATTCGCCGACCGATCGGTCGGTGGGTGCCAATGTGTTTCGGTCGGAGCGCAGGGCTGCTGCTCGGGATGACGGGCATGCGGCGCGGATGAGTCGTCGCCAGGCGAAGTACGCTGCGCCGGTGGAACGCACGCCGTTTGACACGCCGGATACGCGTCCGCTGCGGGTGACGGGCGATGCGCTTGTGGTGCCGCCGCCTTCGGCCAAGCATGTGCCCGATTTCGGGTTGCCCGCGAATCGCGTTGCGCTTGGCGCGGGTGGGAACGATAGTTTTGGTCGCGCGGTGCCTGGCTATGAACAGCGCGCGGAGAACTGGAATGAATACCTGCGGGCCAATGGCTCGCGACTAGCTGGTGGCGGTGGTTCGTATGTACCGCAGCGCCCGTACGATGCCCCGCGCGGTCCACATGGCGCGCCGAATCCGTTCGATCCCTCGGTGCCGCAACCGGAAACGCGGACGTTCTATGACAACGGCGCGGGGACGAAGTGCAAGGCCGCAGGTGGTACGGGAACGTGGCGGTCGTCTTGCAATATCGGCTGGTGAGGCGTTGGGGGTGGTCGCGCGCACGTTGAAACGGGCAGGGCACGCGCGGCCACGTGCCGCGCGCCGGCCGACGCTATCCGCACCCGGTCAACGAGATTTCTTCCGTGAAGCCGACGAGTTCGCGCAGCCTTCCGATCAGTAAATGATCTTCAGCATCTGATCTTGCCGTTTACATCGCTACTCCGTGGTTTGCCGGCGGCTACACTAGCAATCACTGATTAGATCTTCGAACTCGTCGCCAGAAATCAAGCCATCAATAAATTCCTGCAGGGATGGCGCCACAAACTCTATGACCTCACGTCCTTCATCGTCAACAACGTCTCGATTAAGAAGGTAGATCGCGTGGCCATCAAGCTTCATGAGATGTGGATATCCACTCACATCGAATGCAAATGGAATGTACTCGTGCTTATCGAACAGTGCTTGAGTATCCGTGTAATCGATATAATTTTCTTCCAGCGTCGATCCATCAACGGTTGACGGGTACTTAATTGGATAGAACCCGTTGAACGTTACACCATTTGCATCGCAAGGGTCGACTCCCTTCGGGATGTAGCACATCTTGAAACAGTCCGGAAATCCACCGTTCGCTTTCAAATAATGCTCCCGGAGATCGTCTGGCATTCGGATACCAAATTGGTTCTCGAAGTTCGAGATATCGTCTTCAGTCAATGATTTGGCCAACTTGACCAGCTTCAACTTGCTCATAGAACTCTCCTAATGGCAGCCACCGCTCTTCGGTTTCTTTACTCGCCACCCCTTCTCCGTCGCAAAGTCTCGAGCAGCTGCCGTGTCGTATTTCGTTCCACTGTGCTGCTGGAACTGTGACACGCCACCGTCATGAGAGATTGACCGATGGATATCTCTCTTGACCAACTGCATCGTGACTTCCCCGGTCTTGGGATCAAAATCGCTCATATGGTGCCACGTGTACTCTCCCGACGCTTCCCGGGGGATCTTCGACGCATTGAACGCCTGCGTGTCGTCCAGGGAACGATATCCTTGCATCTTGATTTTAACGATGGCACTTTGCCCTTCGCCAGCCTGATATAGCCCGTTGTTGGAGAAGTCGACGCTCGGTACTCGCGGCGCCCAGCCCCACGGATCAATCCACACTAAGGGATTCGGCGTGTATTGATAGAGGTTCGCGCCACCGTTCAGTCCGATCGGATCCGGGTTGATGAACCGCCCGATATCGGGATCGTAGAATCGGAAGGTGTTGTAGTACAGCCCGGTCTCACGGTCCAGATACTGTCCCTGAAAGCGCAGGTTCTGCGGCCGCGGTACGTAAGCCGGTGAAGATGCCGCCTTTACTTCGCCCGACGCCGGCCGCTTCGGCGCCCGTGCAATCCATTCTTCCTGTACCGCGTTGCCCCATACCTTGTAGCGCGCTTGCCAGACCAGCTCGCCGTCGACGTCGGTCAGTTCCTCTGGCAATCCCGACACGTCGTTATGGAAATAGTAGACAGTGTCGCGCACCTCCGCATCGTTGGCCGCCGGCGCCGCCTGATCGATCCGCGCAAGCGGCACGTAGCTGTCCGGTTCGTACAGATAGGTCAGCGCCTGTTCGCCGAGACGATCGTGATAGATCTCCTGGACGAGTCTCATGCCGTCCCATACGAAATCCGTTCTCGTATAGCTACCATTGAGCTTGCGGACGCGTCGACCGAACGCGTCGTATTCGAAATGTGTGGTCGACACGCCGAGCCGGTCCTTCGTCACGACGGTCTTTAGCTGATTCCAGTCATCGTATTCGAACGTCTGTTCTTTGGCGGACCCGTGGCCGCTGAGCTTTCGTACGAGCCGCCCGTACGCGTCGTACTCGAAGCGCTTGTCCTCGAACATCCTGAGCCGGTTGTGCTCGACGTAGCCACCGGGGTGATCGCTCGACACCAGGTTAGCGGCCGCATCCCAGCGAAACACCTCGGACGGCAGTCCGGACCCGGTCGCCTGCTCGATGCGGCCGGTCGGGTCGTAGCTATAGCTGGTCGTGCCGTAGCGTTGATCGCGCTTCTGGACGACGTCGCCTGCTGCATCGTATTGCCACTGCTTGGCAAGCAGCGCTTCCGCTGACACACCGCGCTGCGCAGCGGCTCTCGCGCGGCGGCCGACGGCGTCGTAGCCGAACTGGCTGGTCAGCTTGCCCTGCGTGCGGAGCACCTCCCGATGCAGATCATCGCGCTCGATGTCGGCGATCGCGGTATCGTTGACGCGTATCTGGTGCACGTGACCGGAGCCGTAGTGCAGCCAGTCGATCGTCTGCTCGCCCGAAACGGTGGTGCTGACGCGATTGCCGAGTTCGTCGTACGTGTGCGCGAGCCATCCAGTCGGCGTGTACTCCTCGAGCACCTCGCCGCGCTCGTCGAATTTCAGGGTGACGCAGCTTTTCAGCGACGGATTAGGGCCGGTCAGACTGTACAGCGCGCCCGACGCGATTCGCCCCGCCTTGTCATAGCGGTATTCGCAGCGCTCGCGTGCAGCTTGCTTGGCGATAAGTTGACCGATCGCGTCGCGCTCGAACGTGATCTGGCGTTTGCCCTCGTGCAGTACAACTCCTAGCCCGCGAACATCGTATTCGTACGCGCGTACGCTTCCGTCCAGGCCGACCTCCTCGACCAGCAGGTCGCGGTGGTCGTAGCGGAAGCGATAGGTCTCGCGGTTCTCGTTAGTGAGGCTCGCGAGCCTGAATGCATCGTCGTAGCCGAAGCGTACGACGCGGTTAGCCGCATCAGTGCGTGACAACAACAGACCGCGCGGATTCAATTCGTAGCGCGTGCTGCGTTGGTTCGGGTCCACGACCTCGACGAGCCTACCGGCGTCGTCGTAGCGGAACCTCTGGCAAGCGCCATCGGCCGTCGCGATCGCCGTGACGCGTCCCATCGCGTCGGCTTCGTATTCGGTGGCGTGGCCCGCGGCATCGGTCACGCGCGCGAGCGTGCAGCGCGCGTCGTACGCGAAATGCGTGGTCTTGCCCGAACAGTCAGTGTACGAGGTCAACTGCGCGCGCGCGTTCCATGAGAGGAATTTGTAGCCGCCGCGCGCGTCGCGAATCGTGTGCACGAGACCGCGCTCGTCGCGGTGATATTCGGTCGCGAATCCCGCCGGATCGCGCGTCATGGTCAAATTGCCGCGCTGGTCGTAGCGGTAGATCCAGCGTGCGTTGGCCGGATCGATCTCCGCGACCGGCAGGTCATAAAAACCGTTCCACTCGGTGCGTGCGATCTGGCCGAGCGCGTCGATGCGCGCGGTTTCACGGCCGCGCTCGTCGTATTCGAAGCGCGTCACGTGGCCGGCCGGATCGGTCGCGCTGATCAGTTGACGCATCTCGCTCCACTCAAGCAGCCACACATGGCCCTCGGCGTCCGTATGGCTCGTCGGCTGCTGATCCTCATTCCACGTCCAGCGCGTCACGCGACCGATCTGGTCGGTGATCGTCACCGCACGCTGCGCGAGATCCGCGTCGAACGTGTACGCTTCGCCGTCGTTGGTCCAGTGGCGCACGACACGCGCATCACGACCAACACCCTGCCACGCATAAAAACACTGCAGGCCGCCACGCAGCGTGTGCTGGACCATCAGCCCATGCTCGTATGCGAAGCGTCGCCCGATATGACCGCTACGATCGGTAACGGCCACCAGTTCGCCGGCGTTGCCATACGCGTACCGCACCAGCGTGTCGGGTTGCTCACCCTCAACTCCACGGGTCAGTTCGATCGCGCCAATACGTTGCGGATGCAACTTGTCGTACGACAGGGTCAGCAAGCGACCGGCGCTATCGTGCAACCGTACGGGCCGCACGACCTCGTCGTGCGCTTCTCGCTCAACCTCGATCCAGTTGCCGTTGCGATCCTCGAGTCGCTGCAGCTTGAGCGTCTCGATGTCCGCAGTGGTCCGCGCACGCCCGAAATCGCGATAGAGGCCGTCGACGGTTTCGACCACGTAGTGACCGCCGGCGGTGCAGATCAGATACATCCCCTCCGGCACGCTGTAGTGGCTTTCACCGGGCGACACGGACGGGCACACGATGTCTCGGCCCTGTTCGTCCCAGTAGGTGATCGACACGATTTCGCCGTGTTCGCGCACAAGCCGCAGTTCGACGCTGATCGGTACGCTCCAGCCGAGCCCGAGCAGGCTGTCGGCGCGGTCATCGTGGCTGCTGTAGAGGCGCCGCCAGACGATCGGCAGCGGGCCGGGCAGTTCAAAATCGGTGTCGTCAGTGCCGTCCAGGATCTTGCCGCCGGTGATTACGTTGACCGGGTGGCCGGCCGACGGCCGCATCAGACTGCCGAGCGCCGTGCCGAGCAATCCTGCCGCAAAATTCAACCCGAGACACGGTAACGCACTCTTGAACGCTTTCCAGTTCATCTTGCCGCGGCCGCACAGCGCGAGCGCTATGCCAATCGCGGCCCCGAGCCCGGCCACCCACGGCCGCGCTGCGCTGATATCTCGCACCGTCTTCGTGCCCCCTCCAATGAACACATTGGGCGAACCTTTGGAGATGGTGCCGTCGCAGGTGGTCTTGTCGTCGACGCGCGCCGCAGGCAGATTGTTGATGTACACGCTGTCCGACCCCTGCGCGATCATCTGCGGGCCGGAATGGTCCTGGCATTGAACGGGGTCCATGTCCGCGCCGTCGGCTGCGCGCGCGGCTTGCCGGTCGTTAATAAAGACGTCTGGCGAGCCGTTCGCGATCTTGCCCTTTTCTTCAGGCGGTGAAATCGCATTGGCGAGACCCTTTGCGGCCTCGTCGATTTCGTCATTCAGTCCCGAGCCTTGCATGTAGGCGGCCACGCCAACGCCGATCGCCAGTACGAGCGGCGTGGCGAGCCCACCGGAGCCGATTTCGAGAGCGAGCAACGCGCCACCGACGGCCACTTCGGCCAGCGTTGTCAGCGCCCAGCCGATGGCCATGCCCCCCAATAGTGAGCCCCCCATCCCTAGCAGGTCGCCCATCAGCGTGGTATGGGTGAAGGGATCCTCCTTGCGCGCGGCGGGCTGACTCATGAGCGGCCGATATCGGAAACGAGTGAGGGCGTAGCGGGACCGTGCGTGCGCGGCTGGAAGCTCTCGAGCATTCGGTGTCCGATTGCACGTTGCTCATCGGTCAGCGGTGCCCCGCTGGTCAGCGTCATCACGATCACCTGGCCGCCGGCATCGAGCTGAAACGCGGTCTGATGCTGGTGAAACGTGCGACCGTCCTGCTCATGCGTGGATTCCGTTTGTACGCCCGGGCATTCCGCTTGACCCACCTTCACCGATCGCCGTGTCTGCACAGCGAGGTCCTTCGCCGTGCGCGACGCCAGTTGCCATTCACGATCGACGAAGGAATCGATGGACTCGGCGTCGCGCAGCCTGCCGCGCGATACGACGAGGCTCAAGCCGCCCGGCTCGATAGGAAGAATCAGCATATTGACGGTCCGATCGAGCGCCGCGTCCGGCAGTTCGAAGGTGCCTTCGTGGATTGCGTAGTGCATGGCTGGTTTCGTTCGAGTTATTTGTTAAGGTCGATACGCGTGCCGTTGATCATCACGCCGTCGTCGGTCATCAGGATCACGGAGCCCTTGTGCTCGAGGCGGATGCCTTCCGGCGCGAGCGAGATCGAGCTGTCCATCACCTTCAGGAGGATGCCGCGCTCGGCCATGTGAACCTGCGTGCCGCCGCCGCCATCCTTGGCCGGCGTCGTCACCTCGACGGTGGTCGCGGTCGTACTGCGCTTCTGGGCGATCGTCTCGGTCAGGTTGCCCTGCGGAATCTGCTTCTCTTCGCTCCCCGTCGCCACCAGCACAGTGCGCAGCGGCCCCAGCACCTTGTGCGTCTCGTTGTTCTCGACGACGGTGTTCATGTCCTTCTGCGCGTGCATGAAGAATTCCTGCATGCCGTTCGTGTCGGTCATGCGGATCTCGTTCGACCCCTGCCCCTTGTGCGTCTGACTCTTGATCCCCATCGTCTGGCCGGCCGCACCGTGGTACGGGTTGCCCTGCTCGCCATTGAACACGCGGCCGACGATCACCGGGTTGTCCGGGTCACCCTGGTTGAACGCAACCAGCACTTCCTGCTTGATCCGCGGAATCGCGGCCGCGCCCCAGCCGTCGCCCGCCCATGGTTGCGATACACGCACCCACATCGAATCGGAGCCATCCTTCTTGCCGCGCCGGTCCCAAGGGAAATGCACCTTCACGGCGCTGCCGTTCGTGTAGATTTCCTCGCCCTTCGGCCCGACGACGATCGCCGACTGCGTGCCGTGAATCACCGGCTTCGGCGTGCCGCGCGGCGCACGGTACGGAATCTTCTTCGGCAGCAGCGCGAAGCTGTTGCGGTACGGCAGCTTCGCGCTGTGCTGCGTGTAGTCGTTCACTGCCTCGTGACGCACGTGCAGGATCACGTATTCCTGGTTGTTCTCGAGCACCGGATGATTCGCCACCGTCACGGCGCCGGCCGTCGTCATGCGCCAGGCATAGCCGCCGCCGGTATAGCGATGGGCCTGCGCCTCCTCGGCTTCCATCGCATAACGCGCGTAGCGGTTGCCGTCGTCGCCGTGGTCGTACAGCGACTGGTGCTCGAACCGCTCGGTCGCGTCGAGCCGCGCATGCTTGAGGTTCTGCGGCCCGGCCTCCACCAGCATCAGCGGCGACGACGGGTTCTGGTGGTTGAAGTCGCGGAACGTGACCTTGCCGACGCCAAAGCGCCGGCCTTCGTGCAACTGGTCGATGCCGCTGTCCTCGCTCGCCTCGGTAGCCGCGAACGGCACCGTCGCCAGCCCGTCGATCGGACGAAACAGCAGGTTCGAATCGCCAATCACCAGGAAGTGCTTGTCCTTCTCGTAGCGGTGCGTCCAGACCAGCCCCTCCTGCTCCATCAACCGCGCGCAGAAGTTGTAGTAGCTCTCCTGGTACATCACGACGTACTCGAGCGGCTTCTGGGCCGTGCGGATATCGAACACGAAGTCGGAGAAGCCGTGCTCCTGGAAGATCTCGGTGAGGATGTCCTGCGCGGTCTTGTTCTGGAAGATCCGGCAGTCGGTCGAGCGCGTCAGGAACCAGAACCATGGCACCGCCGTCAGGTGATATTGCGTGACGTTGCCGGGGTTGCCGGCGCGGTCGAACGACGCGACATAGCCGTCGAAGTAACGGTCGTTGTCGGCGGCGCCCGATGCGACGACGCGTTCGAGCGTCGACAGGCGCGCTTGCTGGTCGAACCGGATCTTGACCTGCTGGCCGATCAGGTCCTCGGGGCGCAGGTCGTGACGATGCGACAGCAGGTCGAGATGAATCTCCGGCAACCGGTTGACGTGCTCGTCGACGACGGCGGCGCTGACCAGCAGCACGTCCGGGCCGAGCGGCGTCTCGAGCGTCACGTAGCGGTTGAGCTGGGTCAGGCGGGCGGGGTTGGCGGCGCCGTTGATCGCCTCGGCGATCGCGCCCGGCGTCTTGTCCATCAGCGAGAAGCCTGTCTGCGCGAGCTGCATCGCGCGCTGGACGGTGTCGACGTGCCCGGCCAGGCCCGCGAGCGGCCCGAGGCTGCCGGCGACACTCGATGCAACCGGGCCGGCGAGACCGCCGAGCGCGCTCAACGAGCCGAGCGCACTACCGCCCATTCCAGTGGGAATACCCCCGTTCGGAGCGAAACTCATGCTTGTTCCTTCTTGTGTTCTCAGGTTCCTGGTGCCGGTTGACCGGCCCGAAGCCCCGATAATGTAGGACAAAATCCGGACGCGTGAAAGACACCCGCAAACGTTTCCATTCCGGCCCCCGATAGCCCGAAAACAGGCCGGCGGCAGGGCCGCCCGGACGCGGCTCCCCACGCCGAAGCACCGCGCCAGCACGCGCGGAACACGACACAATCTGCATGAAACGTGTGACAGATCCGTACGGGGCGAGGCATCGCCCCCAGTCACGATGAAATAGTGCGAACGCTCGGGAAGGGAACGCGCGCCGGCTGGCGCTGCTGTGCCGCGATGCTCGATCGAGCATCGCGTTTGATCGCATGACGCACGATACTTTCAAATGCCTTTCATGCCAATCACCGCGGCGACACCACGATCGCCGCCCGCCGATTCTGCGCCCTTCCTCCCGGCGTCTTGTTGTCCCCGACCGGGTCGCGCTTCCCTTTCCCGACGATCGCGATGCGCTTTGCATCGAGCCCCACGTCGACCAGTTCAAGCGCGACGACCTCCGCCCGCCGCCTGGACAACTCGAGGTCATACTCGTCCACGCCTTCCTCGTCCGAATATCCATAGACCCGCACCCCGTTGATCCCCGCCGAGTGGAGCGTGCGACCGATCCTTTCGACGATCCGCCGCACATCGGGCTTGAGGTTGTAGCGATCGAAATCGAACAGGATCGGCCCGGTCGAGCCGAACTCGAAACCCTGCTGGGTTTCCTGGAAACCGGCCGACTTGAGCGCCGTGACCTGCGTCTGCGTCAATCCACGATGAAGCGGCGGTGGCGTCTTGCAGCCTCCCAGCAGCATGCATAAAAGCAGCGTGCTGCCGACGCACAAGCGCCCAAGCCCAACCGGAAACGTGTTGTCCATCATTGACCCCTTCGATTGCACCCGCATCGCGAGCGCTTTTTCAAGCGACTGCCGCGGCCTCGCCCGCAGCGTGAAACGATGAACCTTCAAGCCGCCCCCGCGACTCCTTCGGCCAGTTGCCACGAGCCTGGCCGGGCGCGCTTGGCGCGGTACATCGCGGCATCCGCCGCCCGCAGCAAGCCGCTCGCATCCGACGCGTGATCGGGATACAGCGCAATGCCGGCACTCATCATGGTGGCCACCACGCGGCCGTCGGACAGCTCGATCGACGGCGCCATGCCGGACAGGATCTCGTCAGCAATACGACATACGCTATCCGCGTCGCGCACGGCCGGCAGCATGACCGCGAATTCGTCGCCGCCCAGGCGCGCGACCAGGTCGGCCTCGCGCACCTGCGTGCGCAGCCGTGACGCGATGCCGATCAGCACCGCGTCGCCGGCTTCGTGGCCGAGGCAGTCGTTGATTTCCTTGAAGCGGTCGCAGTCGAGATACAGGATCGCGACCCGCTGCCCCGTCACGCGGGCCTCGCCGAGGGCGAGCGCGAGGCGCGACTCGAGCTGCACGCGGTTGGGCAGCCCCGTGAGCGCGTCGTGCGTCGCCTTGTGTTCGAGCGACGCGTTCTCGTCGCGCAGCGTGTTCTGCCAGTCCTCGAATTCGTCGAGCAGCGCGTTGAAGTCGTCGCCGAGCTGGTTGAGTTCGGCAATCGCCGCGGGCTCGACGCGCTGCGCGAACGCACGCTCGCGCCGCACCGCGTGGGCGACGCCGGCAAGCGCGCGCAACGGCGAAACGATGCTGCGCAGCAAGCGCTTCGAGCTGATGTACGCCCCGATCACGCTGACGGCCAGGCAACCGAGAATACCGCCCACGCCACCCAGCAGGAATCCGAAGAACTGATGGCCGCGGCCGCGCACGACCACGTGGCCGACGATGATGCCGTCGTGCATCACCGGCGCGGTCACGGGCCCCGGCAGCGCGAGGTCGGCAACGACGCGCTCGAGCCGCGCGATCCCGCTGCCGGCAGGCAACTGCCACGTCGCGAACGGTTCGTCCTTGCTATCAGTAACCACCACCTGTGCGACATCCTCGTCGCCGGCGATCAGCCCGATCGCCTCGGCCGCCGCGACGCGGTCGCCGAACACGAGCGCGGCCTCCACCGTATAACCGAGCGAGCGGGCCAGCAGGTTCAGGTTGTTGCCGGCATACGCACGCAATGCGATCACGGCCACCACGATCAACGACACGGCGGCCATCGTGACGGCGACGAATGCGAGGCGCAGGTGCGCGCGACGCAGCACGCTTTGCAGCGTCGGGCGCGGCACGCGCGACAGCGAAACCGGAGGCGTGGATCGTGTCATGGTGCCCCCGGCCGCCGCGCGAGATTGAGCACGTTCGGATGCACGCGCACGCCGCTGCGTGCCACCGCGTCGAGATTGATGTCGAACGACACGCGATCGCCGTCGACGTTGAGGCAGAACATGCCGCCTGCGGTGCAGGACGGATCGTGTTCCGAAATCGTCAGCACCGGATGGCCGGCCACCGCGCTTCTCACGCGGGCTCTCTCGTCTTCACTCAGGGTGCCGAGATAGACGATGTCGCAGGCGATGCCGAGCGCGGCATCGTCGAAGCGCACACGCTGCACGTCGAGCAGCGTCGAGCCGGCCTGCAGCGTGTCGGTCAGGCCGCGCGCGTAGTCGGGCCGGCCCGTGACGCACAGATGCAGGCGAACGGGTGTGGTCGGCCAGCGGGTGAAGCTGATGATGCCCAGCACGACCTGACGCACGGCCGTGTCGTGTGACGCAGCTTCGGAATCGGCGGGGGCAGGATTCGCGCCGGCAACCGTGCGCACCATGTCGACCGGATCGACAACCTCGGCGGAAGCCCCGGCGAGCACGGCCTGTGCAGTGCCCAGAACGCAAACGATTGCGGCCAGCGCGTGGCGCAGCGGAGCGGTTCGACCCGGGCAGCCGGGCACCGTTCGTGCGGCGATTGCCGCCGCGTCCGCTGGCGTCGCTGCAGTCGCGAGACCGGCAGCCGGCGCGCACACTTTCGCATCCATGATGGCAACATCCGCTGGCGTCGCTCCGGCGCTGCCTCCCGCCTCCCTCCATGCGCGTGCAGGCACCGAATTACGCGCATGATGGCTTCATCTTAGGTAAAAATTCGCACCGCCAACCAGTGGGAAACACCCGCGAGAAGCAGTGGAAAGTATGCGGAATCGGCGCGTGTGCGCGGATGTGTCTTCCGGTGTCGAGCCGGTGCCGACGTCGGCGCCGGGAAATTGATCAGTGGAATGGACGCACGGTCCGCGCAAACTTCATACGATCCTCAACGGATTCCGAAGCGTCGATCTCCGCGCGTCGTGCCGCATTCGAGTCACGAATCTACGTTGCCCGGCAACGACGAAATCGAACCGCACACGTTGCCCGCGGTCGCGAAGTTGCACAAACAAATTGCGTGATCGCGTATCCGAAGGTACGAGGCTTGTAAGTTCGAAAGTTATCCTGCTGGCCATCGATCGAGTTGACCTCGTCGGGCTGAACGCCGTAACCGGTCGATCGACCGATCGCAGCGGTACGGCGTGCGCAATCGATCGACCATTGCGATATGACTTTCTCGGTCGGAAAGCCCACGCGTAGCGTTGACGCGGGCCTGTCGTAAACCAGCTTCACCAGGACGTCGGCGCGGACACCCTTGCGATCGAGCGATGACGACGAAAGGCTCACGGCGACGCCATCGTCCCGGGAAATCTCGACCCAGTCGTTGTCGTACTTGCTTGCAACAGCATTCGATGCGACCAGAGCGACAACACACGCGACAGTCGCTTTCATCGTGATCATGGGCAATGCGGAGCGGGCAAGTGGCCGGCACGCGCATGCTGATGCCCGCGTCGTCGCGACGATCGCGAATCGTCGCGCGCGGGCCACCCGCCATGCGCAGGCCGCGCGCGTCCTCTTGGTGCCCCACGCCGCCGCGAGTATGCTTGCAGTTCGAACGCTCTCCAACCCGGGCGCTGACGCCTCATCGCGGGCGCGCGCCGCTCACCGTCACTCACCACTGATGGATTTCGACGTCATCGTTCTCGGCGCAGGCATCGTCGGCGTCTCCGCAGCACTCCACCTGCAGGATCGCGGGCGCAAGGTCGCCCTCGTCGATCGCGGCGCGCCCGGCGAAGGCACGAGCTTCGGCAACGCGGGGCTGATCGAACGCTCGTCGGTCGAACCGTATCCGTTCCCGCGCAGCCCGTTCACGCTGATGCGCTATGCGCTGAACCGCTCGACCGATCTCTACTGGCACAGCGCGTCGCTGCCCGCATTCGCACCATGGCTTGCACGTTTCTGGTGGGAATCGGCGCCGCTGCGCCACGCGGCCGCGTCGCGCGACATGCTGCCGCTGATCGAGCGCTGCATCGTCGAGCACGACGCGCTGATCGCGCGGGCCGGCGCCGGCGAGCTCATCCGCGCGAACGGCTGGCTGGAAGCGTTCCGCACGCCGGCCGCGTTCGAACGCGGCGTGACCGAAGCCGGGCTCACCGCGCGCCGCCACGGGCTCGGCATCACGCCGCTCGATGCCGCCGCGCTGCGCGCGCACGAACCGAGCCTCGCGCCCGGCTTCTGCGGCGCGCTGCACTGGCTCGATCCCAAAAGCGTCGTCGACCCGTCCGCGCTCGTCAAAGCGTACGCGCAACTCTTCGTGCAAGGCGGCGGCACGCTGCTGACGGGCGATGCCGCGAGCCTCGACGCGCTGTCGCCGGGCTGGCAGGTCAGGACGCAGGACGGCATGGCCGCCGCGCCGGCCGTGGTCGTCGCGCTCGGCCCGTGGTCCGACACGGTGTTCGGCAAGTTCGGCTACACGATCCCGCTGCGCGAGAAGCGCGGCTATCACATGCACTACGCACCTTCCACGCGCGGCGTGCCGTCGGCGCCGATCGTCGATCGCGAATACGGTTACGTGATCGCACCGATGAAGCGCGGGCTGCGGCTGACGACCGGCGTCGAAATCGCACGGCGCGGCGTGCCGCCCACCGGTGTCCAGCTCGAACGCGCGGAACGCATCGCACGGCCCGTGTTCGGTTTCGGCGAGCGGCTCGACCCGCAACCCTGGCTCGGCTTCCGGCCGTGCACGCCCGACATGCGCCCGGTGATCGGCCCCGCGCCCGCGCATCGCGGGCTGTGGTTCGCGTTCGGGCACAACCACCACGGGCTGACGCTCGGCCCCGTCACCGGCCGCCTGCTGGCCGAGATGATGACCGGCGAAGCGCCGTTCACCGATCCGGCGCCGTATCGCGCGGATCGCTTCTGACCGGGCAACAGGTATCGCTTCGAAGCGCGCTCAGTCGAGCGCGCGCCCGAAGATGCGGATCACTTCGTCGAGATGCTCGGCCATCGCGCGGCGCGCGGCGTCCGGGTCGCGTGCGCGGATCGCATCGAGGATCGCGCGGTGTTCGAGCTCCGACCGGTGCGGCATGTCGTTCGGCATGTACAGCGACTGCAGCCGCTGGAACATCAGGTCGTACTTGTGCGCGAGCAGTTGCTTGATCATCAGCGCATACGCGGCGTTGTCGCTCGCCTCCGCGATGCGGATGTGAAACAGCCGGTCGCCCGGATGCGTGAGCGAGCCACTGAGGTTGTCTGCCTGGTTGCGCAGGAACGCCTCGTGGATCGCTTCGATCTGCTCGTCCGAGCCGTGCTTCGCGGCCAGCGACGCCGCTTCAGGCTCGATCAGCCGGCGCGCCTGCAGCAACGCAAACGGCGGGATTTCGGTGTCGAGGTCGAGTGCGATGCCGAGTTCGGGATCGATCTCGACGATCGTGAACGGCGCGGCCTTCTCCGCCGGCACTGGCGCAGGCTCGGGTGCGACGGCCGTTTCGGGATGGCGCACCTTCACGCCGTCGCCGACCCGCACGCTCACGAGCCCGCTCACTTCGAGCGCGATCAGCGCCTCGCGCACCGAGGTGCGCGACACGCCGAACTGTTCGGCCAGTTCGCGCTCGGGCGGCAGGTAGCTGCCCGGCGGAAAATCGCCGGACTCGATCATCGCACTGAGCTTGTCGGCGATCTGCTGGTAGAGGCGGCGGTTCTGAATCGGCTGGATGGACATACGTTGATGCAGGTGAGCGGTTTCGTTCCGGACGGCCTGACGAATCGAGCAGACCATTCGCGCCTATTCTATATGCCGCGCGTCGCCGCGCCCGGCACCGCGTAGCAACGCGCGGCGGTGCCGCCCCACAGCGCGTTGCGCTCGGCGGCCGACAGCCGCGATTCGGCCCAGCGCTCGATGATCGACGCCACTTCGTCATACGACGCGGCCAGCAGGCACACGGGCCAGTCCGACCCGAACATCAGTCGCTGCGGGCCGAACGCGTCGAGCGCCGCGTCGAGACACTGCTCGATGCGCCGGACGTCCTTCCCGCGCAGCCCGCGCGTCCAGTCGGCCTCGGTCACGAGCCCCGACAGCTTGCACACGACATGCGGCAGCGCGCCCAGCTCGCGCAACGCGGCGCGCCAGCGCGCGAACGCCGTGTCGTCGCGCTCGAAGTCGGCGAGTGCCGGCTTGCCGACGTGATCGAGCACGAGCCAGTGCGCGTCGTGCCGCGCACAAAACGCCCACACGTCCCGCATCTGGCGCTCGAACACGAGTACGTCGTACACGTAGCCGTTTGCCTGCAGCCAGGCGATGCCACGGTTGAAGCCCGGCTCCGCGACGAACGCGCCGGCATCGGCCTCGTCCTGCACCTGGTGACGGAAGCCGCGCAGCTTCGGGCTGCGCCATTCGGCAATGCGATCCGCGAGTTGCGGCGCGGCGAGATCTTCCCAGCCGACCACCGCCGCGATGCGCGCATCGTCACGCGCGAGATCGAGCAGGAACGCCGTCTCGTCGCGCCCGGCGCGCGCCTGCACCGCGATCGACGCGCCGATCGCCTGCGCATGCATCAGCGGCCACAGCGCATCGGGCAGGTAGTCGTGCGCGAGCACCGCCATCCCGGCGTCGATCCACGGGTAATCGGCGGCGCGATAGCGCCAGAAGTGCTGATGGGAATCGATACGCACTGCTCCCATGATGCCCTCGTGTCCAGTCGCCGTGGCGGCGGCGCGCGCCACCGCCGCTCGACGCAACGTTCAGTCGTACAACACCGCCGCGATCTTCGGATCGTCGATATTGGTCTTGTCGTACCAGTAGAAGCCGGTATCGATGACCTTCGGCAGCTTCTCGCCCTTGATCGCCTTCACGGCCGCCTCGACCGTCTTGTAGCCGATCCCGATCGGGTTCTGCGTGATCGCGCCGGCCATCAGCCCGCTGCGGATCGCGTCCTTCTGCTGCTTGCCGGAATCGTATCCGACGATCACGACCTTGCGCTTCATCTCGCGCACGCCGTTGACCACGCCGATCGCCGAGCCTTCGTTGGTGCCGAACAGCCCCTTGAGCTTCGGATACGCCTGCAGGATCGATTTCGTCACCTCGGTCGACTTCAGCTGATCGCCTTCGCCGTACTGCACGGTCACGACCTGCACCTTCGGGTGCGCCGACTTCATCCGTTCGAGGAAGCCGTCGCGGCGGTCGATGCCGGTGCGGCTCGTCTGGTCGTGCGCGACCACGGCCACCTCGCCTTCGTCGCCGATCAGCGCGGCGAGCTTGTCGGCGGCGAGCGACGCGGCAGCCTTGTTGTTGGTCGCGGCCGTCGTCACCGGGATGTCGCTGTCCACGCCCGAGTCGAACGCGATCACCGGGATCTTCTCGGCCTGCGCCTTCTTCAGCAGCGGCAGCGCGGCCTTGCTGTCGAGCGCCGCGAAGCCGAGCGCGGCCGGCTTCTTCGCGATCGCGGCCGACAGCATGTCGATCTGCTTGTCGACCATCGCCTCGGTTTCCGGGCCTTCGAACGTCACTTTCACCTTGTAGTCCTTCGCGGCCTGCATCGCGCCCGCTTTCACGGCCTGCCAGAACTGATGCTGGAAGCCCTTCGAGATCAGCGGGATGTAGGTTTCCTGCGCCTGCGCGCCGGCCGTGACGCCGACGGCGAACGTCAGCCCGACGATCGCGTTCAACACCTTGCTCCTGATCACTTCACGTCTCCTTTTTTCGTATCGACTCAACCGACTGGAACGACTGGGACGCCGGCCGGAACCGGCGATGAAGCACATGCCTGCGTCAGTGCATGCATCAGCGGCGCCGCCGGCGCAGGATGTCGACGTAGACGGCGAGAATGATGATCACGCCCGTCACGACCGTCTGCCATTCCTGCGCGACCGACATGATGCGCAGGCCGTTCGTCAGCACGCTCATGATGAACGCGCCGATGATGGTGCCGACGATGCTGCCCGCGCCGCCCGACAGCGACGTGCCGCCGATCACGACGGCCGCGATCGCATCGAGCTCGTAGCCTTGCCCGAGCGCGGGCTGCGCGGAATTCAGCCGCGACGCGATCAGCAGCCCGGCGATCCCGCACACCGCGCCGCTGAACGTGTAGACCGCGATCTTCCACGCATCGACGTTCACGCCCGACAGCCGCAGCGCTTCCTCGTTGCTGCCGAGCGCGAACGTATAGCGGCCGAAGATCGTGCGGTTCAGCACGATCGATGCGCCGATCGCGACGAGGAACAGGATCAGCACCGCGTTCGGAATCGGCAGCGCGGGGATCAGGTTGCCGATCAACGAATCCTGCGCGATCGACGTGAAGCCCGGCGTGTCGTTGAAGTAGATCGGCCGCGTGCCCGAGATCACGAGCGACAGCCCCTTGAGCAGCATCATCATGCCGAGCGTCGCGATGAACGGCGGCACCTTCATCTTCGCGATCACGAAGCCCGACACGCTGCCCGACAGCGCGCCGAAGCACAGCGCGGCGAGGATCCCGAGCGGCAGCGGCATCCCCCATTTCGTCAGCACGACGCCGGCCATCACCGCGCAGAACGTCATCAGCGTGCCGACCGACAGGTCGATGCCCGACGTGATGATCACGTACGTACAGGCGACGGCCAGCACGCCGTTCACGGCGGTGGCCTGCAGGATCGCGACGAGGTTGTCGACTTCGAGGAAGTTCGGCGACGCGAAGCTGAAGAACACGATCAGCAGCACGAGGCTCGCGAACGCGAGCAGCTTCTGGCGCGCGGCCGGGTTGAAGAAGCGCGACTTCAGGCTCGATGCGGCGGCCGGCGTGTCGCCG
Source organism: Burkholderia sp. 4NA327C6 (assembly GCF_005502655.1). NCBI lineage: Bacteria > Pseudomonadati > Pseudomonadota > Betaproteobacteria > Burkholderiales > Burkholderiaceae > Burkholderia > Burkholderia sp. 4NA327C6. Next base: position 78,346 of record NZ_SCNZ01000002.1, on the reverse strand, counting down.
GAAGCAAGGGGCGGAACGGAGTGCGTATCGTTGGACATGATCGGTAAGCGTCGAAATCAGGACAACACGGTCGACTCGCGCTGCGTCGCGAGCTGCATGATCTTTTCCTGCGTGGCGTCGGCGGCACGCAATTCGCCGGTCACGCGCCCTTCGCACATCACGAGAATCCGGTGGCTCATGCGCAGCACTTCGGGCAACTCCGACGAGATCATCACGATCGCCTTGCCGTCGGCGGCGAGCGCGTCGAGCAGCTTGTAGATCTCGCTTTTCGCGCCGACGTCGATGCCGCGCGTCGGCTCGTCGAAGAACAGGATGTCGCAGTCGCGCAGCAGCCACTTCGCGATCACGATCTTCTGCTGGTTGCCGCCCGACAGCAGCCGCGCCGGCTGCGCGACCGACGGCGTGCGGATCGCGAGCTGCCGCACGTACGCCTGCGCGGTGTCGCGCAATTCACGCGCGTCGAGGAACACGCCGCGGCGCACGAAGCGGCGCATGCTCGACAGCGCGATGTTGTTCTGCACGTCCATCCCGACCGCGAGCCCGAAGTGCTTGCGATCCTCGGACAGGTAGCCGATGCCGTGCTTCACCGCGTCGGCCGGCGTGCGGATCGTCACCGGCTTGCCATGCACGCGGATCTCGCCCGCATCGACCGGGTCCGCGCCGAACACCGCACGCGCGACCTCGGTGCGGCCCGCGCCCATCAACCCGGCGAAGCCGAGGATCTCGCCGCGCCGCAGCGTGAAGCCGACATCGCGGATCGCACGGCCGCGCGACAGCCCGCGCACTTCGAGCGCGACGTCGTTCGCGGACGTATCGGGCGGCGTGCGGAATTCGGTCGCGAGCTGGCGGCCGACCATCATCGCGATGATCGCGTCCATCGACGTGCCGGCCATCGGCACGGTCGCGACGTACTTGCCGTCGCGCATCACGGTCACGCGATCGGCGATCTGGCGCAGCTCGTCCATCTTGTGCGAGATGTAGACGATGCCGACACCGTGCGCGCGCAGGTCGCCGATGATGCGGAACAGCTCGGCGATCTCCGCGTTGTTGAGCGCGGCGGTCGGCTCGTCCATGATCAGCACGCGCGAGTCGAACGACAGCGCCTTCGCGATCTCGACCATCTGCTGCTTCGCCACCGTGAGCCGGCCGACCGGCGTACGCGGGTCGAGATCGAGCCGCATCCGCGCGAAGATTGCGGCCGCGTCGCGGTTCAGCTTGTCCTCGTCGACGAACACGCCGAAGCGCCCGCGCGGCTCGCGGCCGATGAAGATGTTCTGCGCGACGCTCAGGTGGTTCATCAGGTTCAGTTCCTGATGGATGATGCCGATCCCGAGCGCCTGCGCGGCGCGCGGGTCGGCGATTTCCACCGCGCGGCCGTCCATCCGGATCTCGCCGTCGTCGCGCTGGTAGACGCCCGCCAGGATCTTCATCAGCGTCGACTTGCCGGCGCCGTTCTCGCCCATCAGCGCATGCACTTCGCCGGCACGCAGGTCGAAATGGCAGTCGTCGAGCGCCTGCACGCCGGGAAAGCGCTTGCCGATGCCGGTCAATGCGATCAGCGGCGGTACGGGGTTCGGTGTCAGCTCGGGTTGCATGGCTCGCCGCCCTCAGCTGATCGCACGGTCGAGATGCGTATAGCCGCCGTCGACGAACAGCCACTGGCCCGTCGTGTGCGAGGCGCGCTCCGACAGCAGGAACACGGCCGTATCGGCGATTTCGTCGGCCGTCGTGAAGCGTTGGCCGAGCGGCACCTTGCCCGCGATGCCGGCCAGCTTCGCGTCGGGGTCGTCGAAACCGGCGAGCCAGTTCCGGTAGAGCGGCGTCATCACCTCGGCCGGAATCACCGCGTTCACGCGCACGCCGTCGTCGCGCAACGCGACGGCCCATTCTCGCGTCAACGCGAGTTGTGCGCCCTTCGATGCGCAATAGCCGCTCGTGTTGCCCTGCCCGGTGACCGCCGTCTTCGACGAGATATTGACGATCGCGCCACGCGCCGCCTTCAGATGCGGCACGCAGTAATGCGCCATCACGTAGTAGTGGATCAGGTTGCGTTCGAGCGATGCGACGAACGCATCGCGCCCGGCCTCGAGCCCGATGCTGTCGTTGACGCCCGCGTTGTTGACCAGGCCGTCGAGCCGGCCGAAGCGCGCGACCGTTTCCGCAACGGCATCGCGGCACTGCGCATCGTCCTGCAATTCGACCGGGATGCACGCGGCCTGCGGCTGCTTCTGCGCGAGTACGCGCCAGAACGCATCGTCGGGCGCGTGGCGCGCGAACACCACCGGAATCGCGCCTTCTTCGGCAAGCCGCATCGAGATCGCGGCACCGATGCCCGACGCGCCGCCGGTCACGATCACGACCTTGTGTTGCAGATTCAAATCCACTTCACGTCTCCGTCGTTCATGTTGTCGGCACGCTCAACGCGTGTCAGCCGCGGAACCGGTACTGCTCCAGCGATTCGGGCTTCATCTCGATCGAGAAACCGGGCGCCGTCGGCGGCATATACGCCGCGCCGCGCACGATGCACGGTTCGACGAAATGCTCGTGCAGGTGATCGACGTACTCCGTCACGCGCCCTTCCTTCGTGCCGGCAATGCAGATGTAATCGATCATCGACAGATGCTGCACGTACTCGCACAACCCGACGCCGCCCGCATGCGGGCACACCGGCAGCCCGTACTTCGCGGCCATCAGCATCACCGCGAGAATCTCGTTCACGCCGCCGAGCCGGCACGCATCGATCTGCACGACGTCGATCGCACCGCGCGCGATGAACTGCTTGAACAGCACGCGGTTCTGGCACATCTCGCCGGTCGCGACCTGCACGGGCGCGATCGCGTCGCGGATCTTGCGATGCCCTTCGACGTCGTCGGGGCTGGTCGGCTCCTCGATGAACCACGGCCGCGCGAACGCCAGCTCGCGCACCCAGTCGATCGCCTCGTCCACTTCCCACACCTGGTTCGCGTCGATCATCAGCTTGCGGTCCGGGCCGATCACCTCGCGCGCGATCGTCACGCGGCGGATGTCGTCCTCCAGGTTCGCGCCGACCTTCAGCTTCACGTATTCGAAACCCTCTTCCACCGCATCGCGACACAGCCGCCGCAGCTTGTCGTCGCTGTAGCCGAGCCAGCCGGCCGACGTCGTGTAGCACGGGTAGCCGTCGCGCTCGAGCAGCGCGATCCGGTCGGCCTTGGCCGGCGCCTGCCGGCGCAGCAGGTCGAGTGCTTCGTCCGGCGTCAGGCAGTCGGTCAGGTAGCGGAAGTCGATCGCGCGCACCAGTTCCTCGGGGCTCATGTCGGCCACGAGCCGCCACAGCGGCTTGCGTTCGGCTTTCGCCCACAGATCCCACACCGCGTTGACGACCGCGCCCGTCGCCAGGTGGATCGCGCCCTTGTCGGGGCCGATCCAGCGCAACTGGCTGTCCGACGTGACGTGCCGCCAGAAGCGGCCCATGTCTTCGCGGATCCAGTCGAGGTCGAGGCCGACGACGAGGTGACGCATCGCGTCGATCGCCGCGCAGCAGATTTCGTTGCCGCGCCCGATGGTGAACGTGAGGCCGTGACCTTCGAGCCCGTCATGGTCGGTTTCGAGCACGACGTAGGCCGCCGAATAATCGGGGTCCGGATTCATCGCATCGGAGCCGTCGAGCTGGCGCGAGGTCGGGAAGCGCACGTCGAGGACGCGCATCGATCGAATGATAGGCATGACGAACCGTCCGTAAAAGGAAATCAGGCCTGTACGGTTCGCTGGCGTTGCTCGCCGAGCCCGTCGATGCCGAGCGTGATCACCTGTCCGGCGCGCAGGTAGACGGGCGGCTTCTGCCCGAGGCCGACACCCGGCGGCGTGCCGGTCGAGATCACGTCGCCCGGCTGCAGGCTCATGAACCGGCTCAGGTAGCTGACCAGGTGCGGCACGCGAAACACCATCGTCGCGGTCGTGCCGTTCTGGTAGCGATGACCGTCCACTTCCAGCCACAGCCGCAGCGCGTGCGGATCGGGCACTTCGTCGGCCGTCACGAGCCACGGGCCGAGCGGCCCGAACGTGTCGTGGCCCTTGCCTTTGTCCCACGTACCGCCGCGCTCGAGCTGGTATTCGCGCTCCGACACGTCGTTCACGACGCAGTAGCCGGCGACGTGCGACAACGCGTCGGCCTCCGCGATATAGCGGCCGCCCTGGCCGATCACCACGCCGAGCTCGACTTCCCAGTCGGTTTTTTCCGAGCCGCGCGGAATCTCGACGTCGTCGTTCGGCCCGGAGATCGCGCTCGTCCACTTGCCGAACACGACGGGCTCCTTCGGCACCTCCATCCCCGATTCGGCCGCGTGGTCGGAATAGTTGAGACCGATGCAGATGAACTTGCCGACGCGGCCGACGCACGCGCCGAGCCGCGGCGTGCCTTCGACCAGCGGCAGCGACGACGGCAGAATGTCGCGCAGCCGCGCAAGCGACGCCGGCGCCAGCACATCGCCGGCGATGTCGTCGATCACGCCGGACAGGTCGCGAATATGGCCGTGCGCATCGAGCAGGCCCGGCTTTTCATGGTGTTTGTCGCCAAATCTCAGCAGTTTCATGTCGTGTTGAACCGATACGGAAAGTGAATGGGAAGGCGCGATCAGTTCGACCAGCCGCCGTCGATCAGGTGGATCGCGCCGGTGGTGAACGACGCTTCGTCGGACGCGAGGTACAGCGCGAGCGCGGCCACTTCCTCCGCGCGGCCGATGCGGCCGATCGGCTGGCGCGCGACGAACGCCTGGCGCACCTCGTCGGTCGACACGTGGCGCGTGCGCGCCTGGTCGGCGATCCGCTGCTCCAGCGACGGCGATTCGATCGTGCCCGGGCAGATCGCGTTGCAGCGGATGCCCCGCTCGACGAAATCGGCGGCCACCGCCTTGGTCAGGCCGATCACGGCCGCCTTGGTCGTGCCGTAGACGAAGCGATTCGGCACGCCCTTCACGCTCGACGCCGCCGACGCCATGTTGATGATCGACGCGCCGCCGGCTTCGAGCATCGCGGGCAGCAGCGCGCGGATCAGCCGGTACATCGACGTGACGTTCAGATTCAGTGAGAACGCCCATGCCTCGTCGTCGCAGTCGAGGATCGAGCCGTGGTGCACGAAGCCCGCGCAGTTGAACAGCACGTCGAACGCGCGCGCGCTCGCGGCAAGCGCCGCGACGTCCTGCGCATCGGTCACGTCGAGCCGGCGCGTGGTCAGCCGGCCGCCCGCGCGCTCGGCGTCGGCCTCGAGCCGCACGAGCGCGGCTTCGTTGATGTCGGTCGCCAGTACGTCGGCGCCCTCGCTCGCGAAGCGCAGCGCGGTCGCGCGGCCGATGCCCTGCCCGGCCGCCGTCACCAGCGCGCGTTTGCCCTGCAATCTCATGAGCAACTCCCGAAAAAGCCGGCCATCCGACGGCCGATTGGCACAAAGGACTAAAGGTCCAACCAATCATAGGAAGTGACGCCGCGTTTGTCACGAATTCGGGATTCAGTATTTACCCGGGAGGGGAAATCGGGCTGTCGAACAAAGATTCGACGTTCGACGGCGCTCTGGAGCACGTCTCGGGATTCGGAGACATCCGATACCGGCGGGCCTTCCAGGCGATTTTTTCGCGTACGCCCGACCCGACATCCCGCCAAACTGACGAAAAAGTCATGTTCACGTCAGGGTCTCAACGGGATGCGCGCGCCATCATGACGTACCGGACTGCGCTTCCGGTCCATCGCCACCCCGCCCGCGTTCGATCCCTGCGGGCACTCCGTCCCCCCGGCGATGGGCTCCGTGACTGGGCGAGCAGACACGGCGCGCAGGCCGATTTTCCGCCCCGGGCTTCGCGTCCGGGGCGTTTTTGTCTGTGGTTTCCAAGAAAATAAGCCTGGATTGTTTCTAAATCGGCAAAAGGTAATTTGAGCCAGACAGGATGTTTTTTCCGGTCACAGACGCTTACATTTAGCGCACCACTCATGGAAACCGCTACGGATTCGCCATCGGGTAGTGACATCCACTGCCATGACCGAACCGCACGAGCTTTAGGAAACGGCAAATGAAGGCCTCCAAATCCCTGCCTGCGCTCGATCCCGCCGACGTTCACGTCGAAATCCTCGAACGTTCCGATACGCTACTCGTCGTCCGCTGGGTCGAGCCCGGCCGCTGTCACTACGGTGAACAGCGCTGGCGCCGCCGCTTCGCGCAACGCACCGGCACCTGCGCGCTGTCGCGCCAGGTGATCCACCGCGGCGACGAAGTCTTCCGCCCGGCCGAACGCCCGGCACCCGCGAACGCGGCCGCGATGATCTCCGCCGCTGAAGTGCTCGCGCTGGCCGGCGGCAGGTAAGTCCTCCCGGCCACACACGGCACGGCGCGCGGCGCCACCCGATGCGCCGGCCCTAGAAGCGCCGGTCTAATTCCCCCGCTTGTCTGCCACGCCCGCGCGCACTATCGTTACACCACTCAATGTAATGATTACGCGCCGCGGCCGCCCGGTCGCGCCGATGGAGGCAGACATGCATGCATGGAGCGCGCGCCACGTCCCGGCGCAAGGCGGCAAGGTCGCGGTCGTGACCGGCGCCAACAGCGGGCTCGGCTGGCAGCTGGCGGAAACGCTGGCCGCGAAAGGCGCGACGGTCGTGATGGGCTGCCGCGACGCCGCCCGCGCCGCGCAGGCGGCCGATGCGATCCGCCGGCTCCATCCTGATGCCCGCATCGAAGTCGATGCACTCGACCTCGCCGATCTCGCGTCGATCGCACGCTTCGCGGCCGACGTGGCCGAACGCCATGGGCGCGTCGATATCCTCTGCAACAACGCGGGCGTGATGTTCCTGCCGCTGCGCCATACGCACGACGGCTTCGAGATGCAGTTCGGCACCAACCACCTTGGCCATTTCGCACTGACCGGCCATCTGCTGCCCGCGTTGCGCGCCGCGCGCCGGGCGCGGGTCGTGACGATGTCGAGCGGCCTCAACCGCGGCGGCCGGATCCGCGTCGACGACCTGCGCGCCGAGCACCGCTACAACCGCTATCTCGCCTATTGCGACAGCAAGCTCGCGAATCTCGTGTTCGCGATCGAGCTGCAGCGCCGTTTCGAGCGCGCGGCGTTCGCCGGGATCAGCGTGGCCGCGCACCCGGGCTACGCGGCGACCAACCTGCAGTTCGCGGGCCCGGCGATGGACAGCTCGCCCGCCCGTGCCGCGCTGATGCGCGCCGCGAACCGTTATCTCGCGCAGCCGGCCGACCAGGGCGCGCTGCCCGCGATTCATGCGGCAACCGCCCCCGATCTCGCCGGGGGCGCCTACATCGGGCCCTCCGGCTGGTTCGAGTCGCGCGGGTTGCCGGCGCCCGCGAGCGTGCCACGCGCGGCACGCGACGTGGCCACGGCGGCACTGCTGTGGGAAGCCTCGGAAGCCGCGACGGGCGTGCGCTTCCTCAGCTCGAGCACGCCGGCCGGACGCTCGCCGGGCCGGCCGTTCGACATGGCGGCCGAGGTCCGCTGAACCGCGCATCGCCCTCCGCGATATCCACCAGACTTGTTGCACCAACCGAAAAGAAAGCTGGTTGAAAGACTGATTCGACGGACTACTGTTACCGCTCAGGAAACAATTTATCGTCAAAACCAGCGTTTACCCTGAACCTTCCGATGACTAAGATTTGATCAATCGCTTAAGACATGGTGTCGAGAGCGAACTCAATAAAACACCGGAGGTCATCATGAAATCGCTCGTTTCCGCAGTCGTTGCCGCTGCCGCCCTGTCCGCTTCGTTTGGCGCATTCGCCCAAAGCACCGTGACCCGCGCTCAAGTGCGCAACGAACTGGTTCAGCTCGAACAAGCCGGCTACAAGCCGGGCGTGTCGAGCCCGTACTACCCGAACGACATCCAGAGCGCCGAAGCGCGTGTTCATGGTGCCGACACCAGCGGCTACGGCGCACAACCGGCTCCGGCCGTCCACTCGGGCGCTCCGGCTGCATCGTCGAACGCGCGCGACTCGATCTTCTTCGGCCAGTAAGCCGATGCGCCCTCGGCGGGCGTCGCGCGTCGCGTGATGCAGCGCGAAAGTCAGGACGAGCCCCCTTGCGGGGCTCGTCTTTTTTGTGAAACGCATACCTCCGCCGCCCGGCAGCGGGTGGCTTCGCCCGGGCGCCTGGCGTCCGGGTGTTTTTTCGCGGGTGAGGTCAAGCAACGCACGCCGCATCCGGAGCCGGCCAACAAAAACGACAAGCGCCCGAATCTCGAATCGACTTGCGCATGGCGACCCTTCGCAAGGCCATTTCGCCGCATACCATCGCCGGGCCCACCGCTTGCGGCCGCAACCAACGACTTTTCAACTCCGTAGCCCCCCGGCAGCAATCGAATCGCTGTGTTGAATTTCGCCGGCTTTCGTCGGCGTGTCCGGACCACTCGAAACAAGTAAATGAAATGGCGCCGAAGAAAAGTCTGCCGACCGCCCCTTCGACAGGCAGACATCACTCGCGATTCTTTTGCTCAAGTTTTCGACGCAGACGCCGATATGCATCTAGCCGTTCCTGCGGTCGGCGCAGCAATCGCCGCTGGTCAAAAGTAATGGCCGGCTTCGCAGGAGCGAAATCGCGCAATTAAATACCCGTCCGACTTTCCCGTGCCAGGGCAGATCGGATCAGAATTAGAACGACCAATATGGATTTGTTACGGGGTGGTGCCGGCAGCGAACCGGCACCAAGGACGCTTCGCGCGTCCAAAAACAATTCGCTTTCACGAAATGGGGCGACGGAATATCGTCGCGATATCGACGGACTTCGCGCAATCTCCGTTCTCGCGGTTCTCGTATTCCATGCATTTCCCGCGCTGTTACCTGGCGGGTTCGTCGGCGTCGACGTGTTTTTCGTCATATCCGGCTACGTCATTACAAAGCATGGGCTACGCGAGCTCGATGCCGGCACATTCAGATTTTCCGGGTTCTACGCACGAAGGATCCGACGGATCTTCCCGGCACTATTGCTCGTCCTCGTCGGCGTGTTCGCATTCGGCTGGCAAAACATGCTGCCCGAGGAGTTCAAACAGCTCGGCAAGCACATCGCGGGCGGAGCGACCTCCATCGCAAATCTCGTACTTTGGCGTGAGGCGGGTTATTTCGATGTATCCGGCGAGCAGAAGCCGCTTCTTCACCTCTGGTCTCTCGGTGTCGAGGAACAGTTCTATCTCGTATGGCCGGTGTTGCTGGTGGGCGCGTACCGCCTGAGATGGTCGCCGTTCTGGCCGATCGCGATCGTCGGTTCAGGCTCCTTCCTGCTGAGCGTGCTCACGTTGTCGCATGACCCGGTCGCGGCCTTCTACTCACCACTGACGCGTGCCTGGGAGCCAATGCTCGGCGCCTTCCTCGCGCTCAGGCACCACGTTGTCGGCGGGCGGACATCGTCTGTCGACTCGGCGAAAGCGAAAGCGAAAGCGAAAGCAGGTATCGGTATCGCACTGCTGGCTGGCGCCATCGCCGTCATGAACCCAACCCTGCCATTTCCGGGTGGGTGGGCGCTCGTGCCGACGGTTGCGGCGTACTTGTTGATCGACGCCGGTTCCAGCGCGCCGTTCGCACAGAGCGTGCTATGCAGCCGGCCGCTGGTAATGGTCGGTCTCATCAGCTACCCGCTCTATTTGTTTCATTGGCCGATGCTGTCGGCGCTCCGGATCATGAGTAGCGGTACCGCGCCAGTGCTGTGGCGTGCCTTGGCGTTGCTGGCCTGCTTTCCACTCGCATTGTTGACGTATCTATATCTGGAAACACCGATCCGGAAATCCCGTTACCCGAGGCTGACCGTCGCAACGCTGCTCGCCCTGATGGCCGGATGCGCCTATGCGGGCTACAACGATTATTCACGAGGCGGCCTGGAGTTTCGCATGTCGCGAATGGTAGGCGCGTTTGCCGATGGGGTGGACTTCGACAGGGACCGGCTCTGGCGCCGCGGGCAATGCTATCTCGAAGGAGACGATCAAGGATTCAGCCCGGCTTGCGTGGACGGCGGATCGGGGCCTGTCGTCATGCTTTGGGGAGATTCGCGTGCCGCAGCGCTGTCTCCGGGCTTGCGCAGTGCGAGTGCCGAACGCGGTATTCGATTCGCGCAGTTCAGTACGTCCGGCTGCCCGCCACTCGTCGATGGCGGCGACAAGCGATGCAAGGAATCCAACGCCCAAGTGCTCGGCCTCGTGCAAACGATCAAACCAGCGACCGTGCTGCTGACGGCGAACTGGAGTTCTGATCGCCTGCATGCGCTTCCCGCTACGGTCAACGCGTTGCGTAGCTCTGGCGTCAGGCGGATCGTGCTGATCGGCCAGGTCGCCACTTGGCAGAGCTCGCTTCCCAAGCTGTACTGGCTTTACTGGCGCGAACATCACCAGACGCTGCCGTCGCGGACGACCTTCGGGCTCGATCCGGCATCGAAGCGCTACGATCAACAGGGCGCCGACGTCGCGAAGCAACTCGGAATCGAATATGTCTCGGCGTTCGATGCGATGTGCAACGCGCTAGGATGCATCACACGAACCGGCAGCGGTCGTGGCAGCATCGTGATGTTCGACGACTCGCACTTGACGCCGGCAGGCGCCGTCGCGGTGTCCGGCCGCATCGCGCCGGACCTGTTTTGAGCACGGCTGTTGCCACTGCTCACTCAACGACAAGGGCCGGCCGGCACCGATCGCGACAGCACCCGCCATCGCGACAGCAACTCGTCGCGATCCACGTAGCAGCCCTGCAGGTGCCGGCGGCCGGTAGACGGATCGAACTCGGTGCGCGCATGCATCACGCGGCGGTTGTCGAACGCCCACATGTCGCCCGCCCGCAGCCGGCGCTGCACGCGAAAGCGCGGCTCGCGCGCCAGCGCGAGGAACCGCCGGTACGCACGATAGACGGCGGCGACCGAGCCGGCCGGCGCATCGAGCGGCCCGCGCAGGAAATTCGCGACGCGCACTTCCGTCACATTGCCGCGTGCGTCGAGCCCGATCACCGGCGCCGAGCAGCGGTAGTCGCTGTTCGCACTCTTGTTCCAGAACTCGAACGGCGTCGACGCGAGTTGTTCGAAATCCGCCGGATGTTCGCGCCGCAGCGCATCGGCGAGCGCGAAGCCGTCGAGGAAGATACTGTCGCCGCCGGTCGCGTCGTTCGCGAGGCAATGCAGGAACTGCACGCCCGGCTGCAACTCGCGGGTCGGCAAGTCGGTATGCGGCGGCAGGTTGAGCGACGTATACGCATTGCTGTCCGGGCGCGGCTTCGATTCGACGTCGAACAGCACGCCGAAATTGCTTTCGCGGATCAGGCCGACGCGGCGCGCGATCTCGTCGACACGGCCGCGCTCGGCCGGCACGCCTTCGACGAGCGTCAGCCCCGTGCGTTGCAACGCGGCGAGCCATGCGAGCAAGGCGCGGTCGTCCTCCATCACGTCGCGCCACGCGAACACGCCGATGGCCGTTGCGTCGTCCCCCGCCCACACGTGCCGCCCGTGCGCGGCCTGGCGCTCCGCGCGCGACGCGTCGTCGTACGCATGCGCGCGCAACCAGCCCGGCGACCACACGCTGAGATGGCCGTCGTTCCACTCGACATGCAGCGCGCCGTCGGTTTCGACGTGCACCGTCAGCGCGGCGAGATCCTCGCGCGCATCGGCGATCTCGAACACCTGCTCACGCGTGACGGCATGCACGCACGCGGAACACGCGCAGTTGTCGCGCAGCCAGTCGAAATGAAACGGCGATCGTCGCGTGTCGCTCCATTCGACGTCCACCGCGCCATCGCCAATCGTCGCCGCCGCAATGGCTGCATCGCCCGAAAACGTCCGCCAGTCCTCGATACGGTGTTGCGCTGCCTGCATCGTTGCCTCCCGGAAACGCCCGCTACGCATGTGGTGCGAGCAGAAACCCGCCGACCGTCCGGTGCAGCCGCGCCGCCTGCGGGCTCGTTCCGAGCGCGCGCCAGCAGCCGTGCACCAGCCCCTCTCCCATCCAGTAGTGCGCGGCACCGCCGGCCGCGCGAATCCGTTCGACGTACACGCGCGCGTCGTCGCGCAGCGGATCATGCTCCGCGCCGATCGCGAGCACCGGCGGCAAACCGTCGAAACGCGAAGCCGCGAGCGGCACCGATGCGCGCAGCAGCGGGTTGCCGTCTCCCAGCGCATCGAGCAAGCCGCCTTCCCAGTACAGCGCGCGATAGCGATGAACGTCGTCGAGCGTCAGCATCGGCGCGTGCGCTTCCGTTTCGCGCGCGGGCGATTGCGGTTCGAACCCGAGCATCGGATAAACGAGCGCGATGCCGTCGACACCGCCTTCACCCGCATCGCGCAGCGCGGTGGCCACGCCCGCCGCGAGCATGCCGCCCGCGCTGTCGCCCGCGAGCGTCAGCGGATGCACGCACGGCCCGAACGGCCAGCGTGCGTCGCGCGCGGCGCGCGTGACCGCCAGGCAATCTTCGAGCGCGGCCGGCGCACGATGCTCGGGCGCCAGCCGGTAGTCGACCGCGATCACGGCGAGCCCCGTGTCGGCCGCCAGTTGCGCGGTGATCAGCGCATGACTGTCGAGCGAGCCGACGACGAAGCCGCCGCCATGAAAGAACAGCACCGTGCCGCGCGGCGTGTGCTGCGTGAACGTGTAGCGCCGCAGCGCGATCGCACGACCGTCGGCGGCCTGCCAGACGGCGTCCTGCTGCACGATGCCGGCCGGCAGCGCGGGCGGTGTCCATTCGGCCGCGAAGCGGTCGTACAGGCGGCGCTGTTCGGCGGGCGAGCGCGCCGCCGCGTCGGCCGGATACCACGCGTCGACAGCCGCAACGAAGGCCGCGATTTCCGGTTCGAGCATCGTGTGCGCTCCGAGGTCGAAGGTTCGCGCCGGCTAACGGCGCGGCGGCAGCCCGATCACGCGGCCCGCATACGCGGGCGCCGCGCAATCGCGCTGCAACGCATGCAGCTCGGCCACGCGTGCAGCCACGTCGTCGTCGAACGGCGCCGATTTCGCGCCGTCGCGCGTATCGACGTGCAGCAACATCTGCTCGCTCGCCGACACCGCATCGTCGTGCCCGCCAGCGAACAGTTCGAGATACAGGTGCAGCCGCTTCGCATCATGCGCGAGCACACGTGCGTCGACGCGCACCTGTGTCCCCTCCTTGATCTCGTGCAGGTAATTCACGTGCGCTTCGAGCGTGTAGACCGAGCGGCCCCGCTCGCGACGCGCGGCGTCATCGAGGCCGATGCGATCCAGCAGTGCATCGGTCGCGAAGCTGAAGATCAGCAGATAGAACGCATCGCGCAGGTGGCCGTTGTAGTCGACCCATTCGGGCCGCACCACGTCGCGGTAAACCGTCAGCGGGGTATCGCCGGTCATCGTCTCTTGTCCTCAGTCTTCGAATCGCATCCCGTGCCGCGCCTTCACGGCCGCGATCGACTTCAGCACCTCGGTGATGCACTCGTCGCGATAGCGCTCGAGTTCCTTGATGCTGCGCGTGCCCTGCTGTTCGGTCGTGCCTTCGACGACGCTGTCGATCAATGCATCGGTGAGCGTGGGCGCGACCAGCTTCGTCCACGGCAGTTCGAGCGCGGGGCCGAACTGCTGCATGAAGTGTCGCATGCCCGCGTCGCCGCCTGCGAGCGTGTAGGTCAGGAACGTGCCCATGAACGACCAGCGGATGCCCGCGCCGAAGCGGATCGCGTCGTCGATCTCGCCGGTCGTCGCGACGCCTTCGTTGACGAGGTGCAGCGCCTCGCGCCACAACGCTTCGAGCAGCCGGTCGGCGATGAAGCCCGGCACTTCCTTGCGCACGTGCAGCGGCCGCATGCCGAGCTTGCGATAGACCTCCATCGCGCCTTCGACCGCTTCCGGCGACGTGCGCGCGCCGCCGAGCACCTCGACGAGCGGCAGCAGATAGACGGGATTGAACGGATGGCCGACCACGCAGCGCTCCGGACGCGTCGCCCGCGCATAGAAATCCGTGGGCAGCAGCCCCGATGTCGAGGATGCGATGATCGCGTCGGGTTTCGCCGCGCGGCTGATCTGCTCGTGCAGCTCGAGCTTCAGCGCCTCGCGCTCGGGCGCGCTTTCCTGGATGAAATCCGCGTCGGCGACGCATGCCTCGATCGTCGAGACGAAACGCAGCCGCGCGGGATCGGCGCCCGGCGCGAGACCGACGCGCTCGAGCGCGGGCCACGCATTCGCGACGTTCGCGCGCAGCCGCTCTTCCGCGCCCGGCGCCGGGTCCCATACGACCACGTCGAGACCGTGCGCGAGCGCGCGGGAAATCCATCCGCTGCCGATCACGCCGGTGCCGATGGCGGCGAACGTCTTGATGTCGGTCTTCACAGCCATGTCAACGCATCCTTCAAATCAGGGGAAATCGGTGGGCGGCCGCGCCTGTGCGCGCCGCCGCGTCGTATCAATCAGTCAGGGAAACACTCACGCGAACTCGGCGATCGCACGGCGTTCGAGCGGACGCTCGCCGCGTGCGGGCAAGCCGAGCTTGCGGCGGCCTTCGGCCGGCGTCAGCACGCGGGCACCGAGGCGCTCGATGATCTCTCTCGCGCGCTCGACGAGCGTGCCGTTGGTCGCATGCACGCCGCGATCGAGCCAGATGTTGTCTTCGAGGCCGACGCGCACGTGGCCGCCGAGCAGCATCGCCTGCGCGACCATCGGCATCTGCATGCGGCCGATCCCGAAGCCGGCCCAGTGCGCGCCCGGCGGCAGGTTGTCGACCATCGCCTTCATCGTGCCCGTGTCGGCCGGTGCGCCCCACGGAATGCCGAGGCACAGCTGGAACAGCGGCGGATCGTCGAGCAGTCCTTCCTTCAGCAACTGCTTCGCGAACCACAGATGGCCCGTGTCGAAGATCTCCAGCTCCGGCTTCACGCCGAGCTCCTGGATGCGCTTCGCGCCGGCGCGCAACTGCGCGGGCGTCGATACGTAGATGTAATCGCCGTCACCGAAATTCAGCGTGCCGCAGTCGAGCGTGCAGATCTCGGGCAGCAGATCCTCGACGTGCGCGAGGCGCGTGAGGCCGCCGACCAGGTCGGTGCCCTTGCCGAAACGCATCGGGTCCTCGCCCGGGCCGATCTCGAGATCGCCGCCCATGCCGGCCGTCAGGTTGATGATCACGTCGACGTCGGCCGAGCGGATGCGGTCGACCACTTCGCGGTACAGGTTCGGGTCGCGGCTGCCGCGCCCCGTCTGCGGATCGCGCACGTGGCAGTGCGCCACCGTCGCGCCGGCCTTCGCGGCCTCGATCGCGGCCGCCGCGATCTCCTTCGGCGTGACCGGAATCGCCGGATGCTTGCCGACCGTATCGCCCGCGCCGGTGACGGCGCAGGTGATGATGACTTCGTGGTTCATGCTGGTTGCCTCGCTTGAATCGGGTTGTGTCGCAATGCGGATTTCGTCAGGGCGCGCCGCGCGCAGCGCGCGGGCCATCGGCCATCCGTCACAGGCCGAGATACGCCTTCACGGCCGGCAGGCCATCCTTGCCGTCGAACGTCTTGACGCCCGCGAGCCACGGATCGAGCACCTGCGGGTTCTTCTTCAGGTACGCCTTCGCGGCATCGGCCGGCTTCGTCTTGTTCATCACCGACTGCATCAGCTGGTTCTCGAGCTGCGTCGAGAAGCGCAGGTTCGTGACGAGCTTGCCGGCGTTCGGGCAGCGTGAAATGAAGTCCGGCGCCGTGAGCGTGTACACGCGCGCTTCGCCGTAGTTCGGCCCGAACGACGCGTCGCCGCCGGAGAGATAGTTCATGCTGAGCTGGATGTTCATCGGGTGCGGTTCCCAGCCGAGGAAGACGACCCACTTCTTCTCGCGGATCGCGCGCTCGACCGTCACCAGCATCCCGGCCTCGCTCGACTCGACGAGCTTGAAGCCGCCGAGCCCGTACTGGTTCGTGTCGATCATCTTCTGGATCGTCGCGTTCGCGCTGCTGCCCGGCTCGATCCCGTAGATCTTGCCGTCGAGTTCCGCGCGGTGCTTCGCGATGTCCTCGAAGGTCTTCAGGCCGGCCTGGTATTCATAGCTCGGCACCGCGAGCGTCGCCTTCGCGCCCGACAGGTTCGGCGGCTCGACGACGTTGATCGACTTGCTGTCGAGGAACGGCTGGAGCTGCTTCTGCTGCACGGGCCACCAGTAGCCGAGCGATATGTCGAGCTGCTTGCTCTTCAGGCCGGCAAACGAGATCGGCACCGACGCGATCGTCGTGGTCGGCTTGTAGCCGAGCGCCTCGAACACGGTCGACGCGAGCGCCGTGGTCGACGTGATGTCGGTCCAGCCGATATCCGCGAAACGCACGGTGCGGCAGGCCGCGGCATCCGTTTCGGCCTGCGCCGCGTGTGTGAACGCGCCGGTCGCCAGCACGGCCGCGACAAGCGCGGCGATCTTCGTCGACTTCATGGTTCGTTACCTCCCGGTTTGACTCGCGGCAGCCGGTGCGCGGGGTGTGCCCGGCCTGCATCGTGGGAGTAAAAGTAACGAGCCATATTGGCCGCGAGAAGACCGGCGGCGACCTGTTCTTGACTATTTGCGACTATGAGTGGAAACCACTAGGTTTCCTGAGAGGCTTGATAGGCGGGGTTTTCATACGTTTTTCCGATGGATTCGGCTTATCCGCATGCGGCGCGATGCTGGTGAGGGAAGACTGGACAAAACCAAGGATGGCTGCCCAACAGCCTTTTCATCCCACGCAGATACAGCGCGAATCTCTCGAACCGGCTTTCCCGCCGGTTCTTTCATTTGGTGCCAGGTTGCCGATCGCGCCCCGTGCACCCGGCACTTTGTCGCTTTTACAAGACAAAGACGCGGGTGTTAGCGGCCCTCTCAGGCCGCTCAGTTTGCGAACACAGGGCGTACGCTCCGAAGTACCGACTCGGCCGATATCGGTTTCAGCGAGAATTTAATTTTGACGACAGCGATGTTTAGTATCGATAAATCGAATATTTCGCTTCTGTCGCGTCGGCGAAACCCACTTATATCACCAATAAAAAATAGGCAATTATTTTCATCGTTAAAATATTCTAAAAATATTTTCGCTTTATTTCGTATGAGCAATGCAGAATTCGAGCGCCGCACAATTGATTTTACGCGCCAACTGCGGAATGCATCTGTAACCTTTCGTTATTATAAATGAAATTCTTGGCGATCTTCAAATCCCACATAGTGTGACGGGGATTGATGCATTCCGCCTGCCCAGGCGAATCGCGATGGAGACACGTGAAGTAATCGACCGACTAAAAAACATGAATGATTTCAGCCTGGACAGGTGGACCGCGCTACGTTACCTAATTGAGTCGAAATGCATATTTCGCGCGCCGAAACACAAGCTTGTATCGTCGAGCGGAAAGTCCCTTAAATGGCTGATCGACTTACGGCCAATCCTCCTTTCCACAGAAGGGCTCGATACACTCGCGGATTTATTCTGGAATCGTTATGCGGATCAATTGCCGTTTCAGGTCGGCGGCATGGAAATGGCCGCTGTCCCGCTCGTGGCTGCGATTCTTATGGCCGGCGCACGAAACGGGCACAACCTCGGCGGCTTCATCATTCACAAAGAGCGTAAGCGTTACGGCCGGATGAACGCGATCGAAGGCGAGGTTTCAGATGCGCCCATTCTGCTCGTGGATGATATTTTCAACAGCGGCGCGAGCATTGAACAATCACGCGTTGTATTAGCGGAAATTGGCCGCCCGATCTGGAAAGTATGGAGCGTGATCGACTACCAGTCCAATATGGGTGAGGACTGGCAAAAGCGACATGGCGTTACAGTAGAATCTGCATACGTTCTCGGTGATTTCGACCTGAAACTGTCAATTCCGAAGAGCCATTCAACGCAGCTTTCGTTCCTCGTGCGCTGGCTCAGTAAAGCGGCCTCTGCGAATCACCACTATGTCGTACCGAAATCCGCACCGCGCGCGCAAGGCGGCCTGATCTATTTCGGAACCGACAGCGGCGAAATGCGTTGCATCGATGGCGCAAGCGGCGAAACGCGCTGGAATTTCAAGATCGAGGCGGCGCGCTCGAAAGGGATTTGGTCTACGCCGTACGTGACGCCCGAGCGCGTCTTCTTCGGCGGCTACGACGGTAACCTGTACGCGTTGTGTGCCCAAAGCGGCCGGGAAATCTGGCGATACGTCGAACCCGATTGGATTGGCTCTTCACCGGCCTATGCATCCGACCTGAATCTGGTCTTTATCGGCGTTGAATACGCCAGTCCGACGCGAGGCGGCGGCATAGCCGCGATCGACGCTGAAACCGGTCACAAGGTCTGGGAATGCCCGGTCCGTTGCTACGTCCATGGCTCCCCGCTCTATGCCGCTGATGGTTCGCTGGTGCTCTGCGGCACGAACGACGGCGCCCTGCTGGCGCTCGACGCATGTACCGGCGCACTTCGTTGGCAGTTTCAGACGAACGGCGCGGTCAAGCATGCGCCCGCATTCGATCCCGATCGCCGGCAAGTCGTGTTCGGATCGTTCGACGGTGGCATTCGCGGCGTGAGCCTCGATAGCGGCGAACTGAAATTCTGCATCCAGACCGGCAACGCCGTCTACACAACACCGCTGATCGACGGTGCTCGCGCCTACTGCGGCTCTACGGACAAATACCTGTACGTGATCGATTTGGCGACCGGCGAAGGAATCGCCAAGATCGGCGCACACTCGAAGATTTTTTCGTCGCCTGCCCGCATCGGCCCATGGATTTGGTTCGGAAGCACGAACGGGCGCGTACGCGCAATCGATCCTCAAACGTTTGCGCTCGCAGGTGTATTCCAGCTTCCTGATGCCGTGACAACATCCGTCGAATACGACGCTGTCAATCAGATACTCACGGTTGCGACGACGGCTAATCGCCTATACGGCGTGTCTGTGACGCCGCCAGTCATGCGCGAACCAGCACAAGACGCGCAGTCACCGGTTGACGTGACCGCATTACAGCTTGCGCGGCTTGCTGTCGATGCAATTGCGAATCGCTCCGCTCTGCCTGATCCGCGAGGATACAAATTGACCGGAGCACGCCCGCAAGGTGGTGTCTTCGTGAGCCTGCGAAATCGCGCGACCTTGCAGCGCATCGGGCGTGGCGGTCAATGGACGTTCGACCCACGCGACCTATCACCGGAGTTGTCGGTCATCGTGGCGGTGACGAAGGCGTGCGCGAACCTGGCCGTCGATTCGCTGCGCGATACCGCCGTTAGCGTGAGCCTGTTCGGACCGCTTGAGCAAGTCACAGTCGACCAGTTGGATCACGAAAAATTCGGAATACTCGTGCGCGCAACGGCAGGCGGCAAGCTCGGCGGCGGGCTGCCGAACTCCCCTGAATATAGCAACGAACACGGCCAATATCTGCACGCGCTGCGCAACGCCAAACTGACGCCCAGCGAAGGGCACACGCTTTACCGCCATACCGTTGAACGACAGACAGATGATATGTCGTGGCCGGCTTATGGTGTTCCGCTTCCATACGACGCGACGGCGCTAACGCGCTTCGTGTCGCGGTTGCTCGATCCACGAAAGCAGGACGAGCTGGAAGATTCGTTCTCGGGCGTGGTAGATCGACTTTCTGCTCTGGCCGTCACTCGGTACGTGGATGCAGAGTTCACCACGCAGCTTGTGCCGGCGCCCAAGATGGCGAATTTTCCTGATCTGCAACAGTCCCTGTCGGACCAATGTATCGGTGCGTCGCACGTGTTCCTGTCGCTGATATTCAACGGCCGTCCTGTTGATCGCACGCGCTATCGCGGTCACTTCCGTATGGATCGGGATGCGCTGATCTGCCGAAACGGAAATCAGGCACAAGCTTTCTTGCCTGTATTGACATTGCATCAGTGGACGGACGAAGAGTCGTTCATCGCGGCGCTGCCGGATATTCCGGCCTCAACGTGGGAAGTCGCTCCTTGCCTGACCTGGGCGATAGCGGACAGCGAAAATCCCATTCCAGTGCGCGGCGCATTCACCGAACAGACGCACACGCAACCGCCGTCGCAAGTGCTGCAACGGTCGGAATCCTGACGCACGACCTTTGTTTCGACAACCGATTGAGAATCAATGGCTGCGCGGGTGCCATTGTGGATGTACACGTCAAACCCGCATATTTCAGGAGTGGATCACATGCAAACGATTGACGATCTGGATTTGCTGCGCTACGTGGCCGGTGGTGATGGTGATGGCGGCGGCGATGGCGATGGTGATGGTGGCGGATACGGCGACGGGGATGGGGATGGGGATGGGGACGGCGACGGTGATTCCGCCGCCGATTCGGCAGTAGGCAGCGACGCGACGTCGCTGGCCGACGCAGGCTTCAACTCCGATGCCAACGATTCCATCGGGCAGGCTGAAAACAACGGCCAACTCGCGGAAGCCACGAAGGGCTTGCAGGACGAATCAATGTCTACGTGGGGCGGCGCGGCAGTTGCCGGATATGACGCCGCGCAACAGGGTCTTTCGTTGGGTCAGGCTGAAACTGCCAACCTCACCTCCTTCCAATCTTCTCCGATCGGCTTCGCCGCAGGATACGCGGTTGGCGCTGCCGCACACGGGCTCGGCATCGGTGGCGGCGGTCACAACCACTAAGCAGCGCCCTGATGTACAGGCCATGAACCCAGCCTGATCGATGAATGACGGCGCGCTACTGGTCCCGCGACTGGACGTCTGATCTTCATCGATATGGCACCACACAGCGCACCGCAATTGCGTTGCTAAAAGCAAGCAACCGTTGTTTCACTCGATCATCATTCCATGAAAACCAAAGACGATATAACGCGTGCGTTTATTGATCTTGCCAAGCTTGGCCGGACTGATTGGCGAGCAACCGCATCGACGATCCTTCTTAGCGCGCTCGTGAGTATCATCGGCACGCTTGGGATCCTGATGTTTTCGGGCTGGACTCTGTATTTCAAGAATTTTGATGCCGCTCGCGCAGCTATCTCGCTGTACACCAATACAGCCAGCACCACGGGCATCATAGGCTTCTGGCTTGCATGCAAGATCGTCTTGCGACGCCCGTACCTCTCCCTGATTTCCGTCGACCTACGTTTCAAACTTCGGCGTTGCCTGTTCGGCGCGGTTCTTTATCTGCCTGCCTTCGTGATATCGGCCGCAGTCATGTCCATCTATACGTCGATTCGAATTGGCACATGGACGCTTCCGTTCGGGCACCTTCAACTGCTGCAGGAAATTCCAGGTTTCGGTCGGATTCTCGGGATGCTCGCCGCGTGGTTCGGCATTCTCGTTCTCGCGTTTGCCGAGGAATTGTTTTTCCGTGGGTGGTTAACGCAAACGCTCGGGCAATATGTGCGTTCCCCGCTCATTGTCGTCGCAATCGTTGCCGCCCTCTTCGCGATCTACCACACACAGTACGACTGGCCCATCAAAACGACATTGTTTTTTTGCTCGCTTGGGTTTTCTGCATTGAGCTTACGCGATCAACGACTGGAACTGTCGATCGGTGCACATACGATGATGAACATCTGCGCAATGATGCTGCCGATCCTGTTCACCCACGCGCAGCCACATGCGCACATTTCAACGCCCGGATTCGTAAACAATCCAGGCCTGATAGCTGATGCGGTTGTCTTTGCCATTCTCAAAGGTGTCCTGCCTTTCGCTTTGATGTATTGGCTTTTGAAGAAGACGAACGGCTGGTTTGTGTCTAAAGAAGCCGCAAGCGCCGTCGGTGCTCAGCGCGTGTGATCATCCGCTGACCGCAAGATAAGCATGAGCGAGATATCGACCGCCCCCAGCGCAGAGCAGCCGGAAGAGGAACAGCCACGGCAAAGTAAGCGTGCGTTGCTGTTCCGCCCCGCTGCGCTCGAATTTCGCCAGCATCAATGGCTCGGCGAGGTCGTTCTGACAGGTTCGGCACGCAGCCTCACGACTAGCATCGTGTTCTTCGCAATCGCGACCGCCGTGGTGTTGTTCCTGATCTTCGGCGAGTACACGCGCAAGGAAGAGGTACAAGGCAGGGTCATGATCGACAACGGCGCGGCAGAAATATTCGCGCCGACGGTCGGCACGGTTATCCGCGTGCTCGTCAACGAAGGGGACGTTGTCAATGTCGGCCAACCTTTGGTCGTCGTATCCACAGAGCGCACTATCGCGGGCGGCAACTCGCGGCAGCAGATCGGTGTTGAACTGAATGCGCGGCGCTCCAGCCTGGAAAGCGACTCGCGGCATATACAAAGCATCTTCGAACAGAACATTGCGATGCTCCGGGCGAAGGCCACCGAACTGAGCGCAGGTATTCAGCATCTGGATACGGAAATCACGACGCTTGAGGCGCGATCGAAGCTTGCCGAAATCGACAGCGCGCGGTTCGCACAATTGCGGCGTGACGATGTGGTGTCCCAATCCGAATTCGAGCAGCACGAGCAAAGCATGTTGACGAGTCAAGCGCAACTCGAAGACCTGCGAAAGCAACGCACGGCCTCTCACGCGGAACTCGCACAGGTGAAGGCGGATCTTCGAAATGCACCGCTTGATGAACAAAACCAACTAGGCACGATCCACCGGCAGATGCTACAGGTGGACGGCGAAATCGCCGACAACGAATCCAACCGAGAAATCACGATACCGGCGCAAATCGCAGGCACCGTTACGGCCCTGCTCACTCGTCCCGGTCAGTCGGTCAACGGATCAACGCCTTTGATGTCGCTGCTGCCGCAAGGTGGACGCCTCGACGTGAAACTGTTTGCGCCGAGCAAGGCAGTCGGTTTCGTCAAGATCGGCGCGCCCGTCGAATTGCGATACGAAGCGTTCCCGTATCAGAAATTCGGGGCCTACGCGGGCAAGGTCACGCAGATCGCTCGCACCGCCTTGAGCCCGTCGCAATTGCAAACCGCAACCGAAACGGGTGATGCCGACAGATCCGAGAACCTGTATCAGATCACGGTTGCGCTCGATTCACAGACCATCAACGCCTACGGCGAGTCGATTCCCTTGCAGGACGGGATGCGCGTCGACGCAGACGTAGTGCTCGATACGCGCAAACTGTACGAATGGGTACTGGAACCGCTGTACACGCTCACCCGCCGCTCGCCCTGACCGCAGTTCACGCTTCACCCAACCAAAGCAACCATGAACCGCCAACTTCAATTCGGATTTCGGCGCAGTATTGACGTGCACTTGCAAACCGAAGCAACGGAATGTGGACTAGCCTGCATCAGCATGATCGCAACGTTTCATGGCTACGATACCGATCTGCCAACGTTGCGAAGGCGCTTTTCGCCATCACTTAAGGGGCTTACGTTGCTCGATCTTGTCAAGATCGGCGCATCCCTCGATCTTGCCGGGCGTGCGGTTCGGCTGGAACCGGAAGAGCTTCACCTGCTGCGCCTGCCGTGCATTCTGCATTGGGATTTTCGGCATTTTGTCGTCCTCGAACGTGTTGACCGCGATCATGTGATGTTGGTTGACCCCGCGCTCGGCGCGCGGCGCATGTCGCTCAAGGAATTGTCACTGCATTTCAGCGGCATGGCATTGGAACTCGTGCCGACGCCGGCCTTTCAGCCTCGCAGGGATAAGCAGGAAATCGGTCTGCGGTCCCTGATGGGGCGTGCAAGTGGTGTCGGGCGCGGGTTGCTCAGAGTCTTCTTGCTCGCCCTCGCGCTTGAAGTCTTCACCATTGTTGCGCCCTTCTATCCCGAGTGGGTCACGGACCAAGCCATTACAACTGGCGATCGACACCTGCTTCTGATTTTGGCGCTGGGTTTCGGGTTGGTGCTGGTGATCCATATCGCGACAGAAGCAATGCGATCGTGGGCTGTAACGACGTTCAGCACGGTCGTGAATGTGCAATGGTCGGCGAACGTGTTCCGCCATCTGCTGAATCTGCCGCTCGACTATTTCGGAAAACGCCACATTGGCGATATCGTTTCCCGCTTCGATAGCGTCAATACGATCCAGCAAGCGCTGACGGTCGGCTTCGTTGAATCCGTGCTCGATGGTCTCATGTCGATCGGCACCATCATTATCATGATCGTCTACAACGCCCGGCTATCGCTTATCAGCGTGGTTGCCGTCGTGCTCTACGCGATCTTGCGCGCCTTCATTTATGGTGCGCTGCGCATGTCGAATCAGAAGCAGATCGTTTTCGCTGCACGAGGCAAAAGTCTGCTCATGGAATCGGTCCGGGGCATTCAGAGCGTGCGCCTTTTCGGTAAGGCGGAGGACCGGCTGGCCCGCTGGCTGAACGTGATCGTAAGCGAGAAGAACGCCGACCTGCGAACGCGACGGCTTCAACTGATCGCGACCACAAGCAATCATTTCATCTTCGGGCTCGAGGCGATTCTAGTGACCTACTTCGGCGCGCTTGCCGTCATCGACCGGTCGCTCTCGCTCGGGATGCTGTTTGCCTTCCTGTCTTATCGTGGGCAGTTCACCGCACGCTTTACTGCGCTGATCGACAAAGTGTACGAGCTGCGAATTCTCAAACTTCACGCGGCGCGGCTGGCGGATATCGTGCTCACGAAACGGGAGCCGGATGAAGTGATGCGAGCGCCGGACGTGGATGAATTTGTGCCAACGCTCGAAGTCAAGAAATTGTCATACAGCTATTCGAAGAACGGGCCGAGGATCATCGATAACCTGGATCTGCGTGTTGAGGCGGGCGAAGCCGTTGCAATTGTCGGACCCTCTGGTCAAGGCAAAACGACGTTGCTGAAACTGCTCGCAGGCTTGTTGGCACCTCATTCGGGGGAAATTATCGCGGGCGGCATGCCGATTCGACAAATGGGTCTTGCGAACTATCGCTCCCTGATCGGCGTCGTGATGCAAGAGGATCGACTATTCGCGGGATCGATTGCCGAGAACATCAGCTTCTTCGATCCAACGCCCGACTTCGCGTGGATCACGGAATGCGCGGAAACGGCTTCCGTCCATGCCGATATTCGTGCGATGCCGATGGGCTACTACACCTACATCGGCGACATGGGGTCTGCCCTGTCCGCAGGTCAGCGGCAACGCGTGATGCTCGCACGCGCCCTTTACCGCCGTCCGAAACTGCTCCTGCTCGATGAGGCGACGAGCCATCTTGATGTGAACAACGAACGCGCCGTGAACGCAGCGATGCGCAAGCTGAATATCACACGGATCATTGTCGCGCACCGTCCTGAAACCATCGCATCTGCTGATCGCGTCATCGAGCTTGGGCATGTGCGGGAAACGGCATGAGAAAGAAGAATGTCGCGCTTCGAACGCTTTTATACCGTTGTTCGGTCGTTGTTGCCTGCCTTGCGGTCGCCGGGCTCGTCGTTCCGCTGACGCATGCGCAACTGGATCCGTTTTCGACACGAAGAGGGCTGGAAGACGTATCGCCCGATTTGAACCAGATGGCACGCACTACAGGCGCCTGTAGTGAGGCGAGCCTTCATTCGCCTGTTTCCCTGTATGACGCAGTCAGTCGCGCTCTGTGTAGCGATCCGACCGTGCGCGAAAGCTGGGCGAACATGGTCTTGAACGCGGCTCAGGTGGGTGTCGCAAAATCTGCGTGGTTGCCGACGCTAGACGCCAGTGGCACACGTTCGCGTACGGTTGAAACTGAAACCCTATCTGGTCCGACACTGCCTGATGCAATGGGCCGCGCATCGGATCGTTATGGTGAGTTACGGCTGTCGTGGGTGCTCTTCGATTTCGGAAGGCGCGACGCGAACCTGGCCTATTACAAGGGGCTTCTCGAGCTTTCCAAAGCGAGCCATACCGAAGCACTGCAATCTGTGTTCGAACAGGCTGCAGCCGCGTTCTATGCGGTCTGGACTGCACAAAGCACACTTGATGCGGCGAACAACGCCGAGGCGAATGCCGAACGAAGCTTTCAGATTGCCCGGCACAAACACCTTGCGGGCGCCGGTACATTGAACGATGAATTGCAGGCTAAGGCCGCATGGCAGGAGGCAATTTACACACGCGTAAACGCGACGGGTGCGCTCAAGACCGCGCAAGGCACCTTGTGTCTGCGCATGGGAATTCCCGTCGATACTGCCATTGAAGTTGATGTGAGCGCGGGGGCTCAACCGGACGTGAATTTTACGTCTTCGATTGCTGATCTGCTGGCGCTGGCAAAAGCTGTCAATCCGAAGTTGCGCGAGGCGCAAGCACTGATCGAAGCTGACGAAGCGAACGCGAAACTTGCGCGCAGGGAGGAGTTGCCCACGATTTCCTTGTCGGGCACGTTGAGCAACGACAAGTCATTAGGCGCATTTCCACGCGACACGCGCACGTACAGCAAATATGTAGGAATTCAGATCAGCATCCCCATCTTTTCGGGGTTTGGTCAGGAGTATCACCATCAGGCATCGCAGGCTCAGGTTGATATCGACCGCGCAAGCCTGCATAAAGCCGAGCTGGAAGTCGCGTCGGCAGTATGGCGCAGCTATCAGGACGTGATAACGAAAATGGCGAATCTACAGGTTGCCTCGTCGACACAGGAAAGCGCGCGGGAAGCGTACGACGTAGCGAGCAGACGCTACAGTGCCGGCGTCGGTCCCCTGCTCGATGTCCTGAACGCACAAACCACCCTCGCAACGGCGCAACGTCAGGTGGTGCAATCACAGGCTGATTGGCGTGTGTCGAGGCTCGTGCTGGCGTTTTCAATTGGGACGCTCGACGGTCAGCGTTGGACGCCGCACGCTGAAGCGCCGTGACGATATCTCAGCGCGAAGTGACGGTTTCAATACGCATCCGTTCGCGAGGCGCGGGGCTCATGGCCAGACGTGGACGCCCCCCCCATCAATGCGTGCATGGCACGCCCATCGCTACGTGGTCGCGTTACTTGCACTATTCGTCCGTCGCAAAGCCTCGGCGCTAAAGGGGTTCAAAGCTCATATCCGGATCTAACCGAAAGCAACAGCCGACGCGGCTTCGGTTCAACCCCACGCGCCCCGCCCCGACGAACGGGTGTCACGGGCGCGTGTGAAGCTGGCCTGATCTCCAGCAGCCGAAAGCGCGTTTCGTATCGCGAAATTCGCGCCGAACTCCCGCGCCGACACCTTTTCGTCGCTTGAAAACTTGTTTTGCATTGCAAAAATCGCCGCGTAACTCGTTGAAAATCAACAAAAAATAATGTCTTATGTCTTATATAAGACATCACCAAAAGCTCGACGGGCGGCGTTACTATTTATCCCATGCAGCCCGCTTCGACAGACGTAGCGGACACGCTCAACCCGTTACTCAAACGCGCTTTGCTCCCAGGAGATTGACATGGCCCAGTATCAAGACGACATCAAGGCAGTTGCCGGTTTGAAAGAAAACCACGGCAGCGCATGGAATGCGATCAGCCCCGAGTACGCCGCCCGCATGCGTGCCCAGAACAAGTTCAAGACGGGCCTGGACATCGCCAAGTACACCGCGAAGATCATGCGCGCCGACATGGCCGCCTACGACGCCGACCCGGCCAAGTACACGCAGTCGCTGGGTTGCTGGCACGGCTTCATCGGCCAGCAGAAGATGATCTCCATCAAGAAGCACTTCAACAGCACCGAACGCCGCTACCTCTACCTGTCCGGCTGGATGGTCGCTGCGCTGCGCTCCGAGTTCGGCCCGCTGCCGGACCAGTCGATGCACGAAAAGACCTCGGTCAGCGCGCTGATCCGCGAGCTGTACACGTTCCTGCGCCAGGCCGACGCCCGTGAGCTCGGCGGCCTGTTCCGCGAGCTCGACGCCGCCAAGGACGCCACCGCGAAGGCCGCAATCCAGGACAAGATCGACAACCACGTCACGCACGTCGTGCCGATCATTGCCGACATCGACGCCGGTTTCGGCAACGCGGAAGCCACGTACCTGCTGGCCAAGCAGTTCATCGAAGCAGGCGCATGCTGCATCCAGATCGAAAACCAGGTGTCCGACGAGAAGCAGTGCGGCCACCAGGACGGCAAGGTCACGGTGCCGCACGAGGACTTCCTCGCGAAGATCCGCGCGATCCGCTACGCGTTCCTGGAACTGGGCGTGGACGACGGCATCATCGTCGCCCGTACCGACTCGCTGGGCGCCGGCCTGACCAAGCAGATCGCCGTGACCAACACGCCGGGCGACCTGGGCGACCAGTACAATTCTTTCCTCGACTGCGAAGAACTGTCGGCCGACCAGCTGGGCAACGGTGACGTCGTCATCAAGCGCGACGGCAAGCTGCTGCGTCCGAAGCGCCTGCCGAGCAACCTGTTCCAGTTCCGCGCCGGCACGGGCGAAGCGCGCTGCGTGCTCGACTGCATCACGTCGCTGCAAAACGGCGCCGACCTGCTGTGGATCGAAACCGAAAAGCCGCATATCGCCCAGATCGGCGGCATGGTCAGCGAAATCCGCAAGGTCATCCCGAACGCGAAGCTGGTGTACAACAACAGCCCGTCGTTCAACTGGACGCTGAACTTCCGTCAGCAGGCGTACGACGCGATGAAGGCCGAGGGCAAGGACGTGTCGGCCTACGACCGTGCGCAGCTGATGAGCGTGGAATACGACGAGACGGAACTGGCCAAGCTGGCCGACGAGAAGATCCGTACGTTCCAGGCCGACGCATCGCGTGAAGCAGGCATCTTCCATCACCTGATCACGCTTCCGACGTACCACACCGCCGCGCTGTCGACCGACAACCTGGCCAAGGAATACTTCGGCGACCAGGGCATGCTGGGCTACGTGGCCGGCGTGCAGCGCAAGGAAATCCGCCAGGGTATCGCCTGCGTGAAGCACCAGAACATGTCCGGCTCGGACATCGGTGACGATCACAAGGAATACTTCAGCGGCGAAGCAGCGCTGAAGGCGGCAGGCAAGGACAACACGATGAACCAGTTCTGATACCGGTCATCGCCAGCGAAACGCCAACCCGTTCGGGTTGGCGTTTTTTTTATTCCCCGATAACCCGCGCGAACACGTGCGCCAGCACCGTCGGCGCGGCCGGCAGCTCGACGAAGCGCACGCGCGCACCGCTGCGCTCATGCGTAGTTCATCATCACCGACTTGCTTTCCGTGTACTGGTCGATCACGGCACGGCCGAGTTCGCGACCGAAACCCGACTGCTTCATTCCGCCGAAGGGCATCGCGTTGTCGAGCAGCGAGTGGCAGTTGACCCACACCGTGCCGGCCGCGATGCGCGGGATCAGCTTGTGGATCGCGGAAAGATCGTTCGACCAGATGCTCGCGCCGAGGCCGTAGGGCGTGTCGTTGGCGAGTTGCACGGCCGTATCGACGTCGTCGAACGGCATCGCGACGAGCACCGGCCCGAAGATCTCCTCGCGCACGACGCGCATCGCCTGCGTCGTGTCGACCAGCACGGTGGGTTCGACGAAGAAGCCGGGGCCGTCGATCGCACGGCCGCCCACGGCGGCGCGGGCGCCCTCGCCGAAGCCCGAGTCGATATAGCCGCACACGCGCTGGCGCTGCTTCGCCGAGACGAGCGGGCCGATCTGCGTCGACGGGTCCATCCCCGGGCCGATCTTCAGGCTCGCGGCGATCTTCGCGACGCGCTCGATCACGTCGTCGAACACCTTCGCATGGATGTACGCGCGCGACCCGGCCGTGCATACCTGCCCCTGGTTGAAGAAGATCGCGTTCGCCACGCCGAGTGCGGCCTTGTCGGGATCGACGTCGGGCAACACGATCACCGGCGACTTGCCGCCCAGTTCGAGCGACATCCGCGTCATGTTGTCGAGCGCCGCGTGGCCGATCGTCTTGCCCGTCTGCGTCGAGCCCGTGAACGCGATCTTGTCGATGCGCGGATCGCGCGACAGCGCGGCGCCGGCCGTGTGACCGTAACCGGTAACGATGTTGACGACGCCGTCGGGAAAGCCGGCCGCCTGGATCAGCTCGCCAAGCCGCAACGCGCTGAGCGGCGTGTCTTCCGCGGGTTTCAACACGACGGTGCAGCCCGTGGCCAGTGCCGGGGCGAGCTTCCACGCGGCCATCAGCAGCGGGAAATTCCACGGAATGATCGCGCCGACCACGCCGACGGGTTCCTTGCGCGTATAGGTGAAGATTTCACTGTCCGGCATGTACGGCATGCTCGCGTCGATCACGCTGCCTTCGATCTTCGTCGCCCAGCCGGCCATGTAGCGGAAGCACTGCGCGGCCATCGCGACATCGAGCCCCTGCGCCACCGTCACCGGCTTGCCATTGTCGAGCGACTCGATCTCGGCCAGTTCGCGCGCATTCGCGTCGATCAGGTCGGCCAGCGCCAGCAGCAGGCGCTCGCGGTCGGTGGTCTTCGCGGAGCGCCACGGCCCCGCGTCGAATGCGCGCCGTGCGGCGGCGATGGCCTGCTGCACGTCGTGCTCGTCCGCTTCGGGCACATGCGCGAGCACGCTGCCGTCGGCCGGGTTCACGACGTCGAGCCGGCGGCCCGACGCCGCATCGCACCACTCGGCGCCGATCAGCATCTGTTTCGGCTTCGCGAGAAACGCGCGCGTGGCGTCGAGCAGCGGGAAATGTTCGTTCGTCTCCATCTTCTTGATTCCTCGGTTTCCTGAATGGGTCGGTCAGTAGCGATCGGTGACGCCGTCGATCCCCCGTGCCTGCAATGCGCGCACGAGGCCGGCGCGCACGGTCGCGACGTCGGATAAGGCGGGACGGCGGTGCGCGGCGACTTCGGCGGCCGTATAAGGCTTGAAGTCGCGCGGCAGTGCATCGCGGTTCATGGTCGTGAGTACCCAGTTGAGCACGTCGGCCAGATCCTGGTCCGACAGCGCCGAGTTCGACGCGCCGGGCACGCGCATCACGTACTCGCGCCCGGCCGGCAGATGCGTGAAATAGCCGAGCGAGTTGGCGAGCGGCGGCACCTTGCCGGGGATACCATCGCCCGTCGCCGTGTGGCAGCCCATGCAGTTGAGCACCCAGTGCTGCCGCGCGAGCGCCGCGTCGGCGGCGCCTTCGGCATGCACGGGTGCCGCGGTCAAACCACCGACCGCCCCGATCAGCATCAACGACGCCACGCGACGCGACAGGCCGCCGCGCCACGACGACACCGTGCCCTGCGGGCGCAGCGCGGCGTCGCCAACACCGGTCGCCCAGGCGCGCTTCACAGGCCGAGCCCCTTGACGACGACTTCGCGCTGAGCATGAACGGCCGTGCCGTCCATCGCCTTCGCGCGCGCCGCGCGGATATCGGCCGCCGTGAACGGCTTCGCGTCACCATGCTGCGCGTTGAGATCGAACACGACGTAGTTGAGCACGTGCGCGATATCGTCGTCGCTCGCGCTCGCGAACGACGGCATCTTGAAGTTGTAATGCTTGTCGCGTACCGTGATCTCGCCGAACATCCCATGCAGCAGCGTCGCGACCAGTTGCGCGCGCCCAGGCTCGGCGGTCGCGTACTTGCCCGGAAACTCGGTGAGCGGCGGCGCAAGGCCGTCCTGCCCCTTTCCGCCCGCCTGGTGGCACACTGCGCATTGCGCATCGAACAGGCTCTTGCCGGCCGGGTAATGCACGGCTTCCTGTGCGCCGGCGGCCCCAGCCAGCGTGAAGGCCGCCACGGCCGTCATGCTCGCGACGACGCGCTTTCCCGCTTGCTTCCCTTTCATTGTTTTGCGGCTCCCAGCAGAACCGAAACCGAACAGTGATAGTTCGAATTTCCGTTGGCCATGCACCAGTTGATGTCGTTGTTCAGCGACAGCTTGTACAGCGGCTTCTCGCGCTCGTTGCGGTTGCAGAAGCACTTGCCACACGACGTCTTGCCGCAGCAATCGTTGTACGACACGATGTAGTCCGAACCGTCGTGCGGATTGCGGCAGGTGCCGATCCACGTGATCGGCGAAGGCGTCGTGCCCGGCGGGCAACTGCTCGACGTGCCGCCGCAGCAACTGCACAGCCAGCCGTCGATCGCGCAGTATTTCCAGTAGTCGCAGCTCATCGGGTCGTCGCTGGCTCCCGATGCGGCGCCGCCGGAAGCGGCTGACGCGCCCGATGCCGCATCGGCCGCATACGCGGTGCGATCGACGGGCAGCAGCGGCAGCATCGCCGATCCCACCAGCACCTTGCCGAGCTTCGCCATCGCGCTGCGCCGCGAACTGTGCTGCGCGACGCCGCGCGCCGACCGCTCGAACCATGAATCAAACAGGCCCATGTCGTTGTGCTCCCTTGAAATTGAAAGAGGGTCGGCCGGTATTGCGTGCTGCGCGTGCGCGTCGTGGTCGTGGCCGTGATCGCCGTGCACGAACTGCTGCAGCGACGCGACGCCGCGCTCCTTCGCCTCGAACAGGCTCTCGAGATGCTCGCGCGTGTTGACGAGGCCCTTCGCGCGCACCGTGCCGGTTTCGTCGAGCAGCACCGCATATGGCAGCTTGCCGATCTGGTACGCAAGGCCGAGCTCCTGCGACAGCACGTACGGGAAGCGCCCGAGATCGTGCTTGTGCGCGAAGCGCGCGTGTTCGTCGGCATCGCCGTCGCTCGCCAGCACGATGTTCACCGGCGTCGCTTCGCTCGCCTGCAGCGACGGCAGCAGCGGCAGCAACTTCTTGCAGACGGGGCACGTGGGCGACAGGAAGAACAGCAGCGTCGCCTTGCCCGACGCGTCGAAGCCGCCGACCTTCACCTGCGAGCCGCGAATGTCGGTCAGTTCGAATGTCGGCGCGATCGCGCCGACCGCCGGCCCCTTGTCGATCATCAACGCGCCGGCCGGCATGATGCGTTCGTACAGGATGCCGATCTGGCGCACCAGCGCGAGACAGATCGCGCCGAGCGCGAGGACGGCCACCCACAGCAGGGCAGTGGAAACGGTGAGAGCGGTTTGCATCATGAATTCCTCAGGTGGGAAAGGCGCGGACCGTTGGCGAGCAGCACGTCGACGGTGAGCAGCGCGCAGACGATCAGCAGCACGGAGAAGAACAGCGTCAGGTAGTCGAACCACACGACCGCGCGTGCGCCCGGCTCGACGAGCGCGGTCGCGGCCAGCGCGGCGAGCAGCAGCGCGCGTCCGACGTGCAGCCAGCCGATGCCGCGTGGCGCATCGGCGCGCGCCGCCGCGAAGCCGGAACAGCCGCAGTCGATGTCGGTGTGGCCGCGCAGGAGATTGATCGCAATCGCGGCGGCGAAGGCCACGAGCAACGCGACCAGGCCGATCGCGCCGGCCGTGCGCGTATCGGGAAACAGTAGCGCCGCGGCGCCGATCGCTTCCGCGAGCGGAATCGCGAACGCGACGGGCGCGGTCAGCGCGTCGGGCAGCAGCCGGTAGCCTGCGAGCGCCTGGCTGAACGCGGCGGGCCGGCGCATCTTCGCGAACGCGCCAAGCAGCACGACGACGGCCGCGCCGGCCTGCGCGCTGGTGGCAAGTACGGGATCGAGTGTCATCGCGGCCTCACGGGTTGACGAGCAGCGACGACGTGTTGCCGATCTGCTTCTCGACGTTCTGCAGCTTGCCGGTGCGTGCATCCATCACGACGAGGTCGGACGTCGCCGTCAACCCGTAGAACAGCGGTTTGTCGTCCTCGCTGACCTGGATCGACACGAGCGAATCGACCTTCTGCTGCGCGAGATCCCAGCGCGCGACACGCTGCTTCGACTTCAGGTCGAATACCCACACCTGCGTGCCGGGATCCTTGTGCGAGCCGTCGCCGCCCTTGTGCATCAGCACGTAGTAGCGGTTCTGCGTAGCCTGCACGGCCGTTTGCTGCATGCCGCCCGGGTGCCAGCCCTCGGCGCGCTCGGCATCCGTCAACAGCGGCCACGGCTTGCCGAATGCGGGCTTGTCGCCGCTGAAATCCGCGCTGCGCACATTGCCGCCGTAGGTCGTGAACAGGTACTCGCCCTGGTAGCGCGACGCATTCACGAACGCCGGATCCTTGTCGACGTCGATGAACGCGTCCGACATCGTGCGCTTCGCTTCCTTGCCGTTCGCATCGAGCGTGACGGTCAGCGCCTTGCCGCTTTCGCACAACGCGGTGAAGCGGTCGTTGCCCGACGGATACGCGAGCACGCAGGCCGCCGTATCGATCTCCGACAGCACCTTCTTCGACACGGCGTCGATCACCGTCACCGACGCGGCCGGCGTGATGTTCGCGACGTACAGCCGCTTGCCGTCCGCGCTGAACGCGGTGTTGTACGGCGACGGCACGTGCTGCGCATGTTTTGCCGGAATCACGATCTCGCCCGCATGATCGAGCGTCGTGTTGTCGGTCATCTCGACCACGTCGGTACGCGTGCCGTGCGAGCCGCGCGAGAAGTAGGTCGTCGCGACGAAGCTCGTCCTGTGGTCGGGCGAAATCGCGAAGCCGGGGCCGAAGCCGCCGTCGATCTGGCCGAGCAGCTTCTTCGCGTCGGCGTCGTACACGTAGATGCGTCCGTCGGTCATCGACGGCATCGAGATGTCGACGATGTAGACCTCGTGCGGATGCCACGGCGGCATCTTCTGCACGACCAGTTCCTCCGGCTTTTCCGTCGCATTCGCGCCGCCGGCCCACGCCGCCGCGAACGCCAGCGTCGCCGCGAGCACCGCAGTTCGTCGCCTTGTCCTCATGTCGCCTCCAGTTGGGGAATCACGTGATGTGGGGCGACTGTAGTTCGACAATAAATCCGGTCAGCACCCGGACCGGCACCGCGTGCATGCCGATTCGGGATATTGGAAAACCGCCTGAAAGCCGCGCCGGCCGGAGGCTTCCGACCCTCTGACGAATGCGTGCGGAATAGCGCTCCCCCTTATTGCGCCGACCACCCGGTCGGTTTAATCTTGCGCGGTCCTGATCGACGCACCTGGAGGCGCTGTGTTCGTGTTTCACGAGAGGTTCGACAACGCGGACCGGCATGCCGAAGCGCTGCGCGGCTGGAACCAGCGCTACGACCAGATCGGCTCCGGCGTGTATCGCAGCGCGGTCAAGCATGCGGTGCTGGACGGCGTGCAGTTGTTCCAGGAAGCCGCCAACGTTCGCATCATCCAGCGCGGAAGACTGCCGCACGACCACACGGTGTTCGGCATGCCGCTCACCGGCTCGGGCGCGTTCGCATTCGGCGGCGCGCGCATCGAGCGCGGCACGATGGTGATGGCGCGCGGCGGTGCGCCGTTCGAGCTGCATTCGCCCGACGACATGTCGCTGATCGGTGTCGTCGCCGATCGCGAACTGATGCAGCAGGTCGAGGATGCGGCCGGTGTCCACCTCGACGAAGCCGCGTTGCGGCGCGGTGTCGTCGACATGCCCACCGCCGTGCTGATGCGCGCGAGCGTGCAGGTGGCCACGCAAATCGAGCGTGTGCTGTCGGCACCCGATACGTACCTCGATGCACGCGCGCAACGCGAACTGCGCGGCGAGATCGGCAACGTGCTCGTCGATCTCCTCACTTACCGGATGCCCGAGGCGTCGAACCGTCTCACGCACGCGTGCCGCGCCGACATCGTGCGCCGCGTGCACGACTACGTGATCGACCATCCCGAAGCACCGGTCGACGTGCTGAGCCTGTGCACGCAATTGCGCGTGAGCCGGCGCACGATGCAGAACAGCTTCCAGTCGGTCGTGCAGACCAGCCCGTTGAACTACGTGCGCTCGCTGCGCCTGTCGCAAGTGCGGCGGATGCTGCTCGATACGCGGCAGGCCGACCTGCCGATCAGCGACGCAGCCGCGCGCTGGGGTTTCATTCATCTCGGGCATTTCGCGAACGCGTACAAGGCGCAGTTCGGCGAATTGCCGTCGACCACCGCGCGCCGGTCGGTACGCGACGCAAAAACGCGCTGAGCCCGCGCAAAAACCACGATAATCTCCCGCTGACCGTTCGGCGCGCGCGAGCCGGCCGCGGCACCTGCCCGTCCGCTCGCCGCACCGTGCAATGCGAGACGATCACCGGATTCCATCCCCTGCTCCGATGCCCGAGGATTTCCATTTCCTGCTGCTGCCCGGCTTCTCCGCACTCGGCTTCATGTCCGCGGTCGAACCGCTGCGCGTCGCGAACCGCTTTCGCACCGAGCTCTATCGCTGGCACGTGATCAGCGCCGACGGCGCGCCCGTCGCCGCGAGCAACGGCATTCCGGTTGCCGCCGAAGCCGCGTGCGCGGAGGTCGACAAGGTCGATACGGTGTTCGTCGTCGCGGGCTTCGATCCGCTCGTGTGCTACACGCGTGCGATCGGCGACTGGCTGCGCCGCCAGCACCGTCATGGTGCAACGCTCGGCGGCATCGATACCGGCAGCTTCGTGCTCGCGGAAGCCGGGCTGTTCGACACGTCGCAGCCGCTCACGCTGCACTGGGAAGCGCTGGCCGCGTTCCGCGAACGCTACCCCGGCCTGAACGCGACACAGGAGTTGTTCGAGATCGACGACCGGCGCATCACGTGCGCGGGCGGCACCGCGTCGATCGACATGATGCTCGACCTGATCGGCCGCCGGCACGGCGCCGATCTCGCGGCGGCGATCTCCGAGCAGTTCGTCGTCAGCCGGATCCGGCAGCGCTCCGACAGCCAGCGGCTCGAGATCGCCGCGCGCTACGGCGTGCACAACCGCAAGCTGATCCAGGTGATCGGCACGATGCAGCGGCACATGGAAAACCCGCTCGGCTCCGACGCGCTCGCGCAGGAGGTGTCGATTACGCGCCGCCAGCTCGAGCGGTTGTTCAGCGCGACGCTGAACGACACGCCGACGCATTTCTACCTGAACCTGCGCCTCGATCGCGCGCGTGAACTGCTGCAGCAGACCGACATGAGCATCACATCGGTTTGTGTCGCGTGCGGGTTCGAATCGCCGTCGCATTTCTCGCGCACGTATCGCACGCGATTCGGGTTGAGCCCGCGCAACGACCGGCGTGCAACCCGCTGATCGTCGCCGGCTTTAGGCACAATCCAGCGCGGTATTGCACGTTCCGGCAGCGTTTCCCGCCGCGCGATGAACAATGCCGGCGATTGATCGACGAACCGAAGCGGTCGTCGAAAATAAATTGGAATGTCGTTGAAAATATTCTGTAACATACCAAAAAAAGTTAGATAGGCAGCCTAACGACACGCATGCCGCCGCTCGGCGTGCGTCGCGCCACGCGGGCCATCAACCGATATCGATCCGATCCGAGGGGTATGACATGACGATGCTCGCTTCGCCGTCGCCGCACCTTCCTGCCGTTCGCTTCTTCTTCCGCTCCCCCCGCTCTTCGCCCGCCTGTTTCTTTTCGACCTGACATTTAGGGTTCCTTAGTCAGTCGACGCTCCCAACACCGCTACGCCGCACCGGTTCCATCGAACCGGCGCGCGGGCCGTGTCGTGCCTGCGCGCCACGAACGCGCGGGCGTGTCCAACCGTTGAGATGAGGATCACGTATGCAGACATCACGCAAAGCACTGCCGCTCGCCCTGGGTCTCGCGCTCGGTTTCGGCATCGTCGGCGGCACCGCGGCCGATACGAAAGTGTCGAACCCGCAAGCAACGAGCCTGCGCGAAAGCCTGACGCGCGGCGTCGCGCCGCCGGCCGCCAAGGCCGATACCGCCGCCGGGCAGTTCCGCGCGGACGGGGTCGCCGTCACGCTGTACAACCCCGCGTATCGCGCGAAGAAAACCGCCACGACGCCCGCCGCCACCGCGCGCGACTTCGTCGCGTCGCAAGCCACGCAGCTCGGGCTCGACGCGACCGCGCTCGCGAGCCTCGTCGTCACGTCGGAGCGCGCGGATGCCGACTTCACTGTCGTGCGCCTGCAGCAACAGGCGGCCGGATTGCCCGTCTACGGCAGCGATATCGCGGTGACGGTCGGGAAGGACGGCCGCATCCTGTACGTCGCGAGCAACACGATCAACGGCGTGGTCGCGACGTCCCGCAAGTCGCAGGCCGTCGACCAGCAGCAGGCGCTCGACCGCGCCCGCGCGTATCTCGGCGTGAGCGGCTTCACGAACCTGGATGCGCAGCTCGTCGCGTTCGTCGACAAAACCGGCACGCATACCGTGTGGAAAGTGCGCGGCCGCCCGAACGACGGCCCGAAAGGCGACTGGGAACTGCTGATCGACTCGGGCAGCGGCGAAGTGCTGCGGGCCGAGGACAAAGCGTTCTACGCGACCGACGGCACGGGCTTCGTGTTCCGGCCCGACCCGCTGTCGCCGACCAGGAGCAGCTATGGCAGCACGGGATTCAAGGACAACAACGACGCCGATTCGTCGCAGCTCACTGCCGCGCGCGTGCGCGTGACGCTGAAGGATCTTGCGCAGTCGGGTGGACGCTACTCGCTGACGGGCCCGTATGCCGCATGCGTCGATTTCGATGCGCCGCTCGACAAGGCCTGCCCCGTGCAGTCGACGCCCGCGTTCGAGTTCACGCGCGGCAACCTGTATTTCGAGGCCGTGAACGCGTACTACCACATCGACACGTTCCTGCGTTACGTGAACCAGACGCTCGGCATCAAGGCGCTGCCGTACCAGTACACCGGCGGCGTGCAGTACGACCCGCACGGCGAATCGGGCGACGACAATTCGTCGTACTCGTCGAGCAGCGGCCGGCTGACCTTCGGGCAAGGCGGCGTCGACGATGCCGAGGATGCGGACGTCGTGATCCACGAGCTCGGCCACGGCATCCACGACTGGGTGACGAACGGCGGCCTGTCGCAGCAGGAGGGCTTGTCTGAAGGTACCGGCGACTATCTCGCCGCCGCGTACAGCCGCGACTTCAACCAGTGGAGCCCGTCGGATGCGCAATACCACTGGGTCTACAACTGGGACGGCCACAACGAGTTCTGGGGCGGCCGCGTGACCAACTGGAACGTCGGGCGCACCTATGCGCAGGCGCGCGGCGCGGAGATCCATACGGCCGGCCAGTACTGGGCATCGTGCAACCTCGTTGCGCGTGACGCGATCGGCGCGCAGGCGATGGACAAGGCGTTCCTGAAAGGGTTGTCGATGACCAACAGCTCGACCAACCAGAAGGCCGCCGCGCAGGCCGTGCTGACGGCGGCGTCCGCGCTCGGCTACAGCAACGCGCAGCTCACCGCGATCGGAAATGCGTACAACCAGAGTTGCACGTACGGCGTGACCGTACCGAAGAAGTCGTAATTCCGCAGCAGGCGGGGGCGCGACGCACGACCTGCGGCACGCCCTCTTCCTCGACATCGCCATCCTCACGAGATCGAACATGCCTACTCTGAAACTGACCCGCCTGGGCGCCGCGCTCGGCGGCATGCTGTTGACCGCCGCCGCGCATGCGACGCCGGTGTGGATCACACTCGGCGACGCGGCGTTCCGCCAGTTGCAACGCATCGACGCCGGCGCCACCGCGCAGTACAGCACGACCCTCGACGCGGGCAAGACGACCGACGGCGCCGTGCGCCGCGAAACCGTTCACGTGGTCGAAATCGACGATTCACGGCTCGGCGAGCTGGCCCACGCCGTCCATCATACGCGCGGCCACGGGCCCGGCTACGTCGTGCACGATTCGTTCGACGACGCGCGCCAGGCACTGCAGCCGTTGTCGCCGACGCTCGCGAAACAGGCCGCCGCATCCGCGTACAAGGTATCGAACGCGCCGCAGATCGGCACGTGGATCCAGCAACTCCAGGCCAGCAACATCGTCGGCACGATCACGTCGCTGTCCGGCTTCACGAACCGCTACTACACGACGTCGCACGGCGTCGCCGCGTCGGACTGGCTTGCATTGCAGTGGAAGCAGCTGGCGGGTTCGCGCGCCGATATCACCGTCGAACAGTTCGCGCACACCGGCTTTCCGCAGAAATCCGTGATCCTGACGATTCGCGGCAGCGATCCGGCCGCGGGCACCATCGTGCTGGGCGGCCACCTCGATTCGACGGTCGGCCGCACGACGGAGAACACGCGCTCGCCCGGCGCGGACGACGATGCGTCGGGCATCGCCAGCCTCACCGAAGCGCTGCGCGTGCTGCTGGCGAACAACTACAAACCGAAGCGGACGATCAAGTTCGTCGGGTACGCAGCCGAGGAGGCCGGCCTGCTCGGCTCGAAAGCGATCGCGAAGCAGTTCCGCGCGCAGAATGCGAACGTGGTCGGCGTGCTGCAGCTCGACATGACGAACTACAAGGGCGATCCGAAGGATATCTACCTGATCACCGACTACACGAACGCGTCGCAGAACACCTACCTGACGAATCTGGCGAAGACTTACCTGCCGGAACTCGCGATCGGCACGTCGCAGTGCGGGTATGCGTGCTCGGATCACGCGTCGTGGAATGCGCAAGGGTATCCGGCGTCGTTCCCGTTCGAGGCCGACCAGAACGACAGTCCGTATATCCATACCGTGAACGACACGCTGGAGAATTCGGATCGGCAGGCGAATCATGCGCTGAAGTTCGGCAAGCTGGCGCTGGCCTACGCGGTCGATCTCGGCGGGAACGGCAGCGCGGCCGCGAAGCCCTGACGGCGTGTGGTCGGGAAGGAGGCGGCGGCAAGTGCATCCTTCCCGACTTCGGTCGAACGAGCGCGTCCAGGATCGGGCAGCGGCGCAGGCTCATCGCCGCGGAAATTTCTGCAACCGGCGTTTGCGGACACATTCGTTAACGAATGACGCCTCCGTGTCGGGCAACCGGCGGCATCGCGATATGGCAAAAGTCTCGCTGCCGGCTTCGTGTGCGCGTCCGGATAAAATCGTGGCTCGACCACTCCGCTACCCTCGCCTGCCATGATCGATACCACCCGCTCCCCCGACGACCTGTCGCCCGCTCGCGTCACGACGGCTTTCGACCTGCCCGGCCACACGACCGTCCGCTCGCTCGGCGTCGTGCAAGGCATCATCGTGCGCTCGCGCTCGATCGTCGGCTCGTTCGGCGCGTCGCTGCAGACGATCTTCGGCGGCAACATCACGCTCTATACGTCGCTGTGCGAAAAGGCACGCCAGCATGCGTTCGACAAGATGCTCGCCGATGCCCGCAAGCTCGGCGCGAATGCGATCGTCGCGATGCGCTACGACTCGACCGAGATCGGCTCAGGCGTGACCGAAGTGATTTGCTACGGCACGGCCGTCATCGTCGAACCGGCATGACACCCGGCACCGGCCAACCGCGTTGACGCGTTCAGCCGGGCCTTCCGGCCGGGCTCCGCCCGCCGTCCCGACATTGTTCTTGCGCATCACCGGCAGCACCCGATCGCACCCGGTCGACCTGCCGGCGAACGCGCCCGAAACACGTGCGAAGTTTTCGATTGACGCGCCGCGCGGTTCCCTCTTACCATCGCACTCGTTTTCATTCATGGAGGCTTCTGTGCCTACCGATGCGAGTTGTAGTTGGTCCTGCACCAACCTGACTGCCGCCTGAGGAAGCTTCGCAGAGCCTTGTCTTCTGCCGCATCCCGGGATAGCAGGATGCGGTGTCTTTCAGGATCGGCATGCCGTCGATCCGAAATTCCCGTACTCGACCATTCAGTTGCCGCTCGACACCCGGGCGGCGTCCGTACGTGATCCGCGTCGCGTGCGTGTGTCCGGCTGCATGCACGCGCATGCACAGCCCAGGTACACGTACGCGTTGCGCAAATAGACAGGAGTTCGAAATGGACGACGACCCTAGCCGATTAAGCTGCGCCGGCTCGCGTTCGCACGCCATGCCGGCGAATACCCGACTCGCAGCCTCTTATCAGCCGATCGCGCCCGACGCGGCGCGGCGGGAAGCGCTCGTCCGTCGTTGACGTCATGACGCTCCCGCCGTGTGCAGTCCGGCGCCTGGAGCACCCATGACACGACTCGACCTCTCCGCTCAGCCGAACCGGCAGCACCGGTTCGCACACGACAACCACCAGGACGCGCTCCCGCGTCGCCACCTCACCCGTCGTTTACGTCGATCTGCCGCAGCTTCTTCGCGCGCGCCGCGCTGACGCCGACCGGGTCGCGCACACCACGCCCCGCCTTCTCATGCGCCGGCAACACGGCACTGCCCGCCTTTCGGCGCCACGCCATGTCCGATGTACCGGGAGAACACCATGCAAAACCGTATGAAACTCCACGCCAGCCGCCTGATCCGCGACAGCTACGTCTACTTCAAGATGCCGTACGCGCTGCTCGCGCATTTCGACCGGCTCGCGGCCGCCTATGACGCGCTGGATCGCAAGCAAAAGCACGCATTCTCGTTTCCCGAGCACACCGACGGCTTCCTGCCGTTCGGGCTCGAATACTCGCATGCGCCGGAGCGGCCGGATCTGTGCGACCGGTTCTGCTACTGGGTCGCGCGGCGCGATGCGCATCTCGGTTTTGCGCTGGCCAGATCCGCGTTCTACCGCGAGATGGCCGCGTACGAAGCATGCATCCACGCAATCGCGCAGGACCTGCTCGATGCGGTCTGCGAGAACCTCGGCGGTACGCCGCAGCCGCCGGTCCGGCACAGCTCCTACCTGCAGTTCTGCGCGTACGAGCAGCATCACGGCAGCCACGACCGCGCGTACCTGCAGGATCCGCACGAGGACGGCCACCTGCTGTCGTTCATCCGGCCGACGGCACCCGGCCTTGTCCTGCTGCCCGACTCGTCGCCGATTTCCGCGCTGCCGCGTTCCGACGAAATGATCGTGCTGGCCGGCTCGCTGCTCGAGGCGCTCACCGACGGCGAAGTACCGGCGATGCAGCACGCGGTCGAACGCCCGCGCACGCGCGCCCCGCGCAAGTCGCTGATGTACTTCGTCAATCCCGACCTGTCGGCCGCGCACGCCAGCACGATCGTCAACCAGCGGCCGCTGGACTTGCGGGCACTCGCCGAAGGCCGGCACGTCGCATTCGGCAACCGCGCGCTGTGCCGCCCGTGCGCGGCCTGATCCGCGTCGTCCCGCCCACCTTTTCTCCGGAGAATCCATGCTTGGACGCTTCCTCCCCGTCGAAAACCGCTTTTTCGACCTCTTCGACACGCATGCGCAGCACATCGTCCTCGCCGCGTGCGAGGTTCAGATGCTCCTCGACAATCTCGACGATGCCGAGCTGGCCATGGCCAACGTCCAGACCACCGAACGCACCGGCGACAAGCTCGCGCACGATGCCATCGACCTGCTGCACAAGACGTTCATCACGCCGCTCGATCGAGACGAGATCCACAAGCTGGTCACGACGATGGACGACATCCTCGACCTGATGGAGGACGTCGCGACCACCGTCGTGGTCTACGACCTGAAATCGGTCACCGACGAGGCCAGCGAGCTCGCGGACATCGTCGTGCAGTCGGCGCTGCAGGCGCAGATCGCGGTCAACCTGCTGTCCGACATGACGGAGTCGGCGCAGATCCTCAAGGCCTGCGAAGAAATCGACACGCTCGAGACCCGCGCCGACCGCGTGCTGCGATCGGCGATCTCGAAGCTCTTTCGCGACGACATCGACGTGAAGACGCTCATCAAGCTGAAGGGCGTCTACGACCTGCTCGAACGCATTACCGACAAATTCGAGGATGTCGCGAACATCGTCGAAGGCATCGTGCTGGAAAACGCCTGAGCGAATCAACAAGATGCATTCGATACAACTCGCCCTGTGGATGGTCGCGACGCTGGTGCTCGTCGCGCTCGTATTCGACTTCATGAACGGCTTTCACGACGCGGCGAACTCGATCGCCACCGTCGTGTCGACCGGGGTGCTGAAGCCCCGGCAAGCCGTCGTGTTCGCGGCGGCGTTCAACGTCATCGCGTATTTCATCTTCCACCTGAAGGTCGCGCAGACCGTCGGCAAAGGCACGATCGATCCCGGGATCGTCGACCACTACGTCGTGTTCGGCGCGCTGGTCGGTGCGATCGGCTGGAACGTGATCACGTGGTACTACGGGATCCCGTCGAGCTCGTCGCACGCGCTGATCGGCGGCCTCGTCGGCGCCGCGCTCGCCAAGTCGGGCTGGAGCTCGCTGAACATCGACGGGCTGCTGAAGACCATCGCGTTCATCTTCATCTCACCGCTGCTCGGCTTCATCCTCGGCTCGCTGTTCATGCTCGGCGTGTCGTGGCTGTACTTCCGCACCGCGCCCAGCAAGGTCGACCGGCGCTTCCGGCGGCTGCAGCTGCTGTCGGCGGGGCTGTACAGCCTCGGGCACGGCGGCAACGACGCGCAGAAGACGATCGGCATCATCTGGATGCTGCTGATCGCGTCGGGCTATGCGTCGGCAACCGCCGATGCACCGCCGGCGTGGGTGATCGGCGCGTGCTACCTGTCGATGGGCCTCGGCACGCTGTTCGGCGGCTGGCGTATCGTGCGAACGATGGGCCAGAAGATCACGAAGCTCAAGCCGGTCGGCGGTTTCTGTGCGGAAACCGGTGGCGCGATGACGCTGTTCCTCGCATCGTTCCTCGGCATTCCGGTGTCGACCACGCACACGATCACCGGCGCGATCGTCGGTGTCGGTGCAACGCAGAAGCTGTCGGCCGTGCGCTGGGGTGTGGCCGGCAACATCGTGTGGGCATGGGTGCTGACGCTGCCTGCGGCTGCGCTGTTCGCGGCCGGCGGATGGTGGCTCGGGCACCGGATCTTCTGATGGCTGCGGCGCAACCCTGCGCGTGACGCACGGCACATCACGTGCCACACGTCACGCGTCGCGTTCGAGCGACTTCATGTTCGTGAGCTGGGGAAAAAGCCGCATCCACGTGAGCGCGACCAGAATCGTCGCGGTACCCCCCACGACGATCGCCGCCGGCGCACCCCACCACGCGGCCGTCACGCCCGACTCGAATTCGCCGAGCTGGTTCGACGTACCGATGAACAGCGAATTGACCGCGCTCACGCGCCCGAGCATGTCGTCGGGCGTGCGCAGTTGCACGAGCGACAGCCGCACGACGACGCTGACTACGTCCGACGCGCCGAGCGCGGCCAGCGCCACGAGCGACAGCGCGAAGTGTCGCGACAAGCCGAACACGATCGTCGCGATGCCGAACGCGATCACACCGCCGAACATCGCGCGGCCCGGCCGCCCCTTCAACGGGAAACGCGTGAGCCACAGCGTACCCGCGAGCGCGCCGACGGCAGGCGCCGCGCGCAGCGCACCGAGCCCCCACGGGCCGACCTGCAGGATGTCGCGCGCGTAGATCGGCAGCAGCGCGGTCGCGCCGCCGAACAGCACCGCGAACAGGTCGAG
The DNA here is from genome assembly GCF_005502655.1 of Burkholderia sp. 4NA327C6. Classification (NCBI taxonomy): domain Bacteria; kingdom Pseudomonadati; phylum Pseudomonadota; class Betaproteobacteria; order Burkholderiales; family Burkholderiaceae; genus Burkholderia; species Burkholderia sp. 4NA327C6. The sequence goes on along the minus strand of NZ_SCNZ01000002.1, from coordinate 33,500 downwards.
CGACAGCGCACCGAGAATCGCCGGCTCGCGCCGGATGAATGCGATGCCCGAAAACACCGAGCGCAGCGTGACCGGCTCGCGCGCGGGCGGCGCACTGCGCAGCGGAATCGTGCCGCTCAGCACCGCCGCGATCGCGAATGCAACGACGCTCGTGCCGAATGCCGCGGGCGCGCCGACGCCATACAGCAGCCCGCCGAACGCGGGCCCGAGGATCTGCGCGGCCTGGTTCGCGGACGTCGAGAGCGCGGTCGCGCGCGGCAGGTCGGTGCGCGGCACGACGGCCGGCAGCAGCGACGACACCGACGGCGATTCGAACGCGCGGGCCGTGCCGACGATCGCAGCCAGTGCATACACGGCCGGTGCCGCCAGCCACCCTTGCGCGGCACCGAGCAGGAACACGCCGGCGGCCAGCGCCTCGACGCCCTGGCAGATCGTCGCGATGCGCCGGCGATCGTAGCGGTCGGCCACCTGCCCGACGACGAGCGTCAGCGCGAACATCGGCACGAACTGCGCGAGTCCGACGAGACCGAGCGCGAATGCACTGTGCGTGAGCGCGTAGACGTACCAGCCGATGGCAACCGACAGAATCTGGAAAGCCAGGGAAGACATGACGCGCGTGCCCCAGAAGCGCTGGAACGGGACATGGCGGAACAGGTTGGCGGGTAGCGGGGATAAAGGACTAGGGTCGGGCACGGAGTCGGTCATCGAGGTCTTGGTGGTCGGCGCTGTGCGTCGGTACCGTTCGAGAAACGACTGCGCACGCCCACGCGTGCGCGACAACGGTGCCGACGCGGCCAAAGCGCGATGATATGCCAACCGCGGAAAACGGGCCGTAGACGTGGGTGCCGACGATTCCGGCGGCCACGCGGATCGCGGCCGCCGGGTGGATGCCTGACGACAGGATCTTCCGATGCAGGCGGCCCGCGCGCTTTACTGCGGCGCGCCGCCTGTATCGCTCGAACCCATCACCATGCCGAACAGACGTTGCCCTTCCGGCGTGTCCTCGACTCTCCAGCCCTCGGCGCTCAACGCTTCCCGGATCCGGTCGGCTTGTGCCCAGTCCTTGTCCGCCCTCGCGCGCTCACGCTCACCGAGCAACACGTGGACATGTTCCGGAACGTCGAACGCAACCGGCCGCCATTCGCGCAAGCCAAGGCCGAGCACGTCATCGAAGCTGTCGACGGTCGCTTTCAGGGTGGCAGGCGGCAGGTTGCTCCTGACCAGATCCCACAGCACCGCGAGCGCCCTCGGCAGATTCAGGTCCTCGTTCACTTCGGCATCGAATCGCGCGACGAAGTCCGCATCGGCGCGCCCGCCGTCCGGCCAGCCGGCATAAAGGTGCCGCAGCCGATTCAGCGCGGTGTGTGCCGCGTCGAGCGACGCCCACGTGAAATGCAGCTTGCTTCGATAGTGGGCCGTCAGGCACAGGTAGCGGTACGCGAGCGGATCGACACCCCGGCTCTGCAAGGTCTGCAGGCGAACGAAATCGCCGCTCGACTTCGACATCTTCGTATCGTCGTCAAACGTCAGGAAGTGCCCGTGCATCCAGTAATTCGCGAGTTGCGTGCCGTGGGCCGCCCGCGTCTGCGCGATCTCGTTGCTGTGATGCACGGCGATGTGATCCTCGCCGCCGCAATGGATATCGAACAATGTCCCGAGATACTTCGCCGACATCGCCGAGCATTCGATATGCCAGCCCGGAAAGCCGCGCCCCCACGGGCTGTCCCATTCCATTTGCCGCTTGACGTCGGCCGGGCTGAACTTCCACAACGCAAAATCCGTGATGCTCCGCTTCCCGCCCAGCGCCACCCGCTTGCCCGCCTGCAACCCCGCGCGGTCCAGCCGCGCGAGATAACCGTAGTCGTCCTGCCGACTGGTGTCGAAGTAGAGGCCGTCGTCCGTCCGGTAGACGTAGCCGCCGCGGTCGAGCGTATCGATGAACGCGATCTGTTCGGCGATGTGATCAGTGGCGCGGCACCACACCGTCGGCTCGAGCAGGTTGAGCGCGCGCCAGTCGCGGACGAACGCCTCGGTGTAGCGCCGGGCGATGGCCCATGCCGATTCGCCGGTCCGACGGCTCCCCTTCTCCATCTTGTCTTCGCCTTCGTCGGCATCCGACGTCAGGTGGCCGACGTCGGTGATGTTGACGACGTGCCGGACCGCGTAGCCGTTGCGCGCCAGTACACGGCGCAGGAGATCCTCGAACACGTAGGTTCTCAGGTTGCCGATGTGGGCATCGTCGTACACCGTCGGGCCGCAGCAATACATGCCGACCTGCCCGGCCCGGACAGGCGTGAAGGGGCGCACGGTACGCGACCAGGTGTCATACAGCGCAAGCGGCATCGAATTTCTCCGTCCCGAAGGTGTGGGCCCAAAAACAAAAAGGCCGCCTGTCTTGCATCACAGGCGGCCGGAAGGCGATTGCTTGAATGTTCAGCGAATTCGCTAGACGCAACTTCCCCCTGGCATGGGCTGACAACATGCGCGGACCAGCGACGAGGGGGAAATGGCGAGATCAAGCATGCGGACGATGCTAGCGCCTATAGACGGCAATGGTCAATACCATCCGGGCGCTGTTTCCCGGGCGGTGGCCGGGCTGGCGGCGCGGGCCGGTCGGCTTTCGTGCCCGCTCACGCCCGGCAAAAAAAAGCGCGAACCGAGGTTCGCGCCAAAGAGAGACCGCTCGCTGAAGACGTCGCTGCCCCACCCATCCCGCTCAGAACGAATGCCGCATCCCGATCCGCACGTCGGCCTGCGTCTGCGTCGTCGACGGCGTGAAGCTGTAGCCGACCACCGCATCGACGCCCTGCGACGCGCGCAGGTAATCGCCGGAGATGTAGATGTCGGTGCGCTTCGACAGCAGGTAGTGCAGGCCCGCCGTACCCTGGTTCCAGTGGTGGCCTTCGAAGCGCGTGTGCTGGTAGCCCGCGATGAGGCTCAGCGCCGGCGTGAACTGGTACAGGCCGCCGCCTTCGTACACCTGCATGTGTGACGACTGGCCGAAGCCCTTGATCGTCGTGTAAGAGTAGTTGGCGTCGAGCGTCAGCTTGCCGATCGTGTAGCTGGTGCCGATGCCGAACGTACCCTGGCTGTCGACGTCCATCGCGGTGTTCGCAAACAGGTCGGTGCGTGCGCCGGTCGCCGGATCGACGGTGACGGTCTGCTGGCCGAGGAACGTGTGCGTGCCGATCATCGCGTACGGGTCGAACGCGTAGATGCCGTTCGGGTTGTTCAGGCGCGTGTACGCGGCGCCGATCGAGAAGTCGCCCTTCGTGAAGCTCGCGCCCGCGCTCCATGCGCTGTTGCGGTGGAAGTTGCCCGCGACGTTGCCGAACGAGTACATCGCGCCGAACTTGAAGCCGCTGAGATCGTTCGACAGGAACTTCACCGAGTTCGGCAGGCGGTCGCCGTTGAAGCGGTCGAAGTCGCCCTGGTGGATCGCATAGCCGCTGCCCCACGCCGAAATGTTGTAGATCGACACGAGTTCGTTCGTGATGTCGAGCTGGTTGCCGAACGACAGCGTGCCCCAGTCGTTCTGCAGGCCGACATACGCCTGGCGGCCGAATTCCGCGCCGCCGAAACCGAGTTGCCCGTTGCCGAGGTGGAAGCCGCTCTCGAGCGTGAACACGGCCTTCAGGCCGCCGCCCAGGTCTTCGGTGCCCTTGAGGCCGAAGCGGTTTCCGTAGGCGACGCCGTCGTCGAACTTGACCACGTGCGAACCGCCCGTGTTGTTCACGTACGTGATACCCGCGTCGAGAATCCCGTACAGCGTCACGCTGCTTTGTGCATGCCCGATGGCGGGAATACAGGCCGCGCATGCAAGCGCGGCGGCTACGGCAACTTTCTTTTGCTTCATTGTCGACCACCCTCCCTGAACCGTTCGATGGATAGAATCTCGTCCCGGCGCGTGCCGCGATGCGCCGGTGGATTCCAATTCAGACCGCCCCGCTGGCTTCGGCATTTCGTTTTCCGCAATAACGGAGCCATTGGCGAAAAATACAAACCCATATTTCGGGTCACCCGTCTGAAGGCGACACCAAATGGTCACGATGCGACGGATCGGGAAAACACGTAGACAGGCGGCACGGCAAAAACCGGCCGCCCGGAAGGAGGGAATCAGCGAGCGTCGAGGGCCGCGCGCACGGCCGGCAGGCCCGGTGCGCCGGCCGCCGTCGTCACGCCGTCGAGCCAGCCGGCGACCAGCGCGGGCTCGGCCTTCAGCGCATGCTGCGCCGCGAGGGCGGGCGAGGTCTTGTGGTCGAGCATGTCGGCGATCATCCGGTTCTCGACGTCGACGGAGAACGTCATCTGCCGGAACAGCCGCGCGAGGTTCGCGCACTGGCCGGCGAACCCGGCACGCGTGACCGTGTTGACCGTCGCGCCGCCGTAGTTCGGGCCGAAGTACGCATCGCCGCCCGACAGATACGTCAGATGAAACTTCGTGTTCATCAGATGCGGCTCCCACGCGAGGAAAACGATCCAGCGCTTGTCGCGCACCGCACGCTCGACCTGCGTGAGCATGCCCGTCTCGCTCGATTCGACGAGCGACCAGTTCGCGGACCCGAGCACGTGGTCGGACAGCATCCGCTTGATGTTCTGGTTCGCGGGCGCGCCCGGCTCGATCCCGTAGATCTTGCCGCCGAAGCGATCCGCGTAGCGCGCGAGATCGGCGAACGTATGCACGCCAGCGGCGGCCACGTAATCGGGCACGGCGAGCGTGAACTTCGCGCCGCTCAGGTTCGCGTGCAGCACGTCGATCGATTTCTCGTCGACGAACGGCTTCACGAGCGGCGCCTGCGCGGGCATCCAGTTGCCGAGAAAGACGTCGACCTGCCCTTTCTTGAGCCCCTGGTACGTGATCGGCACCGACAGGTTCGCCACGTCCTGCCGGTAGCCGAGCGCCTTCAGCACGACGCCCGCCATCGCGTTCGTCGCGTCGATGTCGGTCCAGCCGGGTGCCGCCATCTTCACGTTGCTGCACGTCTGCGGATCGGCCGCGTGCGCGGCCTGCGTCGTCATCAGGCACGCGGCGGCGGCGAGCGCCACGCCGATCCTTCGGATTGCTGTATTGCGTTGCCGTTTCATGGTTCGCTTCCTCCGTCGTTGTTCAATGATCGCGATGCGGTACGCTCAGCGCCCGACACGCGGAAACCGCGCCATTGCCTCGAGCGTGTCGAGCTCGATGTGATTGCGCATGTAGCGCTGGCTCGCGTCGGTGAACGGCTGCCAGTCCCACGCCTGGATGCGGCCCTGCGTCGTGGCCGCGTAATGGAAGCGCCGGCGCCGCTGGCTCGCGCGCACCTGCCGGTCCAGCTCCGGCAGGTTCCAGCGCTGCGCGGCTTGCGCGCGGAACGCGGCAAGCTCGTCGGCCGCTTCCGGCGTGCCGGCCAGGTTCGTCAGCTCGCGCGGGTCGTCCGACAGGTTGTACAGCTGGTCGGGATCGAGCGGGCAATGCACGTACTTCCAGTCGCCGCTGCGGATCATCACGACCGGCGCAACCGCGCCTTCCGCCAGGTATTCGCCGAGCGCAACGTCGTGCGCGGGCGTGCCGTGCAGGTGCGGCACGAGGCTCGCGCCGTCGACCGGGTCGGGCCAGCCGCCGGCCGGCGCGGCGCCGGCCAGGTCGACGAGCGTCGGCAGCAGGTCGACGTGCGACACGGGCCCGCGCACGCGCGCGGCAGCGAAGCGGCCCGGCGCATGGACGATCAGCGGCACGCGGCAGCCGCCTTCGAAGAACGTCATCTTGTACCAGAGCCCACGTTCGCCGAGCATGTCGCCGTGGTCGGACGTGACGATCACGATCGTATCGTCGGCGAACCCGCATTGCTCGAGCGCGGCCAGCACGCTGCCGAACTGCGCATCGACGTAGGACGTCGCGCCGTAATACGCGCGGCGCGCGGCGCGGATCTGCGCGTCGGTGGGCGGCGTGCGGTCGTTCTCGCAGACGAAGCGCAGCCGCTGCGAATGCGGATCGCTTTCGGCCGCGTCGAGCCGCACGGCCGGCATGTCGATTTCTTCGTCGCTGTACAGATCCCAGTATTCGCGCGTGATCGCGTACGGGTCGTGCGGATGGGTCAGCGACACGACCATGCAGAACGGCCGCGCATCGTGGCCGGCCGCGCGCTCGCGCGCGACGTCGTACAGCTTCTGCTTCGCCGCGAACGTGACTTCGTCGTCGAAATCGAGCTGGTTCGTGCGCACGCACGGGCCGGCCTCCAGCACCGAACTCATGTTGTGATACCAGCTCGGCCGCTCGGTCGGGCTGTCCCAGTCGGGCACCCAGCCGAAATCGGCCGGATAGATGTCGGTCGTGAGGCGCTCCTCGAAGCCGTGCAGCTGATCGGGACCGCAGAAATGCATCTTGCCGGACAGCATCGTCCGGTAGCCGCCCGCGCGCAGGTAGTGCGCGAACGTCAGCGTTTGCGCCGGCAATTCGGCGGCGTTATCGTAGGCGCCGATCCCCGACGGCAGCTTGCCCGTCAGCAGCGAGAAACGCGACGGCGCGCACAGCGGGCTCGCGCAGTACGCCGCGTCGAATACGACGCCTTGCGCGGCGAGACGGTCCAGCGTCGGCGTGCGCGCGACGCGATTGCCGTAGGCCGGCAGCGCGAACGGCGTGAGCTGGTCGGCCATCAGGATCAGGATGTTGGGTGTCGGGTTCGTCATCGGCTGTCGTGGGGAAAACGGTGTTCGAATGGAACGGTGCGCCGCTCGTGCAGCGGGATGTCCGGCATGACGGAAGCGGCTCGACGAAAGTGCCGCACGGGCGGGCCGTGCTGGCTAGAATCGCGGAATACGTTGCGCGGCGGCCGTGAAGCAGACTGTGAAGCAGGCCGTGAAGCACAGGTGCCACACCGTCCGCAGCACTATCGCCCGCCCGAATTCGCGCGGGTAGGCGTTCGGCCCTTATGGGGCCATTAGAGAGACTTATGTCGAAATCCGAACCGTTACCATCGATGCAGGCGCTGCGCGCGTTCGAATCGGCCGCCCGGCTCGCGAGCTTCACGGCCGCCGCGCGCGAGCTCGGCTCCACCCAGCCGGCCGTGAGCCAGCAGGTGTTCCAGCTCGAAGCCGAACTGGGCGTGCCGCTGTTCGAGCGCAGCCCGCGCGGCGTCACGCTGACGGCCGACGGCGAGTGCCTGTACGAAGCCGTGCGGCTGAGCCTCGACACGCTGCGCGGCGCGACCGCGACCCTGCGTGCGCGCCGCGAGCACGGTGCGCTCACGATCGTCACCGACTTCGGCTTCGCGACCTACTGGCTGATGCCGCGCCTGGCCGGGCTGAAGCGCGTGATGCCGGATGTCGACGTGCGCGTCGTCACGTCACAGGATTACGACGCGCAGCGCGACCATGGCGACATCGCGATCCTGTTCGGGGACGGCCATTGGCCCTCGTGCACCGCCGCACGGCTCTTTCCGGAATCGGTCACGCCCGTCTGCTCGCCGGCGTTCCGCGACGCGCACCCGCACGTCGCGCGGGCCGAGCACCTGCTGGCCCTGCCGCTGCTGCACGTGCAGCCGACGCGCCCCGAGCGCTGGCTGTCGTGGTCCGGCTGGTTCGACGCGCACGGCCTCGATACGGTGGCCGCCGCACGCGGCGTGACCTTCAACAGCTACGCGCTCGTGATCCACGCCGCGCTGCTCGGCGAAGGCGTCGCGCTCGGCTGGGCGCCGCTCGTCGACGAACTCGTCGCGGCCGGCCAGCTCGTGAAGCCCGTCGACGCGCCGGTCGTCACGTCGCGCGGCTACTTCCTGGTGCGGCCGCCGCAGCGGCCCGAGCCGGACGCGACCCACGTGTTCCGGCGCTGGCTGCTCGACGCCTGCGCGAGCGCCTGACGGGCCCTGCCCGCCCCTGCGCGCTGGCGCGCCGATACCAGCCACACGGCGCGTTGGTTCTATCCGCCCCGAAATCGTCCTGATTTACTTGAGCCTCCCGCTACCCGCGCGGCGCGGCGCCTTCGCGCGCCGCCGCACGGCCGTGCGCCCATGCCATCCGAGGAGTCTCATGACCGCCGAGCACCGCCCCGATCAATTCGTCCTGACACTGTCGTGCCCGAGCGCGGCCGGCCAGGTCGCCGCCGTCGTCGGCTTTCTCGATCGCCATCGCTGCTATGTCGATGCGCTGAACGTGTTCGACGACGATCTCAGCAACCGCTTCTTCGTGCGCTGCGTCTTTCATCCGACGGATGAAACGCTGCAGATCGATGCGCTGCGCCAGGAATTCGCGCCGATCGCGGCCGTGCTCGGCGGCGGTGAAAGCGACACGCAATGGGCGATCCATGACGTGAACGCACGGCCGAAGGTGCTGATCATGGTGTCGAAGCTCGAGCACTGCCTCGCGGACCTGCTGTTCCGCTGGCGGATGGGCGAACTGAAGATGGATATCGTCGGCATCGTGTCGAACCATCCCGACTTCGAGCCGCTCGCGGCGCAGCACGGGCTGCCGTTCCGCCACTTCCCGATCACGGCCGATACGAAGGCGCAGCAGGAAGCGCAGTGGCTCGACTTCTTCGAGACGAGCGGCGCCGAGCTCGTGATCCTCGCGCGCTATATGCAGGTGCTGTCGCAGGAAACGAGCGCGAAGCTCGCGAACCGCGCGATCAACATCCACCATTCGTTCCTGCCCGGCTTCAAGGGCGCGAAGCCGTATCACCAGGCGCATGCGCGCGGCGTGAAGCTGATCGGCGCGACTGCGCATTTCGTCACCGACGATCTCGACGAAGGCCCGATCATCGAGCAGGTCGTCGAACGCGTCGATCATGCGCTGCGCCCGGAGCAACTGCTCGCGGTGGGGCGCGATGTCGAATCGCTGACGCTCGCGCGCGCGGTGAAGGCGTTCATCGAGCGGCGCGTGTTCCTGAACGGCGATCGGACGGTGGTGTTTCCGTAACGCACGAAGGCGCGACGCTCATGTGGAAACCGACGGCACGCGCGCCGGCGTCGTGCCGATTCGACGCGCCCTGCGCCGCAGGTACAGGTTGTTCAGGATCAGCGCCGCACCGGTCAGGGCGGCGCCTGCGATCTGTGCATGATTCGGCACGACGCCCGTGAATGCGGAAACGGCGAATGCCGTAATGGGCACGATGTCCATGAACAGCACGCCGTTCATCGGTCCGAGAATCCGGTTGCCCGTCATCCACAGCAGGATCGCGCCGAAGCCGGCCACCGGCCCCATGTACGCAAGATGCGGAACGACCGCATGCACCGCGGCGAGTGACGGTGCCGCGATCCGGTGCGTGACGATCAGCAGCAGGTTGACCGCGACGATCGTGATCAAGCCGAGCCACGTCGTGAAGGTCGTGTATTTCAATGCCGACCAGCGGGTGAAGCGTGCCGCGCCGAACGTATAGACGACCCAGCACGACGCGCCGACGATGATCAGCGCGTTGGCCGCGTAGTGCTGCGGCTCGTGCAGTGCGGCAATCACGTCGCCGCGCGTGATGACGAGGGCCACGCCGGTAAAGGACAGCACGACGAACAGCACCGACACCGGCGCGGGCGCGACGCGCCGCACCACGGCATTGAGCAGGAGCCCCATCATCGGCTGCGTCGCCATCATGATCGACGCGGTCAGCGCGCCTTCGTCGCCGGCCAGTTGCTGGCCCAGGAATACGAACGATCCGAATCCGCAAAAGCCGATCGACCCGAGCAGCCATGCGAGCGCCACGGGCTCGCCTGCCGAACGGAATGCGCCGGGCCCTTCGACGATCCGCAGCAACGCAACGAAGCCCGTGCCGGCGATCAGATAGCGCAGCGACGTGAACGTGAAGGGATCGATGTAGCGCAGCGCATCGGTCATCACCGGAAACATCACGCCCATCAGGATCGTCGCGGCCACACATGCCGCGATGCCTTTGCCGTACGCGCTCGCGGCAGGCGTTGCGGGAGTTGCGTTATTCATGACCGATCATTCCCAAATTAATTGAAAAATGATGCCGGTGCGACCGTGCGCAGCGGCAGCGTCGTATCAACCACCTTGCCGTTCTTGCCTGCCCTTCACGGTCTCGATGCGGGCGTCGGGAATGCCTCACATTTGAAACCGATCATTCTCAAAATAATCAAAAAAATCAGGTCAGTGCCCGCATCGCGATATCGACGATCGATGCCAGCTCCGCCTCCGACGCGCTCGACTTGCCCAGCACGCGCATGCCCTGGATCAGGCACAGCAGGAACCGGCCCACCTCTTCCGGATCGAGATTGCGGTCGAAATCGCCCGACTGCTGGCCGCGCGCGATGGCCAGGCTGAACTGCGTGCCGATTCGCAGCAAGGTCGATTCGATGTACGGACGGAGTGCGTCGTCGCCGGGCAGGAGTTCGACGGCAGAATTCGTGATGAAGCAGCCGCGTCGCTCCGACAGCCGTACACCGATTTCCGTGTAGTACAGCAGCGCGTCCCGGAGTGCCTGCCGCGGCGGCAGATCCGCCGCGAGACGCTCCTTGAGCCGTGCGATCGCGCCTTCGGCGTAGCGGTCGAATGCGGCGACCAGCAACCCGTGCTTGTCGCCGAACGTGCGGTACAGGCTGCCGCGAAAGACGCCGGTCGCCTCGCATAGCGCGTCGATCGACGTCGCGTGATACCCCTGCTCCCAGAACACGCGTGCTGCCGCGTCGATCACCTCGTCGGTGTCGAATTCGCGCGGGCGCCCCCGGTCGCGGGCGCCGGAAGATGTCGAGGTCGGGCTCATGGATGCCGATATTAGAACCGATCGTTCTCAAAATCAAGCGGTCACGCGCCGTGAATGCGTCGCGCGCCGGCATGAATGACGAAAGCCCGACCGCTTGCCAGCGAGTCGGGCTTCATTGCCTGCCGCGATATCGATCGCGGCGTCCGTGTGCGGTTTCCGGACGCCGCGCTCCGTTACACGGCTCGACGCGTCACTTCACCCACGCAAAGTAATACGACAACCAGATCGTCAGCCCCGCGCCGACCAGCGCAACGTAAGGCATCAGGTTCAGCCACATCGCGCGCTTCGGCACTTCGAGCTCCATGTCGCGCTGCATCTGCGCGGGGAACCGGCCGCGATCCTGCCAGTAGTGGCGGAACAGGAACACCGGCACGATCAGCAGCATCGCGATCAGCCCGTTGCGCAGCGTGCCCTCACCTTGCAGGTTCGCGCCCGCGCCGACATACACGAGGTTCGCATAGCCGCAGATCGCGCCGCCGACGAGCAGCCAGGTCGGGCAGCGGAACGGCCGATCCCAGTTGCCGCGATCCATCCGGTGGATCCAGCCCGACTGAAGATTCAGGAATACGAACAGCATGTAGCAGACGTTCGAGATCGACAGCACCGTCATGTAGTCCGACATCATCAGCAACACGAGGTTGAAGCCGAGATCGGTCCACATCGCACGCGTGGGCGAGCCGTGCTCGTTCACGTGCGACAGGTACTTCGGCAGCCAGCCGTCGACGGATGCCTGGTACAGCGTGCGCGACGAGCCCATCATCGACGTCATCACGATCAGCAGGATCGACAGCATCAGCATCACGACGACCGCATTCGCCACCCACGCGCCACCGCCGACGATCTTCGCCATCGCAGCCGCGACACCGGTGCCGTCGCCGATCGACGGATCGAGCATCGCCTGCGTGCCGAGTGCGCCCTGGAACGCCATCGGCACGAGCGTCATCACGACGAGACACAGTGCGCCCGACCAGAAGATCGCCTTGGCGGTATCACGACGCGGGTCACGGAATTCACGCGTGTAGCAGACGGCCGTCTCGAAGCCGTACGACGCCCAGCCGGCCATGAACATCGCACCGAGCGCCATCGTGACGCCCTGCCCGTTCCACGAGCCGAACGTCGCGGCCGTGAGATTGCCGTTCGCGTCGTGACCGAGCGGCAGCAGCGGGAGCAGGTTCGACATCGGCACGTCGCCCGTGATGAACGGCACGATGCCGACGATCAACAGCGGCGTGAGCGACGCGATGCCGAGAATGCGCTGCGTGCGCGCAGCCTTCGACGCACCGCTGTGCTGAAGCTTGAACGTGATGAGAAGCAGGATCGTCGCGATGATGAACGTCGCATTGATCCGCAAAGACAGACCCGGCTTGATGAACCCGAGATCCGCAACCTTGAGCTGCCAGTGCAGCACCGCCGCATCGGCGGGAAAGAGGCTCGTGAGCGCATAGCTCGCCGCGAGGCCGCAGCCGAGCGCGAGCATCGGCGACCACGCGAGCCAGTTGCACCACACGGAAACCGGGGCAATCAGCTTGCTGTAACGGACCCAGCCGATCGCGCCATACACGGACGCGCCGCCCGATTTATGGGGAAATAGCCCCGATATTTCCGCATAAGTCGCGCTTTGAACCAGCCCCATCGTGATCGCGGCGATCCAGATCGCCCACGCGGGCTGGCCGATCGTCGCGCATACGCCGCCGATCGTGAACAGCACGCCTGCCGGCACGCCGCTCGTTACCCAAAAAGCGTCTTTCCAGGTCAGGCCACGATGCAGCGTGTGGCCCGTCGAATCATGTGAGATGGTTGCCTCAACATCACTGGTGCGATTCGCACGCAGTCCTGCTTGACTCATCCAATTCCTCCTGTGATGACTCCGCACAAGGGCGCTAGTGTAACAACTTACGCACTTTTCTGCAGAATCAAAAAAATAATTCCGGGATAAGGTCGCGTCGCAGTGCGATTATTTCGCATTCCTTCCAACCTTTCCCGGACTGTCTCTTCATCTTGTTATTGCGGCGAATCGCCGCGGTCTTACTGTGCGCCTTCGGTCCACGTGTTCACGCGGTCGGCATGGGCCGCGATCCACGCATCGGCTGCTGCTTCCGGCTTCGAGCCGTTCTGGATCGCCAGCATCACGCTGTCGATTTCACCCGGCTTCCACTGGAATTTCTTCAGGAACGCGACCACCGGCTTCGCCTTCGCTTCGAGCCCCGGATTCACGACGCTGTCGACATGCTCCGCGCCGCCGTACACCTTCTTCGGATCCTCGAGGAAGCGCAGTTTCCACTTCGCGAACATCCAGTGCGGCGCCCAGCCCGTCACGATGACCGGCTTGCTCGCACCGACCGAACGCGACAGCTCGGCCGTCATCGCGCTGCCCGAGCTCGGCATCAGCGTGTAGTTCAGCCCGTAGCTCTTGATCGCGTCGTCGGTCTTGCGCATCACGCCGGCACCCGCATCGATGCCGACGATCCGGCCGCCGAAGCTCGCCTTCTCCGCGTTCAGGTCGTCGATGCTCTTCGCCTTCACGTAGGCGGGCACGATCAGGCCGATCTTTGCATCCGGGAAATTCGCGCCGAGGTCGACGACCTTGGCCTTGTATTCATCCCAGTACGAGCCGTGCGTGACCGGCAGCCATGCGGACAGCGTCGCATCGAGATCGCCGCGCGCGACGCCCTGCCACATGATCCCGGCAGCGACCGGCACGAGCTTCACTTCGTAGCCGAGCTTCTTCTCGATGACGCGGGCCGCGACGTTCGACGTCGCCACGCTGTCGTCCCAGCCTTCGACGTAGCCGATCTTCAGCGTCGGCTTCGTATCGGCGAGCGCCGATGCGCTCAATGCCACCATTGCCGACAGGGTGCCGGTCCAAAACAGTTTTCCGAGCAGTTTCATGGTCGATCTCCTTGGTCTGCGCACCGTGCGCGTCGTCTCTCTAGGTTCTTCAACCACAAATCCGCGGTATCGTTGTTTTCCGACGGAAGCTTGTCCGGACGCGACGCGCCCGGACCGCCGATAGCGTGTTGCGACTACTTGTCGATCACCAGATCCGACAGCGGCTTGCTGCAGCACAGCAGCACCATCCCCTGGTCGATCTCGCGCTGGCGGATGCCGCCGTTGTGCTTCATTTCGACCTGCCCCGATACGAGCTTCACCTTGCAGGTGCCGCACATGCCCTGCGTGCACGATGCCGGCAGCCGCACGCCCGACTGGCGAGCCGCATCCAGCACGTGCTGCTCCGAGCCGCACGCAATCTCGCGATTGCTCTTCGCGAAGCTGACCGTGTACTGCTTCGTTTCGGTGTCGGCGTCGGCGCCTTCTGCCGGCGGGGCGAGCTCGGCAAGCAGTTCGTCGCTTGCGGTTTCGGCAAGCGTTTCGAACGAGAAGCTCTCCTCGTGATACCGCTTGCGATCGAAGCCGGCTTCGTCGAGCAGGTCGCGCACGGCCTTCATGTACGGCGCGGGGCCGCACGTGAAGATCTCGCGCTCCATGAAATCCGGTGCGATCAGCTTCAGCAGCGGCAGCGTCAGGAAGCCCGTGACGCCCGGCCAGTTGGTGCGGGCCCCCACGCGCTCGACGACGAACGACGTGCGGAAGTTCGTATGGTTCGACGCGATCAGGTCGAGCTCGCGGGCGAAGATGATGTCGTCCGGCGTGCGCGCGCTGTGCACGAACAGGATGTCGCGATCCTCCGCGAGATCATGGTGCGCGCGGCTCATCGACATCAGCGGCGTGACGCCCGAGCCGGCCGACAGGAACAGGTACTTGCGCGCCGGATGCCGTGCGCACGTAAATTCGCCGGCCGGGCCGAGCACGCGCACCGCGGCGCCCGGCTGCAGGTTGTCGTGCAGCCAGTTCGACACCTTGCCGCCCGGTACGCGCTTCACCGTGATCGACACCGTGTGCGGCCGCGCGGGCGACGACGAGATCGTGTAGCAGCGGTTGATCGTTTCACCGTCGATGTCGAGCTCGAGCGTCAGGAACTGCCCGGGCTCGAACGAGAACGAGCGGCCCTGCGGCGAACGGAAGAAGAAGCTCTTCACGTCGTGCGTTTCCTGCCGCACGTGGCAGCACACCAGCGTTTCCTCGACGTCGCTCGTCCAGCGCTCGGGCAGCGCGTTCCAGAAGGCCGGGTGGGTGACCCGGCTGTCCACCGGCTCGAAATTGGCCGCATCTCGCATCATGTCTTGCTCCGCTTGTCCGCTGCTCAGTACTACGCGCCGGTTTGTTCGGCGAGCCGGCCGATGTACCAGGCCGAGAATTTTTCGACGAGACCTTCCGTGAACGGCGAATACGGACCCGGCTCGTACGCGCTGCTGGTCGCGCCGCGCTGCGAGAACTCGACGAGCGCGCGATCCTGGTCGTTGGTCGCGTTCCACACGGCCGTGAGGTTCTTCACGTCGTAGTCGATGCCTTCCTTCGCGTCCTTGTGCACGAGCCACTTCGTGCGCACGAGCGTCTTGCCGGCCGACAGCGGGATCACCGAGAACGTCACGATGTGATCGCTCATGAAGTGGTGCCACGAGTTCGGCTGCGTCCAGAACGACAGCCCGCCGAGGTCCGCCTTGTCGAAGCCGCCGAGCAGCTTCTTCGATGCGACCTTCGCATCGAGCGTCTGCGATTCGCCGTGGCGATCGAGCGGCAGGCGCTGCGTGCGGAAGCCCGTCACGTCGAGCAGCTTTTCGATTTCGGCGGACGGCAGGCCCATCTCGGCCCACTCCTTCCCGCGCCGCACGCACGTTTCCGCGAATGCATCCATGCCTTCGGCGTTGGCGTCGGAGCGCTGGTAGCCGAAGCCGTATTCGTACAGCGAGATGGTGAGCTCCGGATGGTTCGCGACGCAGTGATAGCACTCGCGGTTGTTCTCCATCGTGAGCTTCCAGTTGCCTTCCTCGATGATGTCGACCTGCGCGGCGATCTTCGTGTTCGGCAGATCGTGCGGCAGCAGGTACGGCTCCATCTCGGCGCGCAGTTGCGCGAAGTCGGCGGGCGGCTCGTCGGCGAGGCAGACGAAGATCAGGCCCGCGAGGTTCTCGACGTGCACCGACTTCAGGCTGTGCTTGCAGCGGTCGAACTTCTCGCCCATGTGCTCGGCGAACATCAGCTGGCCCGTCAGGTTGTAGGTCCAGCTGTGGTACGGGCACACGATGTTGCCGACCGAGCCCTTGTCCTCGTTGCACAGGCGCGCACCGCGGTGGCGGCACACGTTGTGGAATGCGCGGATCGCCATGTCGTCGTCGCGCACGATCAGGATCGAATCGCTCCCCAGTTCCACGGTCACGTAGTCGCCCGGCTCCGGAATGTCCGGCTCGACCGCCACCTGGATCCAGTGCTGGCGGAAAATCGCCTCCATGTCGAGCGCGAAGATGTCCTCGCTCGTGTAGAACGGTGCCTCGAGGCTGTAGCCTTCCTTGCGCCGCTCGATCAATGCACGAATGTCTGCCGATACTTTCATCGTTTGCTCCGGATTCCTTGCATCCCTGGGTTCTTGCCGACAGGCATCAAAATCAATAGTCGATGAGCTGATGCTCGCGCAAATACGCGAGGATCACTTGTGCTTTTTCGACCGAACTCCCTTCATTTACGACGTTGCCGCCACGGCTTTCGGTCGTCGTCGCGGAGAGCATCCGGGCATGCCCGGAGCGCTTCTCGGCGGCGACCAGCTTTACGGGTTTACGCTCGATCGGACCGACCGTCCACGCGGCCGCATGGGCGTCCGCGCCGGGCGCCGCGAGCGCCGGCCGGATCGCGCCGGCGCGCAGCCGCGCATACGCATAGCGCGGCTCGGCATTCGCGAGCGGATGAACGGCGACGACGGCCGGCAGCGCCGCGTCCACGCGCCGCCGCAGCCCTTTCGGCAAAAATTGCCGGACCGCCGCGCGGCCGCCGTCGACCGTCACGTCGACGGCCGAGCCGACGAGCGGATAGCCGAGCGCCGCCGCGACGCGGTAAGGCAGCATCCCGGTGTCGTACGCGCCCTCGGCGCGCGTGCCGGTCAGCACGAGGTCGTAGCCCTCGACGCGCGCGGCGAGCGCATGCACGACGTCATCGCCGTCGCGGCAGGCCAGCACCTCGACCTCCCGCGCGCCGAGCGCGAGATATTCGGCAAGCGCCGTATTCGCGGGGTCGCCCGCATGGATCACGTCGAGCGTCGCGCGATGCCGCTCCGCGAGCTGGCGGCCGGTTTCGAGCGCGGCCGCATCGTTGCGGCTATAGCGCGCGACGCCGCTGACCGGATGGCGGCCGACGGACACGAGCACCGCAATGCGTTGCAAGGGGCGGGGGGCGTTCATGCGGCAACTCCTTCCGGTTCACGGGTGCCGACCGCGGCCGGCGATTCGCCACGCGCGGCGCGCGCGGCCTGCACCTGTTCGATCAGCGCGGCGATCGTGCCTTGCGCGTCACCCACCACCGTCAGGTTCGCGCGCTTCGCGATCGGCGCACTGCCGTCGAGGTTCACCGCGATCACGTGGCGGCAGTCCTTGATCCCCTGCAGGTGCTGCACCGCGCCCGAGATGCCGAACGCGATGTACACGCTCGCCTCGACCGTCTTGCCGGTTGCACCCACCTGCTTGTCACGCGTGAAGTGACCGTTGTCGACCGCGACGCGGCTCGCGCCGATCGCCGCGCCGAACACGCCGGCCAGCCGCTCGAACGCGCCGATGTCGGACACGCCGTTGCCGGCCGACACGATGAAATCGGCTTCCTCGAGCGCGACCTGGGCCGCATCGATTTCGTCGAGACCGAGATCGCGGTACGGTTGCGCGGCGTCATGGGCCGGGCGGATGAAGTCGGCGGCGAGACGCTCGCCCGCGCCGACGAACGGCAGCTTCGCGTCGACCGCGTTCTGCGCGAGCAGGATCACGTCGGGCAGCGCACGGGTGGCAAACGCGCGCCCGGCCTGCGCATACGCGCCGACATGCTTCGCGTCGATCTCGACGACGTGCGCCGCGACGCTCGCGCCGGCAGCGGCCGCGTAACGCCGGCCGAGATCGCCGTCGCCCGTCGCGTTGTCGGGCACGAACACGTGTTTCGGCGCGAGGGCCGCCACGCATGCCTGCAGCGCTTGCAATTCGCTTTCGGGGTCGAACGCACGCCGATCGAAGCCGGCGAGTTCAAGCAGCTTGTCGACGCCCAGTTCGGCCACGTCGTCCTTCAGTTCGCCGAACGCGAGCAACGCGACTTCCGTCTGCGCATCGGCGAGCAACGCGGCGGCAGCGATTGCCTGCCGCGAATGATCGTCGAGCGCGCCACGTTCGCTGTGCGCGACCACCAGCATCACATGCTTCGGATCCTGCACCGCGCGGCGCGGCTTGGCAGCCGCTGCGCCATGACCGTGCGCGAACCCGTGCACGACGTTCGCATCGGCGCTGCCTTCCTCGCCGAGCGTGATGCGCTTCAGGCCCGCGGCCGTGATGATGAACGGCCGGCGCGGATCGATTCGTTTGATCGTGTTCATCGATTCACTCCAGCGAGGCGGCAACGAGTTCGGCCACGTCGAGCACGTCGGGGCGCGGGCCCACGACGCCTTCGAGCATCGCCGTGCAGTTCGGGCAGGCAACCGCGACCACGTCCGCGCCGATCGTGCGTGCGTCGGCGATGCGGATGTCCGGAATGCGCTGCTTGCCGGGGATGTCGGTCAGCGGCGCACCGCCGCCACCGCCGCAGCAGCGGCCGCGCATGCCGTTGCGCTCCATCTCGACGACCTGGATGCCGATCGTCTTCAGCAGCTTGCGCGGCGCTTCCGTTTCGCCGTTGTAGCGGCCGAGGTAGCACGGGTCGTGATACGTGGTGCGCTTGTCCTGCAGCGCTTCGACGGCCTTCGGCGCGATCTTGCCGCTGTCGGCCAGCTCCGCGAGGAAGGTCGTGTGGTGCTTGACCGTCACGCGCAGCCCGAGCGCACGGTACTCGTTGCGCAGGCTGTGCATCACGTGCGGGTCGGCCGTCACGATCTGCTTGTACGACAGCGTGCCGAGCGTGCCGATCAGGCGCTTCGCCATCTGCTGGAACGTCGCTTCGTCGCCGAGCCGGCGGGCGACGTCGCCCGTGTCGGTCTCGGTCGAGCCGAGCACCGCGTAATCGACGCCCGCCTTGTTCAGCACCTTGACGAACGCGCGCAGCGTGCGCTGGTAGCGCATGTCGAACGCGCCGTCGCCCGCGACGAACAGCACGTCGACCGGCTTGCCCGGTTGCGCGACCGGCGCGCTCAGGTCGACCGACCAGTCGTAGCGCGCGGCCGTGTCGTAGCCGCCCATCGTGCCCGTCTCGCGCAGGTTCGCTAGCACTTCCTGGCCCTTGCCCGGCACCGTGCCGTGCACGAGCGTGCGGTTGCGGCGCATGTCGACGATCGCGTCGACGTGTTCGATCAGCATCGGGCATTCCTGCACGCACGCGCGGCAGGTGGTGCACGACCACAGCGTCTGTTCCTCGATCAGGCCCGACACGATCGGGCCGTTCGGCTCGCCGCGATGCTGGCCGACCGGAATGCCCGGCGACGGGCTGCCCGCGTAGGCCGCATCGGTGCCACCGGCCATCCCGACCACGAGATCCTGGATCAGCTTCTTCGGGTTCAGCGGCTGGCCCGACGCGAACGCGGGGCACGCGGCTTCGCACTTGCCGCACTGCACGCAGGCGTCGAAGCTCAGCAGCTGGTTCCAGCGGAATTCGACCGGCTTTGCGACGCCGTACTCCTGATGCTCGATGTCCGGCAGCTTCAGCGCGGTCGGCGGCGTGGCCGTGCCGTTGCCGGTGAACGACTCGCGGGTGGCCGCGAAGCGCTCCTGGCGCGGGTGGAAGGCCAGGTGCAGGAGGCCCGCGATCGCATGCTTCATCGGGCCGCCCTTCGCGGCGCCCACCGTCATCGTGAATGCGCCGACACCGATCAGCACCGCGCAGAGCACCGCGAACGCGCCCGACATTGCGCCGGTCGGCACCAGCATGAACAGCACGAGGCCGAGCGCGAACGAGCCGAGCAGCCAGGGCAGCGTATTCCACGGGCCGCGCGACAGGCGGGCCGGCACGTCCCTGGCCGCGCGGCGGCGCCACACGAACACCGCGCCGACCAGCATCGCGAGCGCCGCGAGGAAGATCAGCTTGTCGAGCCACGGCGAGTAGATCGCGAGGCCGTAGTTGATGAACACCAGCGCGAGCGCGCCGATCGCGCCGCCGGCGGTTGCGACATGCGTCTTCGCGATATACGGATCACGGGCGACCACGTGGTGCAGGTCGACGAAGTAGCGCTTCGGGATCGCGAACAGGTTCGAAACGCCGAACGAGCCGGGCGCGGTGGCCCGGCCCAGACGCCAGTATGACGAGCGCTTCGCGACCGCGAACGCGAGCCCCGCCACCGACAGCCACAACAGGGCGGTAATGAGGAAGGACGGATTCATCGTTTAGAAATCCTTCACGAGACGCAGCGAGTCGTAGATCGCACCGTGGACGTTGTGCATCGAGATGCAGTCGCCGACACGGAACAGCAGGAAACGGCCGTTGCCGAGTTCTTCCGACAGGCACGGCTGCGGCTCGGCCGCGAACAGCGTGTGCGGATCGATCTGGCCGCGGTTCACCGATTCCGGCTTGAGCTTCCAGTACAGCTCGTCGTTCGGCGACGAACCGTTCTCGATCACCACCTGGTCGACCGCGCGCTCCTCGAGCTCTTCCGTGTACTCGTTGCGCAGTACGGCGATCAGCTTGCCGTCCTCTTCATAGACGCGATCGAGCATCGTGTTCGGCGTCGGGATCACGCCGAATGCGTACAGGCGGCGATAGAAGATCGGGAACGTCGTGCCGCCGCAATCGTCGGCGACCTTCACGTCCGGCGTGACGACCTCGACCTTCGAGCCGCGGCTCGCCATGAAGTCGGCCACGCCGGCGCCCGCATGCGTGCTCACGCCGTCGAACAGCAGCACGTTCTGCTTCGGCTCGACCTTGCCGGTCAGGATGTCCCACGAGCTGACGGCGAGGCCCTCGGCCACGCCCCAGCCCGGCACCTGCCACGTGAAGCTCGACCCGCCCGTCGCGAGCACGACGATGTCCGGCTTCTCGGCCATGATCATCTTCTCGTCGGCGGCCACGCCCAGGCGCCGGTCGACGCCCAGGCGCTTCGTTTCCATGTCGAACCAGCGGATGATCCCCGACATCTGTTCGCGCTGCGGCGCCTTCGCGGCGATCATCACCTGCCCGCCCACTTCGGCATTCTTCTCGAACAGCACCACGTCATGGCCGCGCAGCTTCGCGACGCGCGCCGCCTCGAGCCCTGCGGGGCCCGCGCCGACCACCACGACCTTGCGCTTCGGGCCGCGCGACTTCTCGATGATGTGCGGCATCGTCGCTTCGCGCGACGTCGCCGCGTTCTGGATGCACAGCACGTCGAGGCCGTTGTACTGGCGGTCGATGCAGTAGTTCGCGCCGACGCACTGCTTGATTTCGTCCTCGCGGCCGTCGCGGATCTTGATCACCATGTGCGGATCGGCGATCTGCGCGCGCGTCATGCCGACCAGGTCGATCATGCCGGTCGCGAGCAGGCGTTCGGCCTGGCCCGCATCGCGGATGCTCTGCGCGTGCATCACCGGAATCTTCA
This sequence comes from Burkholderia sp. 4NA327C6, assembly GCF_005502655.1. Taxonomy (NCBI): domain Bacteria; kingdom Pseudomonadati; phylum Pseudomonadota; class Betaproteobacteria; order Burkholderiales; family Burkholderiaceae; genus Burkholderia; species Burkholderia sp. 4NA327C6. Next base: position 12,243 of record NZ_SCNZ01000002.1, on the reverse strand, counting down.
CGACCGACTTGATGCCGGCCGCGAGGTGCACGAACGGCTCCGGCGGCAGCGCCATCGGCGGCATGCAGTTGGCGATCGTGTTGTGCGTGTCGCCGCCCGAGCCGACCACGCTCAGGTAGTCGATCAGGCCCGTCTCGGACATCGCCTGCGCGATTTCCTTCAGCGCTTCGTGATCGAGGCCGTCCTCGTGGAATTCGTCGCCGCACATGCGCAGGCCGACGCAGAAATCCTTGCCCACCGCCTCGCGCACGGCCGTCAGCACTTCGATGCCGAAGCGCAGGCGGTTTTCCAGGCTGCCGCCCCATTCGTCGGTGCGGTGGTTCGAACGCTTGCTCCAGAACTGGTCGATCAGGTGCTGGTGAGCGGCCGAGATTTCGATGCCGTCCATGCCGGCCGCCTTCACGCGCTTCGCGGCGGCCGCGAAATCGCCGATGATGCGGCGGATTTCCTCGATCTCGATGATCTTCGCGTTGCCGCGGTGCACGGGTTCGCGCACGCCCGACGGCGACATCAGGTGCGGCCAGTGCTCGCCGTGGAACGACGAGCGACGGCCCATGTGCGTCGCCTGGATCATGATCTTCGCGCCGTGCTTGTGCATCGTGTCGGCGAGGCGCGTGAGCGGATCGATGATCTTGTCGGTCGACAGGTTCACCGATTTCCACCAGCCCTGCGGGCTGTCGATCGACACCGGGCTCGACCCGCCGCAGATCGCGAGGCCCACACCGCCCTTCGCCTTTTCTTCGTAGTAGCGGATATAGCGGTCGCCCGGCAGGCCGCCCGGCTCGGCATACACCTCCGCATGCGCGGTGCTGACGATCCGGTTGCGCAGCGTCAGCTGGTTCAGCTGCATGGGTTTGAACAGGTGGGGATAACGCATCGCTGGCGACCTCTGGCGTTCGAATGTCTCGTGTTGCGGGTGTTGTTGTGTTGCTGTGCCGTTACGTCAGCGCATCAGTGCGCGATCGGCGACACTTCGAAGACGCAGTGGTCGTGATGCTCGGCCGCGCACTGCACTTCCTTCGAAAACGCGCGCGGCGCGCCCTTGCCTTCCGGCGTCGTGTCGTTGACCCAGTCCATCGCGCCGGCGAACCAGCCCGCGAACATGTAGCAGAGCTTGCCTTCCTTGCCAGGCTGCTGGAGCACGAACGACGAGTGGCGCAGCTCGATCTTCGCGCGTGCGCTGGCCGGATCCGCCTCGATGATCGAGAACAGGCCCCAGCCGCGTTGCGACAGGCGCTTCAGGTAGTGCTCGAACACCGCCATGCCGGTGATGCCGTGCTGCTTCGCTTCCTTGTCGCACCAGTGGTAGGCGGACTTGTAGCCGGCCTTGTACAGGATCTCGGCATACGCTTCGACGCCGAGCGCTTCCTCGACGGCGACGTGGTTGTTCGTGAAGAAGTGGCGCGGCACGTACAGCATCGGCAGCGCGTCGGTGGTCCAGACGCCGGTATCGGGATCGACGTTGATCGGCAGTTGCGGTTGCATCGTGTGACTCCGTGAGGAAATTGGCCGCGCGGCTCGGTGCGCAGGCGCGATATCGTCCGCGTGCCCGTGCGGCTTGCACGGGCACGTCCCGATTTTTTTAATGTTGAATCGCTGTCGGTGGTTCGGCGTTCGCGGCGCTTATGCGCCCCACACGTCCTTGAACACGCGCACCCAGTTCTCGCCCATGATCTTGCGGATACGCGACTCCTTCCAGCCGTGGCGTTCCATCGCGGCCGTCAGGTTCGGGAATTCGCCGATCGTGCGGATGCCGTCCGGGTTGATGATCTTGCCGAAGTTCGTCAGCTGGCGATAGCGGCCCTTGTCATGCGTCAGCATGTCGAAGAATTCCTTCGCGTAATCCTGCGTGAAATCCGTGCCGATGCCGACCGCATCCTCGCCGATCAGGTTCACGACGTAGTCGATCGCCTCGATGTAGTCGTCGATGTTCGCTTCGATCCCGCGCTTGAGGAACGGCGCGAACATCGTCACGCCGACGAAGCCGCCCGCATCGGCGATCTCCTTCAGCTGTTCGTCGCTCTTGTTGCGCGGATGCTCCTTCAGGCCCGACGGCAGGCAGTGCGAATAGCACACCGGCTTCTTCGAGAACGCGATCGCTTCCGACGACGTATTGCCGCCCACGTGCGACAGGTCGACCATGATGCCGACACGGTTCATCTCGGTGATCACTTCGCGGCCGAAGTCCGACAGGCCGCCGTCGCGCTCGTAGCAACCGGTGCCGACCAGGTTCTGCGTGTTGTAGCAGAGCTGCACGACGCGCACGCCCATGTCGGCGAACGCTTCGATGTAGCCGATGTTGTCCTCGAACGCATGCGCGTTCTGGAAGCCGAGGATCACGCCGGTCTTGCCTTCCTTCTTCGCGCGGAAGATGTCTTCCGTCGTGCGCACCAGCGTCAGCAGCTCGCTGTTGTCGCGGATCTTCTTCTTCATCACGCCGATGTTGTCGACGGTCTTGGTGAAGTTCTCCCACACCGACACCGTGCAGTTCGCGGCGGTGATGCCGCCTTTGCGCATGTCTTCGAACACCGGCTTCTCGAACTTCGAGATGTTCAGCCCGTCGATGATGATGCTGTCTTGATGCAGCGTGCTCATGTGTTGCTCCAGTATTGTCGGGTCGGTGGGATCAATAGATCGGGAAGCGTTCGCACAACGCGAAGATCTCGCGGCGCACGCGCTGTTCGGTCGCGTGGTCGCCTTCCGGATTCGCGCGCAGCGCGTCGAACACTTCCAGGATCAGGCGGCCCACCTCGCGGAATTCCGCGACGCCGAAGCCGCGCGTCGTGCCGGCCGGCGTGCCGAGGCGGATGCCCGACGTGACGGTCGGCTTCTCGGTGTCGAACGGAATGCCGTTCTTGTTGCAGGTGATGCCCGCGCGCTCCAGCGCCTGTTCGACCGGCGCGCCCTTCAGGCCCTTCGGGCGCAGGTCGACCAGCAGCAGGTGGTTGTCGGTGCCGCCCGTGACGAGATCGACGCCGCCCGCCTTCAGCACTTCGCCGAGCGCCTGCGCGTTCGCGAGCACGTTGTCGATGTAGGTCTTGAAGTCCGCGTGCAGCACTTCGCCGAACGCGACGGCCTTGCCGGCGATCACGTGCATCAGCGGGCCGCCCTGCAGGCCGGGGAACACGGCCGAGTTGATCTTCTTCGCGATCTCCTCGTCGTTGGTCAGCACGAAGCCGCCGCGCGGGCCGCGCAGCGTCTTGTGGGTGGTCGACGTGACGACGTGCGCATGCTCGACCGGGTTCGCGTGGCGGCCCGCGGCGATCACGCCGGCGATGTGCGCCATGTCGACCATCAGCTTCGCGCCCACGCCATCGGCAATCGCACGGAAGCGCGCGAAGTCGAGCGCACGCGGGTAGGCCGAGAAGCCGGCGATGATCAGGTTCGGCTTGTGCTGCTGGGCGAGCTCCTCGACCTGGTCGTAGTCGATCAGCATCGTGTCGCGGTTCACCCCGTACTGCACGGCGTTGAACCACTTGCCCGACAGCGCCGGCTTCGCGCCGTGGGTCAGGTGGCCGCCCGCGTCGAGCGACATGCCGAGCACCGTGTCGCCCGGCTTGGCGAGCGCGAGCATCACCGAGCCGTTCGCCTGCGCGCCCGAGTGCGGCTGCACGTTCGCATAGCCGGCGTTGAAGATCTGCTTCACGCGCTCGATCGCGAGCGCCTCGACTTCATCCGCGAATTCGCAGCCGCCGTAATAGCGCTTGCCGGGATAGCCTTCCGCATACTTGTTGGTCAGCACCGAGCCCTGCGCCTCGAGCACGGCGCGCGACACGATGTTTTCCGACGCGATCAGCTCGACCTGCGACTGCTGACGCTCGAGTTCCTTCAGGATGGCGCTGCGCACCGGCGCGTCGCGCTCGGCGAGGGGCTGCGAGAAGAAAGGCTGGGTATTCGACATAGTGCGTCCGTGACGAAGAATAGGGGGCTGAAACCGAAGCTCAAGGCCCGCCCTGCCTGGGTTTCCCGCTTGTCCCGTGCAAGGCTGCCGACGGCTCTATTCTTGTCGTTCGGATTTTCGGCGGATTGATGAATTTAGACGCGTTCTTTGCCTTTTCCGCCATCCGCGTCCGTTTTGTACAAGTGACCGGTCGTGCTTTTTCGGATGACCAAGCAAACCGCCACACTCGGTTCACCTATGAACAGGCACGCCGGCGGTGCGACCGCCGCCCGGTCGGGGTGCAGCACGTCACGAATACGGTGCAGTGCAGCATGCCGCTTTCAGCCAGACAACGTATGGATCTAGGGTTTAGCCGTATGGCACGCTTGTTGCGCTGGCTCACACAATATCGCAGCCCGTCCGTGCCCCCGGGCGTAAAAGCTATTAGAGATTCTAGGAACGCTCCCCATGTCGCCCGACCGCACAGCGTCGCTGTCCCACTTCGCGTTCATGCCGTTACCGAACTTCACGATGATCGCGTTCACCAATGCGATCGAGGTGCTTCGGATGGCGAACTACCTGAGCGGCCAGCCGCTGTACCGCTGGTCGGTGATCAGCCCGGATGGCGGCCCGGTCACCGCGAGCAACGGCCTGACGGTCGACACCGGCCCGGCCGAATGCGTGGGGCAGCCCGACATCGTGTTCGTGTGCGGCGGCGTCGACGTGCAGCGCGCGACCACGCCCGCCCATCTGTCGACACTGCGCCGCTTCGCACGCTCGGGCATCCCGCTCGGCAGCCTGTGCACGGGCACCTATGCGCTCGCGAAATCGGGGCTGCTGGCGGGCTACGCGTGCGCGATCCACTGGGAGAACATGTCGGCGCTGAAGGAAGAGTTTCCGGACACGCGCTTCCTGAAGGAACTGTTCGTGATCGACCGCGACCGCATCACGTGCACGGGCGGCGTCGCGCCGCTCGACATGATGCTGAACCTGATCGCCGCGCGCGTGGGCACCGCGCGCGTCACGCAGATCGCCGAGCAGTTCATCGTCGAACACGTGCGCGACACGAGCGCGCAGCAACGCATGCCGCTCGTCGCGCGCCTCGGCTCCGCGAACAAGTCGCTGTTCGAAGTGATCTCGCTGATGGAGAACAACATCGAGGAGCCGCTGTCACGCGAGGAGCTCGCGCGGCTCGCGAACATGTCGCAGCGGCAACTGCAGCGCCTGTTCCGCGAACACCTCGGCATGACGCCGACGCATTACTACCTGACGCTGCGGCTGCGTCGCGCACGCGAACTGCTGCTGCAGACCGACATGTCGATCATGCACATCACGATGGCGTGCGGCTTCCAGTCGGCGTGCCATTTCAGCAAGAGCTATCGCGACGCGTTCGGCGTCGCGCCGACCCGCGAGCGCCGCAAGCAGGTCGCCCCGCTTGCGCAGGGTACGGCGAGCGCCATCCCCGCCTTCCCCGCGCATCTGCTGCATGCATGAGCTTCGCGTCGATTGACGCGTGAAAAAAAGCGACCTCGACGGTCGCTTTTTCTTTGCGCTTACGATCCCCACACCTGCATTTCGTCGAGCGAATACCCCCACTGCGTCGCGCGCTTCGTGCCATACATCCGCACGTAGCGGCCATGCCCGTTCAGGTTCGGCAGCGTCACGTGGCCGTACGACACGCCGTTGTTCGTCGAGTAGATCGTCGTCCAGTTCACATTGTCGTTCGACGTCTGGATCTGGTACACGAGGGCGCCCGCATCCCAGTAGAGATCGACGCTGCTGATCGTCTTCGTCGCGCCGAGATCCACGGAGATCCATTGCGGATCGACGCCCGCACCTTCCGGCGAATCCCAGCGCGTGCTCGTGGTGTTGCCGTCGAACGCCTTGTCGGGCGTGAGCGATGCGTTGTAGCTCGCCGATGCGGCAGCCGGACGCCCCTGCGACAGCAGCGTCGGCTGCGCGGCGGCCGGGCCGCCGTAGTAGCTCGACCCGAGCTTGGCCTTCGTCGTGTCGGCGTTCACGCCGAACTGCGACAGGCTCCAGCGCTGGCCGGTCGTCACGTCACCGACGTAGAGCTGGTAGCCGCCCGCCGTCGTCGACGAGAAGAACACGTAGTTGGTGCCGCTCACCGGCGCCGGATCCGAGTTGTTGCTCACGCAGTCGTTGATCGGCAACGCGTTCGGCGTCGACGCCGGGTCCGCCGTCTTCGTGTAGATCTGGTCGGCCTGGCCGCTGTCTTTCCAGCGTGCGTAGAACACCATGCCGTCCGCGCGCACGATCGGGTAGTACGTTTGCAGCCCGGCCGGCGCATCGAACACCGCCGTCGCGCCGGTCGCGAGCGTGCGCTTCATCAGCCCCATGTTCGCGCCCGTACCGGTCGCGTAGTACACGGCGCTCGCATCGGGCGCGAGGAACGGCATCGAGTATTCGGCGCCGGAGGGTGCGTTCGTCAGGCTCACGACCGACGTGAACACCGGGCCCGCGCTCGTGTACGACAGCGTCGCCTGCTTGACGTCGCCGTTCTGCTTGAACACGAGCGTCTTGCCGTCCGTGCTGAATTTCGGGTCCTCGTTGCGCGTGGCGCCCGTGCTGTTCGTCAGGTTGACGGGCGGCGTGCCGGCGCCGAGCTGCAGCATGAACACGTTCCATGCGCCGTTGCTGATGCCCATGAACGCGAGCCACTTGCCGTCGGGGCTGAACACGCCGTTCATCGGATCGGTGATGCCCCACGTGCTCTTGCTCAGTTGCGTCAGCGTATGGGCCGAGAAGTCGTACAGGAACAGCTGGCTCGTGCCGTCGCCGTACTTGACGTAGCTGTGATAGACGAGCTTGCCGGTCAGTGCGGCGGGGAACGTCGCGTTGGATTGCGCCGGCGGATTGCTGATGCAGGCGGCGTGTGCTGCGCCGCCGAGGAGGTTGAGGGCGAGGCCGGCCGCGAGGCCCGCGACGAGAGTGTTCGATTTCACGCTGAAGGTTTCCGGTTAGGGTCATGACACCGCTGACTAGACCTCGCACGCACGGGCGCACGGGGCACGGATCAGCCGGCGGACAGCGTGAATTCCGTATCGGTCAATGTCGGGAACGAGGATTGCTCGAGGGGTGAAAGCATGCCAGCGAGTGGCGCCTGAAAACAGGATCAGAGTCCGTGAAAAACAAGCGGATCACGGGATATCGAGGCCTGTCGCGCAGCGCGCGCCGTGCTACTCTTTTTCGGCACAAAGCTGCTCGACTTGAGGCCGGCATGAAGCGTTATGCGATGCTCGCGCGGACAATCTCCGAGTCGATCCGGCGTGGAGATCTGGCCCCCGGTGCGCGCATCCCCACCGTGCGCGCCGCGTGCCGCGCATATGGCGTGAGTCCTTCCACCGTGTTTCGCGCGTACTACGCGCTCGAAAGCGAGGGTCTGATCGTCGCGCGTGCACGGTCCGGATATTTCGTTGCGAACCTCGAAGACAAGCACGTGCGGTTCGGCCATGAACCGCCGCGCAAACCGGCCGCCACGCCGGCGGGCAACGGCGATACGTTGTTCCGGCTGCTCGATTCGCTCAAATGCGAGGAGATCGTCCCGCTCGGCTCGGCCTTCGCCAGCTATTCGCTGTTCCCGATGAGCAGCCTGTGGCGCGCAATGGCGTCGGCGGCCCGCAACATGGATCGCACGGCCCTGCTATCCGGCGCGCCGCCCGGCCACGACGGGCTGCGCCGCCAGATCGCGCTGCGCTACCTGAATGCGGGCGCGGCGTTGCCGATGGATGAAATCGTCATCACGACCGGCGCGCTCGAAGCGCTGACGCTCAGCTTGCAGGCGCTAACGCGCCCCGGCGATATCGTCGCGATCGAGCGACCGGCGTTTCATGCGGTCCTGGAGGCTGTGCAGCGCCTGCACCTGAAGGCCGTCGAGATTCCGGTCGACCCGCGCACCGGCCTCGATCTCGATGCGCTCGAGAAAGCGCTCGACACGCATCCGGTGCGGGCCTGCTGGTTCATGACGTCGTTCCACAACCCGACCGGCGCGACGCTGACCGACGAGCGCAAGCGTGCGCTGATCGACCTGCTCGCGGCACGCAACGTGCCGCTGATCGAAGACGACGTCTACGGCGAGCTGCATTTCGGCACGGGGCCCACGCGCCCCGCCAAGCTGTATGACGACAGCGGTCTCGTCCTGCATTGCGGTTCGTTCTCGAAATGTCTCGCGCCCGGGTTCCGAATCGGCTGGGTCGCGGCCGGACGCTACGTGCGGCAAATTCGCCAGGCAAAGGGCGCAAGCGCGCCGGCAGCGGACGTGCCTGCCCAGATGGCGATTTCGAGCTACCTGCGCGACGGCGCGTACGACCGCTTCCTGCGCAAGCTGCGCCGTAATCTTGCCGCGCACCAGGCACAGATGCTGGCGGCCGTGCGTGCGTATTTTCCAGCCGGCACCGAAGTGTTCGCGCCGCGCGGCGGGTATTTCCTGTGGCTCGAATTGCCGCCGCGCGTGGATGCGATGCACCTGTTCGGCGATGCGATGGAAAGCGGCGTCAGCATCGCGCCGGGGCCGATCTTTTCCGCGACCGGCGGATTTCGCCGCTATCTTCGGCTCAATTACGGCCGGCCGTGGACGCCGGCGGTCGAGCACGCGATGGAGATCATCGGGACGCTCGCGGCCCGGCAGCGGCACGACAGTTAGCGCGGAACCGACGAATCACGACAGCCTGTTTGTGCCTTGCGTTTCGCGCACCGGCGACCAAGAATGAAGCGGTAGGCAACCACGGACGAACGTGTTCCGCACACCCGATGTCACGGAGAATCCCATGAACGCCGAATGCGAACGACAATCTACGACGTACGCATCATTGCATTCCGGCACGGGCCGATAGGCTGCCGTGCAGGAACGGATCATGACGACCGGCGATCGTTCGCCCTGTTGACGGCGCCCGCCCGCCTCCAGCGATGCGAGTCCTCCCCAAGCGCACCATTCGCGCGCGCGACGACTGGCGCGCGATCCTGAAATCGCGAGCCGAAGCGCGGCGCACCGCCCGCTTCCGCTGCAGCGAATGCGGCTTCACGGCCTTCCGTGCACTCGAACACTGCCCCGCCTGCGGCAGGTGGAACCGGCCGTTCGATTCGATCCACCGCGCACCGGATGCCGCGCATGCTCCGCACGCGTTTCACACGTGGTCGTCGCGCATCGCGCGCGCGCTTCGCAATGCGGCGCTCCAGCAGCCTCGCGCATCGACCGCCCCGATCCTAAGCATCCTGACACTCGTGCTGCTGGTCGGCGGCTATGTGGTGGTCGACCGGACATGCAAGGCCGATCCCGCCTGTCGCGGCTCGAGCGATTCGCGCACGATGGCGAGCGATGCCGCACCGTACGCATCGAACGACCCCATGCTGCCTGTCTTGCCCACACCCGTCTTTCCGTTTCATTCGACTGACGGAACGCAGGTGGCGATCGCCCGACCAGGCAGCCCGGGCCCGGATGCCAGCCGTGCATCCGCCGGTGGGACGGCAGTCGCGCGAGCGGCGCCGGCCATGCATGCGCCCGACCGATCGCACCCCACCACCGCGGTTCGCCTGGCGGGCTGGAAAGGCAATCACGGTGCCGCGCATCGCCCACATACCATCCACCGCGTGAGCACGCACACCGCACGTGCGCGACGCGCCGCCAGCAATACGCAGCAAATCGCACAGCTCTATCGCGGCCACTGAGCGCGCGCGTGGCGGTTTCAGCGGAGGAATTCCATGAGCACCGATAACCCACTCCAGGCGACGATCCAGGCACTCGTTCAGGATGGCAAAGGGTTGCTGGCGGCCGACGAAAGCGGGCCGACCATCGCAAAGCGTTTCAAGACGATCTCCGTCGAATCGACCGAAGAGAATCGCCGCGCATGGCGCACCCTGTTGCTGTCGACACCAGGCCTCGGGGAATTCGTCAGCGGCGTGATCCTGTATGAAGAGACGCTCGGGCAATGTGCGGACGATGGCACGCCGTTGCCCGAACTCGCCGCCCGTCAGCAGATCGTGCCCGGCATCAAGGTCGATGCGGGCAAGATCCCGCTCGCGCTCGCGCCCGGCGACGAAATCACGCAAGGGCTCGATGGGCTTGCGGCGCGCCTCGACGGCTACCGGCGGCAAGGCGCGCGGTTCGCGAAATGGCGTGCGGTGTACAACGTGTCCGCCACGCTGCCCGGCCATGCGGCGATCGAAGCCAACGCCGAAGCGCTGGCGCGCTATGCGGCGATCTGCCAGGAGTCCGGCGTCGTGCCGATCGTCGAGCCGGAAGTGCTGATGGACGGCGATCATTCGATCGACCGCTGCGCGCAGGTGACCGACGCCGTGCTGCACGCCGTATTCAACGCGCTGCACCGGCATCGGGTCGTGCTCGCGCACATGTTGCTCAAGCCGAGCATGGTCGTCGCGGGCAGCACGCACACTGCACAGGCGGCCCCCGCCGAAGTCGCGGAGGCGACGGTACGCCTGCTGCGCAGCGCCGTGCCGGCCGAAGTACCCGGCATCTTCTTCCTGTCCGGCGGACAGACGCCCGAGGAAGCGACGGCGCATCTCGATGCGATGAATCGCATTGCCGGGCGGCCGTGGCTGCTGAGCTTTTCATATGGCCGCGCGCTGCAGGAGCCGCCGCTGGCCGCGTGGAAGGGACAGGCGGCCAACGTACGCGCCGCGCAGGCGGCGCTGCTGCTGCGCGCACGCCTGAACGGTGCGGCCTGCCGCGGCCAGTACGACGCCGCGATGGAGCGCACCGCGTGAACCGAGCCGGCCGAATGTCGCCCGAACGATCGCTCACGCGTGAGCATCTCGCCCGGCACGATCGCGGGCACAGAGCGCGCGCTTCCCGAACGCACGAAGGGCCGAGGCGCTCGAACGCCCGGCCCCTTCGATTACCGCGTGATGACCGGTCGCGTCATGCCGCCAGCAACCCGTGCGGGTCGATGACGAATTTGCGCGGCGCGCCGCCGTCGAACTTCTTGTAGCCTTCCGGCGCCTGGTCGAGCGAGATCACTTCGACGTTGACGATCTTCGCGATCGGCAGCCGGTCGAACAGGATCGCCTGCATCAGGTTGCGGTTGTACTTCAGCACCGGCGTCTGGCCCGTGAAGAACGAGTGCGACTTCGCCCAGCCGAGGCCGAAGCGGATGCTCAGGCTGCCGTGCTGCGCGGCCTTGTCCTTCGCGCCCGGATCGTCCGTCACGTACAGGCCCGGGATACCGATCGCGCCCGCCGGGCGGGTAATTTCCATCAACGAGTTCAACACCGTCGCGGGCGCTTCCTCCGAATGGCCCGACGAACCGTGGCCGTGCGCTTCGAAGCCGACGCAGTCGACCGCGCAATCGATCTCGGGCACGCCGAGGATCTGCTCGATCTGCTCGCCGAGCGATGCATCCTTCGACAGGTCGACCGTCTCGAAGCCCATCGCGCGTGCGTGCGCAAGGCGTTCCGCGTTCATGTCGCCGACGATCGTCACGGCCGCGCCGAGCAGGCGCGCCGAGGCGGCCGCCGCCATCCCGACCGGGCCCGCGCCCGCGATGTAGACCGTCGAGCCCGGCTTCACGCCCGCGCTCACCGCGCCGTGATAACCGGTCGGCAGAATGTCGGACAGGCAGGTCAGATCGCGGATCTTCGCCATTGCCTGATCGCGATCGGGGAATTTCAGCAGATTGAAATCCGCGTACGGCACGAGCACGTACTCGGCCTGGCCACCGATCCAGCCGCCCATGTCGACATAGCCGTAGGCGCCGCCGGCACGCGACGGGTTCACGTTCAGGCACACGCCCGTATGCGTGTCCTTGCACATCGCACAGCGGCCGCAAGCCACGTTGAACGGCACCGACACGAGATCGCCGAGCTTCAGCGTCTCGACGTCGCGGCCGATCTCGACCACCTCGCCCGTGATCTCGTGACCGAGCACGAGGCCGACCGGCGCGGTCGTGCGGCCGCGCACCATGTGCTGGTCGGAACCGCAGATGTTCGTGCTCACCACTTTCAGGATCACGCCGTGGCCGATCGCGCGGCCGCTCGGATCGACCATCTTCGGATAATCGATTTTCTGGACTTCGACCTGGCCCGGCCCAAGATAGACGACACCTCGATTGCTGCTCATCGTATTGTCTCCATGTCTCGTTGGATGGCGCCGCGGCGCGCCGGCTCATGCGGCGCACGCGCAACGCGCTGTTCGAGAGTAGTCCCGGAGGCAGGGGCGCCGATGTCTCAAACGCGACACGTGTTTGAACGGCGCCGACATCGATGGCGGAAATGCGAAAGTCGAGTGGGAAACAACGGGAAGGTTTGGCGCGGGGGTAACGCGCTGGATGGTGACGGTGGGGATGGAACTGGACGCGCTGCGGGCGCTGCGGGCGCTGGGGTGCTGGGGT
>NZ_SCNZ01000029.1:0-115013 GCF_005502655.1 Burkholderia sp. 4NA327C6 | reverse complement strand
CGATGCGCACTTTCCTCGATTCGCTCGATCTCGCCAAGGAGAAACTCATCCCCCATTGATGACTCGTTCTTTGTCGGCCCGACTACCTGTCAGATCAAGTCCCGGCTAATACACTTCAAATCTACAGATTCGCTTGTTCGGCAATGTGATCTCACGCACGCCGGAAGCTTCGATGTCCGGACATTATCAGTTGCTCGATGCTCGCCGATGGGCAGCCATATCGGCACGAGTCGTACCGGCGAGCGAGTTTCGCCTACAGTGGACCATGCTGCGCCTTGGACTCTTGCGCCGCGCAGGGGAATTCGAGGAGGCGCTCCGTTTAGCGGGTCCACTAGCCGATATCCAGGATTGGTTCACCGCGGTCGGGCGTGGTCTGGTCCTGCGACAAATGTCCCGTCCAGATGACGCGGAACATGCTTTTCGCAAAGCCGTCGGCATGCGCCCTGACGACCTCAGTGCGTATCTCGAAGCCGCCGATACTTGGTTAGACTGCGAAGGGTGGGCCACCGCGCGGGGTTGGTACGAGGCGGTAATACAACAGGAGCCGGAGCATCCCTGGGCGCGGCCGTCGCTCTTGTACTGCCAGTGGAAAGAGGGTGCTGACGATACTCGGCTGGCGCAACTTGTCGGTCTTGCCGGCGAGGGTAACGAGCGTGCGAACAGTTTGTGGTTTCGAGCACAGGGAGCACTGCCGGAGCCGCAGGATGCTTGCGCAAACATTCTTCGAGAGCTGCGTGATCAATTGATTCGAGCCGGTACCCCTGTCGATTCTGGCGAAAACATCAACATACGGGTTTCGTCGCTGGAGGCACCCAGCAACGCTTTGGCGTTGCGCCTCGAGTTGGCGTCCCATGGCAGAACGCAGTGCAATATCAGCATCCATGCCGAGGCAATTCCGTCCCCCGACCCTCGCCAACCCGTTGAACCAGTCGAATATGCCCTCTGGCATTACGAAGAGGATCAAGCAGCGCCTGCGCTGCCGCCCCCTCCGCTTCACATACGGGAAACCGTATCGGCTTTGGCCCTCGAACCGTATTTCCCACCGCGAAATTGGGCGCAAGCGAGTCACGTTGCCGCCTCGCTCAGCGAGGAAGCAATACTTCAGGTATTCGCGTGCATCGTACATCCCCCTGCCATACCGGCCGGCCGTAAGGAATCAATCTCAGCGCTTGCCTGGTTGACACGAGTGCAAATGGTTGTCATGCAGATCATCGCGCAGTATGGCGGCGACTGGGAGGGATCGATTCGGCGGAGCTTGTTATATAGCGCGTTGCTCGGGCCCAGTGATTGGGCGACGATAGCGGCAATCAGAGCACTCGCATGGATATCCGTCGCGCAGCGGGCCACTGCGCTTGATATTCACCGACACTTCGAGAAGTTGGAGGGCTGGCGACCGGATTCCGGGCACTGTTGCTGGCTTGGGCCGCTATATCAAAGCTGGGTGGACTTACCCATTCTGTTCGACGATGAGCGTGAAACATTGAATCGCAAATTCAAGGAACTCCGTAACGCGTGAATGTCAACGTGGGGCTCATCAGGCACATCCACGGGAATCCAAGAAGAACCGTTTCCATCATGACCATAAGAATCCTCCGCTTCGCCCCGCTGCTGGCGCTCGCCGCCGCCCCCATCGTCCACGCAGCCAACAGCCAGGCTTGTAGCGACGAAACCGTCACGGCCGTCGCCCGCTGGGCCGGCATCGCGAGCGCACGCATCGCCACGCGCGACGCGGATCGGCTCGTCGTCGCGTCGGCCTGCAAGGTCATGCCGAACGCGCCGGAAACGACGATCGCAGCCGTCGCATTCGATTCGCTTCCCAAAAGCAAGAACCCCGACGAAAGCAGCAAGCTGCAGGTCGTCGCACTCGTCGAAGGTGTCAAGGTCGTGGCGGCAGACCGTTCGGTGATTCAGGAGGACGCAGCGATACAGATCGGCGAGAACAGTTATCGCATCGATACTGCACCGTACCGGCTGTCGCCAGATGTACGGGCATTCGGCGTCGTGTTCAGCAGCACCGCGCACGGACCGAGCTGCCCGGATGCCTACATGGAGAACGAACTGACACTGTGGATTCGCGAAGGCGCCCGTGTCCGCCCCGTGTTTGGCACCAATCTCAATGGCTGGGTCGCCACCACAGGCACCGCGTGCGGCCCCGATACCAGCGACCTGCGCAGCGAGTCCGCCCGCATGACGATTGCGGTCGAGAAGACGTCGCACAACGGCTTTGCGGATCTGTCGATTACGGCACACGTGATGAACGCTGAAAGCAACGACGACAAACAACCGGACGCCGGAAAACGCACCGTGCGCACTGTCGTCAAATACGATGGCAAATCTTACGGGAGCGATATGTACCGGGACTTCTGGTATTCGCCTGCCTCGAAGAGGCGATTCAAATGACGGTGACGTGAAGCCGCGGTGAGTCTCCCCCACCCGCCTACTCCGCCACCTTCGCTCCGATCGCCTCACCCGAAGCCGGCATCCGCAGCGCATCATCACGCACACGTCGCGCCTCGCGCGCCGAATATCGATCCTTCAACCGCAGGAACGGTTTCTCGACGAGAAAATAGCTGGCCGTCGCAGCCAGCAGCGCCCAAACGATCCCGAGCGGAAACGCATGCGGCACGGCCAGATCCGGATTCGCAAACGGCTGCTGCCAAAGATACAGGCTGAACGAGATCGTGCCGACGAACACGACCGGCCGCGCACGCAACCACCGCGCACACCAGAACTCGCTACGGAAATTCAGCACGACGATCACGATCGCGATCAACGCGGCCTCAAGCGTCACGCCGTACGTCGCATTCCAGAACCCGCCGAGCCGATGCTCGGCAAGCGGCATGCCGATCAGCACGATGACGATGATCGCGGTCACGATGCTTGTCTCGCCACGCCAAGTGCGAATCCACGCTTCGAGCCGTTCGCGGTTGAGCGACGCATAGCAGCCGATCAGGATCGAATCGACGCCCGTGTGCAGCATCATCCCGAGCTGCCCGCGCAGCGCAGGCGCAACGAAATACGTCACGGCGCGCACCAGCGGCACGACCAGGATCAACGCGGCCAGCCAGCGCGTGCCGCCGCGGCGCATCCCATACACGAACAGCAGCGGCCAGAACCAGTAGAACTGTTCCTCGAGCGCGAGCGACCAGAAATGGCCGAGATACCACGCGCCGTCCGGATGCATCACGTTGTCTCCGGTCAGCCCGAACCACGCCGAGTAATTCCACAGGTGCAGCGCCGCATAGAGCCACTGCCGGCGGTCGACGTCGAACCAGCCGGCGAAGGCCATGATCGCGACCGCCGCGAGATACACGTAGCAGGCCGGCCAGATCCGCAGCGCGCGACGCACGTAGAACGACGTCAGCGCGATGCCGCCGGTGCGCGCGAACTCTGCGCGCAATACGTTGGTGATCAGGAAGCCGCTGAGGACGAAGAATATCAGCACGCCGAGCCGGCCGTCGGCGATCAGCCGCAACGGCGCATACCAGCCCGTGTAGCCGCCGGGCAGTACGTGCTCGGCGTGCCCGACTACCACCATCGCGACCGCGACGGCGCGCAACCCGGTCAACTGCGTGACGCGATGGTTCATCGGCTGGTTTCCGTTGGCACGGTAAAGGAAGAGGATTCGGTCGGCGCCCGACTGGCCCGCCGACACGTCGCCGCGATTTTGTATGAAAAATATCCGAATGAAATTGCTTCAAAAATCGCCGCGACACACCTCGCCAACGACGCTGCGCCCGAACGAGCCGACGCCCTGCGCGGCGAATGGGCATAATGACAAGCCTTGTCCGGCGGCGGCCGGTCCGATGCCCACGCAACGAATTTGCGGCGCAGCAACATCCGCGGTACCGTACCCGCCCGCACACCGGCCCGCGCCTCGTCCGCCCTCCCGTCGACTTTCATCCGGAGCCTGCCTGTGTACCCACCGATCGAACCCTACGCCCACGGCCATCTCGACACCGGCGACGGCCACCGCATCTACTGGGAGCGCTGCGGCAACCCGGCCGGCAAGCCCGCCGTATTCCTGCACGGCGGCCCCGGCGCCGGCTGCAGCCCCGACCATCGCCGCCTGTTCGATCCGGAGCGCTACGACATCCTGCTGTTCGATCAGCGCGGCTGTGGGCGCTCGACGCCGCACGCCAGCCTCGAGAACAACACGACGTGGGATCTGGTCGCCGATATCGAGCGCCTGCGCGAGATGGTCGGCGCGGAAAAATGGCTCGTGTTCGGCGGCTCGTGGGGCAGCGCGTTGTCGATCGCCTACGCGGAAACGCATCCCGAGCGCGTGAGCGCGCTGGTCGTGCGCGGCATCTTCACGATGCGTCGCGCGGAATTGCTGTGGTACTACCAGGAAGGCGCGTCGTGGCTGTTCCCCGACCTGTGGGAAGACTTCGTTGCACCGATTCCGGAAGCCGAGCGCGGCGACCTGATGGCCGCCTACCATCGCCGGCTGACCGGCAGCGACGAAGCCGCGAAACTCGAAGCCGCGCGCGCGTGGAGCATCTGGGAAGGCCGCACGATCACGCTGCTGCCCGATCCCAAACTCGCCGCGCACTTCGCTGACGGGCACTACGCACTCGCGTTCGCGCGCATCGAGAACCACTACTTCGTGAACAAGGGCTTCGTCGAGGAAGGCAAGTTGCTGCGCGACGCGCATCGCCTCGCCGGCATCCCGGGCGTGATCGTGCAGGGCCGCTATGACGTCGCGACGCCCGCGCGCACCGCATGGGAGTTGTCAAAGGCATGGCCGGATGCGACGTTCGAGATCGTGCCCGGCGCGGGGCATGCGTACAACGAGCCGGGGATTCTGGAAGCACTGATCGCGGCGACGGACCGGTTCGCCGCGTAAGCGTAATCAAAATGCAACGCGGTGCGTGCGGCCGTGCCTGCCGGCACACTCACGCACCGCCCGGTCAAAGCGCCGCTTCGACGATCGTCTTGCCGCTGATCGCCCGTTCGACGAGCTGTTCGTCGCCGACCTTGCGGATCGCATCGTCGAGCAGCCCTTCCGGCGCTTCGGTCGCCACCTTCAGCAAGCCCGACAGCCCGCGCGCGTCGAGCACCACGAGCGTCTCCATCGAATCCGCACGGCTCACGAGCACGCGGCGCCACGCCGGCCCCGCGCCGAAGCTCGCGCAGAGCGCAATCGTGTCGCTGCCGAGCGTGTAGTCGAATTGTTTGATCATGGTCCGCCGCCGTTACAAGGGAATGGCGATGCGCGACGGTGCGGCGCCGTGACGTCGGCGCACCCGCGCGTGCCGCCGGCGCCCCGGATCGAGTCCGATCCGGTCGCCGGCATGACCATGCTAGGCGTGCAGTATTAACGAAGACTTAAACGGCATTCGCGCGGGCACGCGGCATGCCGCATACGTCAGGGCGCGTCGAGCGGCTCCACCGTCACGCCAACCTTGAGCTCCTGATCCGCACCACCGCCGCGAATCACGCCGCGCAGCGGCGTCACGTCCGCATAGTCGCGGCCGATCGACAGCATCACGTAGTCGTCGCCCGGCGCACGATCGTTGGTCGGATCGAGCTGCAGCCAACCGTTGTCCTCAGGCCATGCCGGGTCGTACACCTCGACCCATGCATGCGACGCGTCGGCGCCGATCAAGCGCGGCTGCCCGGGCGGCGGCTGCGTGAGCAGGTAGCCGCTCACGTAACGCGCGGCCAGCCCGAGCGAGCGCAGCGCGCCGATCATCACGTGCGCAAAATCCTGGCATACGCCCTTGCGCAAGCGCAGCGCGTCGAGCGCCGACGTCGTGATGTCGGTGCTGTTCGGCGTATACGCAAAATCGGCATGCACGCGCCGCATCAGCTCCCACGCAGCCTGCACGAGCGGCCGTTGCGGCGTGAAGCTCGACGCCGCGTACGCGGCGAGTTCGGGATCGCATGCGACATGCGGCGACGTGAACACGAATTCGCTCGCCGCGTCGTAGGGCTGCCCCGCGCGAAACCGCAAGCGATCGCGCACGGCTTCCCACGCCATCGCCTGCTTCGGGTCGGGTTTCGCGATGGCGGGCGGCGGCTCCCCGCGCGCACCGCGCGACCACACCGGCGGCGTCACGCGTACCGTGCTGCGGCTGCGCACGAGCAGCGCATCGTGCGGCTGGTTCAACGCAAACGACGCGCGCGCATTGCCGAATGCATCGATCTCGGTCCCGACCGATTCCGGCGCGGGATCGATGTCGAGCGCGAACGACAGCACCTGCTGGCGCGGCGTGACGAGCGGTTGCAGGCGTGCCTGGTGCTGCGCCGATTCGACGCGCGCCGCGTAACGGTATTCGGTGTCGTGCGTGACGCGCAGCAACCGGCCGGGCGCAACGGCGGGCTTTGCTGCCGGTGTCGATGCGTTCCGCGCATTGCCGGAACCATGCGGCGCTTTCGCCGCGCCTTTCGTCGTCACCATAACGTCCTGCCCGCTTCGCGCACGTGGCTGAAATAGCGTTCGCCGATCCGGTTCGACAACTCCCAGACCGCCTTCACCGTGGTGTCGAGCGCCTCGAGCAGCTTGTCGTGCCGGCCGCCGTCGGCGGTCTCGCACAGCTCGTGCAGCGACCACGCGGGAACATCAGGAATCGTCTCGGCCAGCTCGGACAGCGCGTAGCCTTCGCTGCGCTCGACCTTCGTCAACCGGCCGCGCAGCGCCTGCACGACCCAGCCGAGCGAGCGCGGATTGTCGGTATCGAGCACGACGAGCGACAGCAGCGGCGCGACGTCGAAGCCGCGCTGGAACCGCGAACGGAACGTGATCGTGCTGTCGAACAGCTCCAGCACGAGCTCGAAGCCGTCCTGCCGGTGCACCGCGCCCTCGTCGAAGGCCGCCTTCAGCACGCTGCAGAGGAAATCCAGCCGGTCGATCTGCCGGCCGATCGACAGCAGCCGCCAGCCATCGTCACGCGTCATGTTGTCGGTCTGCGCACCCGTGATCGCACCGAGCAGCAGGCCGAGGCGCTCCAGCAACTGCAGCGCCTCGTTGCCGATCTGCTCTTCGGCTTCCGGCTGGCCGGCGCTGTCCGCGAACAGTTGGGTCGCGTCGTCGATCAGCCGCCACTGGTCGCTCGACAGTCGCTCGCGGATCGCGGCGGCGGCGCCACGCATGCCGAACAGGCAGGACGCAATGCCCGACGTGCGATCCGCGCCGCGCGTCAGCGACGTCGCGAGCGTGTGCTGGAATGCACGCGGCGCATCGACGGCGTTCGGCGCGTCGGCCGCGATCAGGCCCGTATCGCGGCACAGCGTGTCGAGCAGTTCCAGGTGCGCGGGGCTGTCGACGTCGTCCTCGCCGCGCAGCCGTTCGAGCGCCGCGCGCGCGAGGCGCATCAGGTTGGTTGCGCGTTCGGTATAACGGCCGAGCCAGAACAGGTTCTCGGCCGCGCGGCTCGCGATCGCGCGCGGGCGTTCGACGAGGTCGTCGGGGCCGAGGTGCGTCTGCAGCAGCGTCGTCGAATCGACGATGCCTTCGGTCATCACCCACGTATCGACGGTGCTGCCGCCGCGCGGCATCGGCGCGTTGAACAGCGTGTCGCGCGTGCCGACCCGCGACAGCCCGCCCGGCAGGAGCCGCCAGCGCTGCGCGCCGTCGGCGAGCGCGAACACGCGCAGCAGCACCGGCTTCGGCACGATGCGTGCACCGCCGTTGCTGTCGGGTGCGTCGTGGCGCGGCCAGGTCGGCGCCTGCGACAACGGCAGGTCGGCCTGCACCGTGTAATGTTCGGGCCGCGCGAGAATCCGCGCGCGCCATTCCGCCAGCTGTGCCTGCGTGAGCCGCGCGCCGATCACCGGCTCGAATGCGCCGCCTTCCTGCACGTCGGGTGGATAGGATGCCTTGACGATGCCGCGCGCGAGCTGCGGCAGCGCGTCGTCGCACGCAGCCGCCTCGCCGCACCACCACGAATGCACGGCCGGGAGCGTCAGCGTTTCGCCGAGCAGCGCTTCCGCGAGACGCGGCATGAAGCCGAGCATCGCCGGCGATTCGAGGAAGCCCGAGCCCGGCGCGTTCGCGAGCAGCACGTTGCCCGCACGCACCGCCTGCAGCAGCCCCGGCACGCCGAGCATCGAATCGGGCCGCAGTTCGAGCGGGTCGAGCCACGCGTCATCGACGCGCCGCAGGATGCCGTGCACCGGTTCGAGCCCGCTCAGCGTCTTCAGGAACACCCGGTTGTCGCGCGCGGTCAGGTCGCCGCCTTCGACGAGCGTAAGGCCGAGGTAGCGCGCGAGATACGCGTGCTCGAAATACGTCGCGCTGTGCGGCCCCGGTGTGAGCAACACGATCCGCGAATTCTTTCGAGTCGGGCTGAGCGCCTGCATGCTCTGCAGCAGCGCGCGGTACGCGGACGCGAGCCGCTGCACGCGCAGCCCGCGAAACCCGCGCGGGAAGAGCCGCGACACGATCAGCCGGTTTTCGAGGAGATAGCCGAGGCCGGCCGGGCCCTGCGTGTGCTGCGCGACGATCCGCCACTGCCCGTCCGGGCCGCGCGCGAGATCGAACGCGACGACGTGCAGCCACGTATCGCCCGGCACGCGTGCGCCGCGCATCGCGCGCAGGTAGCCGGGATGTCCGGTGACGAGCGCGGGCGGCAGCAGCCCGCGCTCGAGGATCGTCTGCGGCCCGTACAGGTCGGCCAGCGTCGCGTTGAGCAGCCGCACGCGTTGCAGCACGCCGCGCTCGATCGAGACCCAGTCCTCGGGCGTGACGATCAGCGGCAGCAGGTCGAGCGACCACGGGCCGGCCGCGCCGTCGCCGGCGCGCTGCTCGTGCAGTTGATAGAACAGGCCGTTCTCGCGCATACGCCGGTGCAGCGCGTCGGCGCGGCGATCGAGGTCGGCCACGCCGTCGCTGCCGATCGACGTGAAGAAACTGCGCCATGCGGGCGCAAGCGCGGGCGCGTTCAGGCCCGCCGCGCTGCCGCGCAGTTCGTCGTAACGGCCGGCGGCAGCCGGCGCCGCGAGCGCGGCGGCCAGTTCCGCGGCATCCGGCTGCGCGCCGGTATCGAAAAGCGTGGGCATCGCGTCGAGGGCGGCGAGATGATCGGTGTCAATGGGCGGCACGATATCGTTCCGTCGTCAGGGCACAGCCGCGCACACGCGCCGCCACCCGGGCAGCGGGCTGCGGCGCGCGGCCGCAATCTGCCCGCATCCTAGCATTCCGGCGGGGCCGCCAGCGACCGGAACCGCCGGGTATCGCGAACCGCGCATCGTCATCGTCCGGTCACGGCCGCCGCAGGTCGAGCGTGAACGGGAATTCGCGGCTCGGCGCGGCAGCCGCGACATCCATCCGCCCCGGCGTGTGCCCCATCTCCACGAAGCGCGCGAGCCGGCGGCTCTCGGCTTCGTATGCATTGACCGGGAACGTCGCGTAGTTGCGCCCGCCCGGATGCGCGACGTGATAGCGGCAGCCGCCGAGCGAGCGCTGCAGCCACGTATCGACGATGTCGAACGTGAGCGGCGCGTGCACGCCGAGGGTCGGATGCAGCGCGGACGGCGGCGACCACGCCTTGTAGCGCACGCCCGCGACGTATTCGCCGACGGTGCCGGTCGGCTGCAGCGGCAGCGCGCGGCCGTTGACCGTCACGACGTGCCGGTTGTCGTTCAGCCCCGTCACGCGCACTTCGAGCCGTTCGACCGACGAATCGACGTAGCGCACCGTGCCGCCGGGCGCGCCCTCCTCGCCCATCACGTGCCACGGCTCCAGCGCGCCGCGCAGCGACAGTTCCATCCCGTTCACCGCGATCTGGCCGAACAGCGGGAAGCGGAATTCGAAGTGCGGCGCGAACCACGCCGGATCGAACGCAAAGCCGGCGTCGCGCAGCTCGGTCAGCACGTCGTCGAAATCCATCTGAAGAAACGCGGGCAGCATGAAGCGGTCATGCAGCGCGGTGCCCCAGCGCGTGAGCGGCGTCGTGTACGGCGCGGCCCAGAAACGCGCGACCAGCGCGCGCAGCAGCAATTGCTGCACGATGCTCATCCGCGCGTGCGGCGGCATCTCGAACGCGCGCAGTTCGAGCAGGCCGAGCCGGCCGGTCGACGAGTCCGGCGAATACAGCTTGTCGATGCAGAACTCGCTGCGGTGCGTGTTGCCGGTCACGTCGATCAGCAGGTTGCGCAGCACACGGTCGACGAGCCACGGCGGCATGTCCTGCCCGAACAGCAGCTTGTTGCGCTGGATCTCCGCGAACGCGATGTCGAGCTCGTAGAGCTGGTCGTTACGCGCTTCGTCGACGCGCGGCGCCTGGCTCGTCGGCCCGATGAAGAGCCCGGAGAACAGGTACGACAGCGACGGATGGTTGTGCCAGTACGCGATCAGGCTCGCGAGCAGGTCCGGGCGGCGCAGGAACGGGCTGTCGGCCGGCGTCGCGCCGCCCAGCACGAAGTGATTGCCGCCGCCCGTGCCGACGTGGCGGCCGTCGACCATGAACTTCTCGCTGCACAGCCGCGACTGCCACGCGGCGTCGTACAGGAATTCCGTGTGATCGACGAGCTCGTCGAAGTTGTTGGCCGGATGGATGTTCACCTCGATCACGCCGGGATCGGGCGTCACCTGCAGCAGCTTCAGCCGCGCGTCGCGCGGCGGCGGATAGCCTTCGAGCACGAGCTTCACGCCCAGCGCGTGCGCGGTCAGCTCGATCGCGCCGAGCAGGTCGAGATAATCCTCGAGCGCGGCAAGCGGCGGCATGAACAGGTACAGGATGCCGTTGCGCACTTCGACGCACAGCGCGGTGCGCGTGATCCACGCGGCCGACTCGAAGCGCTCGGGGGCGCGACCCGGGTCGCGCGCGGCCGGCCGGCCGTTCCCGGCCGTGCCGTCGTCGCGCCACTGCATCACGGTCTGCGCGGCTGCCTCGCGATGCACGCCGGACAGGTAGCGCGGCGCATCGGACGGGCCGGCGTAGCGTGCGCGGATCGCGGCGGCGTCAGGCAGCGTGTCACGCGGCGCAAACGGGTCGCGCTCGACCAGATACGGATGGTCGGCGCGGCTCGCCCACGGCAGCGAATCGAGCGGCAGCCGATAGCCCATCGGCGAATCGCCGGGCACGAGGTACATCCGCTCGTCGCGGAAGAACCACGGGCCCGTCTCCCAACGCGGGCCGTCGAGGCCCGGCCGATCACGGCCGTCCACATCGTCCGTGCGCTTGACCGGCAGCACGTAGCCGACCACGCTGTCGAGCTGCTGCTCGAACACCTTGCGCAGCCGCGCGCGTTCGAGCTCGTCGTCGAGCCTCGAGTCGAACGGATCGACGTTGACCGGCAGGCGGCGCTCGCGCCACAGGTAGTACCAGACGTCCTCGTAGCCGGGCCGGATGAATTCGTCGGTCAGGTTCAGCCGTGCGGCCAGCGCGTCGATGAAGCGCTTCGCGTCGTCGGTCGTATAGGCGGACGGCTCGCGCTCGTCGGCGAACAGCGACGGGTCGTGCCACACCGGCTGGCCGTCGGCACGCCAGAAGATCGACAACGCCCAGCGCGGCAATTGCTCGCCCGGATACCACTTGCCCTGCCCGAAATGCAGGAAGCCGCCGTCGCCGTATTCGGCGCGCAGCCGCTGCACGAGTTCGGTCGCATAGCCGCGCTTGGTCGGGCCGAGCGCGTCGGTGTTCCACTCGGCGCCGTCGCGATCGTCGATCGACACGAAGGTCGGCTCGCCGCCCTGCGTGAGCCGCACGTCGCCGGCCGCCAGCGCACCGTCGACCTGCGTGCCGAGCGCCAGCACGCCGTCCCATTGCGATTCCGTGTACGGCTTCGTCACGCGCGGCGATTCGTACACGCGCGTCACGGTCATCTCGTGCTCGAACGACACCTCGCACTCGTCGATCAGCCCCTCGACCGGCGCGGCGCTGGTCGGCTGCGGCGTGCAGGCCAGCGGAATGTGGCCTTCGCCGGCGAGCAGGCCGGAGGTCGGGTCGAAGCCGATCCAGCCGGCGCCGGGCAGGTACACCTCGCACCACGCGTGCAGGTCGGTGAAGTCGACCGACGTGCCGCTCGGGCCGTCGAGCGATTTCACGTCGGGCGTCAGCTGGATCAGGTAGCCCGACACGAACCGCGCGGCGATGCCGAGGTGGCGGCACAGCTGCACGAGCAGCCATGCGCTGTCGCGGCACGACCCCGAGGCCAGTTCGAGCGTCTGCTCGGGCGTCTGCACGCCTGGCTCCATCCGCACGAGATAGCCGATGTCGCGCTGCAGTTGCTGGTTCAGCGCGACGAGAAAGTTCACGGTGCCGGCCGGCGTGCGGTCGACGCCGTCGAGATACGTACGGAACAGCGGCGACACGCTCGTCTGCGGATCGCACACGAGGTACGGCGCGAGCTCGGTCTTCAGCGCGTCGTCATAGCTGAACGGGTATTGCTCCGCGCTGGCTTCGAGGAAGAAGTCGAACGGGTTGTACACCGACATCTCGGCGACGAGATCGATCGTGATCTCGAAGTGCTCGGTGCGCTCCGGAAACACGAGCCGCGCGAGATAGTTCGAGAACGGGTCCTGCTGCCAGTTGATGAAGTGCTGCGCGGGCTCGACCGTCATCGAATACGCAAGGATCGGCGTCCGGCAGTGCGGCGCGGGCCGCAGGCGTACGACCTGCGGGCCGAGGTTGACGAGCCGGTCGTAGCGATAGCGGGTGGTGTGATGCAGCGCGACGTGGATGGACATGGGAGCTCGGTTCGGGTTGGGCCAGCCGCGCGCCGCGTCGCACTCGATGCGACGCGGCGCCCCGGCCTGGCGGATTCGGCGAAAGCGTGCGCGAGGTCAGACGAGCTCGGGCGTCTGCACGACGCTGATCTCGACACCGACGGCCGTCGCGCCGAGCCCCGTCACCGGCTGCGCGTCGCGATAGTCGAGGCCGACCGCGATGCGCACGTAGCGCTCGTCCGGGCAGCGATTCATGAACGGATCGAATCCGACCCAGCCCAGCCCTTCGACATAGGCCTCGGCCCACGCATGGCCGGCCGGCTGCTGCATCAGCCCGGCCGCCTGCGGCTGCGCGCCGTGCGCCGGCTGCGGCATCCCCTGCGACTGCGACTGCGACTGCGCGGCATGCGACGCGCCGAGCACCTGCTGCATGCCCTCGCCGCTCTGCAGCGCGAGCGCTTCTTCCTCCTCGACGTCGCCCGCGTTCTGCTTCGCGTCGGCGATGCGCTGCATCGCGCTGTCCGCCAGCACGTAGCCCGAGATGTAGCGCGCGGGAATCTTCAGCACGCGCGCGGCCGCGATGAACGCATGCGCATGGTCGCGGCTCGTGCCCTCGCCGCTTTGCAGCGCGGTTTCCGCGTCGACGGGGGCGTCGGCGGCCAGGTTCGGCGCATACGCGATGCGGTCGTGCACTTCCGTCATCAGCCAGTGCAGCGCGTCGAGGCTGCGCGGCTCGATCGGCAACGCTTGCGCCAGCGCGCGCACGGTGTCGCCCGCCTTCGTCAGCGCCGTTTCGCGCTCGAAGATCCACGGCGGCGCATAGCCCTCGGGATGACCGAGTATGCCGGCGCGGTCCTGCGTCTCGACGACGCCGGCCGCGATCACGACGATCTCGGCCTTCGCGCCGCGGTCGTGCCGCACGAGGTCGATCCGGTTGCCGAGCCCGTCGGCATAGGACAGCGACGGCTCGACGCCGTCGATCGTGACCTGCCACGCGCGCACCGTCTGCCCGGGGCCCGACTGCGGGCGCAGCCGCAGCCGTTGCAGTGCATGGGTGGCTTGATCGTCGAACTGATAACGCGAGATGTGTCGAATGGCGAGTCGCATGGCAAGTCTCAGTCGAAGTTGTAGGCCTGGGCGATTTCGAGCCCGAGGCTGTTGTTGCGGCCGATGAAGTCGGTCAGGAACTCGTGCAGGCCGCTCTTGAAGATCCGCTCGACCGAGGTGTCGGACAGCATTTGCAGGATCTTCGTGGCCGTGTCGTGACACGGGTGTGTCACGCCGTAATCCTTCGCGAGCAGGTTCAGGCTCGAGACGACGCGCCCGTAGCAATAGCGCAGCGAACGCGGCATGCGGCCGTTCAGGATCAGGTAGTCGGCGATGTTCATCGGCTTGTACTGCACGTCGTACACCCAGCGGTACGAACGGTGCGCGGCGACGCAGCGCAGGATCGTCTCCCACTGGTAGTTGTCGAGGATCGTGCCGACGTGCGACACCGACGGCAGCAGCAGGTGGTATTTCACGTCGATGATCCGCGCGGTGTTGTCGGCGCGCTCGACGAACGCGCCGATCTGCGCGAAATCGAAGATCTCGTTGCGCAGCATCGTGCTGTAGAAGCTGCCGAGGATGAGCGCGGTTTCGCGCTTCACCTGGTCGAGCACGGCCGGCAGTTCGCTCTCCGGCACCGGCTGCGCGAGCGCGCGGGTCAGCGCGAGCCACGCACCGTTCACGCTCTCCCATGCCTCGCGCGTGAGCGCCGTGCGCACCATCCGCGCGTTCGAGCGCGCGGCCTCGATGCACGACAGCACGCTCGACGGGTTGTCGCGGTCGCGCAGCAGGTAGTCGGTCACAGTATCGGCCGCATACGCGTCGTATTTCTGCCGGTAGCCTTCGTCCGTGCCCGAGCTGACGAGCACCGACGACCATTCGGCCGGCGCGTCGGACGTGCGCGTGAGCGCCATCCGCAGCCCGGCATCGACGATGCGCGCGATGTTCTCCGCGCGCTCGATATAGCGGTACATCCAGTAGAGGCCGCTTGCAGTACGTCCCAGAAGCATCTCGTGTCCACTCCGTCTTCGTTCGGTTGGCGCCCCGATCGCGGGGCGCGCGGTCGCGTCCGGCTCAGTCGGCCAGCACCCAGGTGTCCTTGGTGCCGCCGCCCTGGCTCGAGTTGACGACGAGCGATCCCTCCTTCAGTGCGACGCGCGTCAGCCCGCCCGGCGTGATGCGGATCCGGTCCGACACCAGCACGAACGGCCGCAGGTCGACGTGGCGCGGCGCGAGGCCGGCTTCGGTCAGGATCGGCGTCGTGGACAGCGCGAGCGTCGGCTGCGCGATGTAGTTCGCGGGGCGCGCGCGCAGCTTCGCGGAAAAGGCTTCGAGCTCGGCCTTCGACGCGCACGGCCCGACCAGCATCCCGTAGCCGCCCGAGCCGTGCACTTCCTTCACGACCAGTTCGTCGAGATGGTCGAGCACGTATTTCAGGCTGTCGGCTTCGCCGCAGCGCCAGGTCGGCACGTTCTCCAGCAGCGCCTTGCGGCCCGTGTAGAACTCGACGATCTCCGGCATGTACGAGTAGATCGCCTTGTCGTCGGCGATGCCGGTGCCGGGCGCGTTCGCGATCGTGATGTTGCCCGCGCGGTAGACGTCCATGATCCCCGCGACGCCGAGCACCGAATCGGGGCGGAACGTGAGCGGATCGAGGAACGCGTCGTCGACGCGGCGGTACAGCACGTCGATCGGCTGGAAGCCTTCGGTCGTGCGCATCGCGACGCGGCCGTCGATCACCTGCAGGTCGCTGCCCTCGACGAGATGCACGCCCATCTGGTCGGCGAGGAACGAATGTTCGTAGTACGCGGAATTGTGGATGCCGGGCGTGAGCACGGCGACGGTCGGGTTGTCGGCGTTGCCGCCTGGCGGGCACACGGCCGCGAGCGACTGGCGCAGCATCTGCGGATAGGTCTCGACCGGGCGCACCTTCACCTGCTGGAACAGCTCCGGGAAGAGCTGCATCATCGTCTCGCGGTTTTCCAGCATGTACGACACGCCGGACGGCGTGCGCGCGTTGTCTTCCAGCACGTAGAACTCGTTCTCGCCGGTGCGCACGATGTCGACGCCGATGATGTGCGTGTAAACGTTCCCGGGCGGCCGGAAGTCGATCATCTCCGGGATGAACGCTTCGTTGTGCGCGATCAGGTGCTTCGGCACGATGCCCGCGCGGACGATTTCCTGGCGGTGGTAGATGTCGTCGAGGAAGGCGTTGAGCGCCATCACGCGCTGCTCGATGCCGAGCGACAGGCGGCTCCATTCGGCGCCCGAGATGATGCGCGGGACGATGTCGAACGGAATCAGCCGCTCGGCCGCCTCCGCGTCGCCATAGACGGCGAACGTGATGCCCGTCTTGCGGAACACGCCTTCCGCGTCGTAGGCCTTCTGGGCGAGGCTCGCGGGATTCTGCGTGTCGAGCCACTGCTTCAGGCGCGCGTAGGGCGCCCTTACCATGTCGCCGGATTGCAGCATTTCATCGAATGGCTTCATCGATCTTTTCTCCATCGATCGTTTTCCCCGGCATTGCGCATGCCGGACCGGCGTACTGAATGCTTTGCAAGGAACGTGCCTTGCTCGACCCCTCGATATCCCCCCGTTTTTGCGCCGCGCCGGGCACACCCGCGCGGCATTGCGCACCATCACGGTGCAGCGCCCGGCGCGACGGGCGACGACGGTGCGTCGCCAGCGCGCACGGTTCATGCTGCGCCGCGTCTTCCGAACATAGTTCTCCCGCGTGTCACGAATGTGCAATCTGCACTGCACAAAAAACGGCGCGACCGGGCACGGGACCGCTGCCATGAAGGCGGGCCGGTACGCGCACGGCGCAACCGGCCCTGGGGGGAAGTACCGTCTGCGGCCGCACCGGCAGTTCGACGCGATGAACTGTCCGGTTAGCCGGGTCCGGCACCTCAACGCTATGCAGCCGTAATCCCGCCGACAACGCCCATGCATATTTCGACTGACACCCATCGAAAAAAAACATCGGCCCGACCGGCGCGAGGCGCGGTACGCTAGAAAGTTCGTGCAGCAAACGGTGCCGCCGCCTTTCAGGCGCCCGACTATAAAAAGCGAAGATCGAAATGGAAGCAAAGTGGCTGGAAGATTTCCTGAGCCTTGCGGATACCAAGAGCTTTTCCCGGGCCGCGCGTAACCGGCACCTCACGCAGTCGGCATTCAGCAGACGAATAGCTGCGCTCGAAACCTGGATGGACGCGAAGCTGGTGGACCGGAGCATCAACCCGATCACGCTGACACCGGCCGGCCAGATGTTCCGCGGGCTCGCCGCGGACATCCTGCGCAGCATGTATGCGGCACGCAATCTCGTGAACGGCTACGACCAGTTCGCGGCCAGCGACCAGGTCGTGCGTTTCGCGGTGGCCCACACGCTCGTCTTCACGCTGTTTCCCGAGTGGCTCAAGCAGCTCAACGGCGAAGTCGGCCACGTCACCGCGCGCGTCAACGCGGTGAACGTGCCGGAAGGCGTGCAGCAGCTCGTCGAAGGGGAATGCGACCTGCTGCTCGGCTATCACCATCCGCAGTTGCCGATCGTGCTCGACCCGAACCACTTCCCGTTCGTCAGCCTCGGCGTCGAACGGATCCTGCCCGTGTCGACACCCGATGCGCGCGGCAAGCCCGTGTTCCAGTTGCCGGGCACCCCCGATGCACCGCTGCCGCTGCTCGCGTATTCGTCGGGCGCGTTTCTCGGCAACATCGTCGAGATGCTGCTGCTGAATGCCACCGAGCCGTACGTGCTGCACCGCTGCTTCGAGACGCACATGTCCGAGGCCCTGAAGGGCATGGTCGTGGCCGGGCACGGGATCGGCTGGCTGCCGGAAAGCTGCGTCGCGAAGGAACTCGCGGACGGCACGCTCGTATGCGCGGGTTCCGGCGACTGGATCACCGAGCTCGAAATCCGCCTGTACCGGTCGGCCCGCAAGCGCGGGCTCGCGGCCGAGCAACTGTGGACCTACATCATGAACCGGCCGCGCGCGGCGGTCGACGATGCAGCCGGCCCGGCCGAACCCGCGGCCGCGCCGGCGATGCGCATCGCACGGCGCAGCGCGGGCGGCAGCCGCTGATCGTCGCGTTCGCGTCGTTCGCGTCGTTCTCGCGGACGACGCGAACGCAAGTGCGGTTTGCGGCAATCCGGTGTGCGCGTCCATTCGCGTCGGGCCGCTTCCCGGTAGCACGCAACGATCCCGCTTTGGCCTGAAGAATTACCGCGCCGGACGCGGAATCGATATCAGATGAATCGCAATCGTTTGCATTCCGAACATGAAGTTTTTACGTCCGACGCAGCACACCGGCATTTTCCGTCTGATTATCTGGGCAGAAATACCCTGTTACAGAACAAATTAAAAGTTTCGATTTACCTGTAACAATCTAAAATACCAGAAACGCCTCCGCCGCATTTCATATCGCGCGACCTGTATCCGGTTCGATATCAATTTCCCCGGAACACAGTCGCAAAAATTCCTTTTATCAGTCGTTATTTTTCGGCACTAATGTCGATACGTCCGACGTGATTCAATGCGTGCTGGATCATCCCTACCGAATAGCAATATTCATATTCGGCAATATCGACTTTCTTCATAGGTAAGAGAGTCATACGAATCCGTCGTTATCCTATTTAAATAGGACATTTAACGCCGTCCCATTCGGGCCACACGCGGTTGTTGGTTCAAAACCCATCGTGTATCAATAGCGTGTCGCAAAAAGAACGTTGGCAAATCTGACTCGGAATAAATGCTCGCCATTGATTCCGGACGGGAGGTTGCAATGTCTTCCTCGTTTCGACAGCAGGCTCGCCCTTTCCTGAGCGTCTTCCTCTCGACGCTCTGCATGAATGCGATGGCCCAGACGCTCGCGTCCCAGCCACCCGCGTCCGCGTCCGCACCCGCATCCGGCCCGGGTGCGGATCGCTACGTCATTTCGTACATCTGCGGCGATGCGCGGATCGACGGTACCGCACCGCTGCCGCCCGACGGACGGCCGTACAACCTGGGCGTGTCGTTTGCTTCGGCCAAGACGGGGCAGCCGCTCTCCAACGTCCAGGTGCGCCTGCGCAGACATGGCCGCGTGCTCGTCGAATTCAATGCCTCGGGGTCGCGTTGCCTGTTCAGCGTGCCCGATGCGAGCTACCGGGTCGAAGGAACCTATCAGGGCGCGACCCAGTTCGCGATCGTCGAAACGGGTGCGCTGACCACACAGTTGAAATGGTGAGCGCCACCTGAGCGCACCCCATCACGTCTTACACCACACCGTATCGAATCGAGGAGACATGAATGACTCGTGCAGAACGACAGGACGGCTCGCCCGCCCACCAGCCGAAACCCTCCTGGGGTCCCGGAAAGAATGCGGCGCTCAGCTTCGCCGCATTCGCCGCGATCTTCGGCATCTTCGCGTACGCCGAACGGGACACGACGGTCGGCCATGCGAGCGTGACGCACGACATCTCCGGCGCGATCGGAACCGCCGTCGGGAAAACCCGCCAGGCGATCATGACCGTTGCCTCGCGCGCAACCGCAACCGGTACGCCCGGAACATCGGCCGAGCCCCGCCCGGCCCCGGCACGCACGCAGGCCTCGCCGCCCGCGCCGCCTCAGGTCGCGTCGACGTCGGCTGCGCGCGAGGTGTCCACCGTGCCGCCCGTCACGCTCGCGGTCGAACCGCAAGCCGCGCCGCAGCCCGCCCCCCGTGCCGTCGCGAAACACCGGCAATCGCCGCATGCGCCGCCCGTGACGCTCGCGGCCGGTACGCACGGGGCGTCGGCCTACGGCCGCGCCGCCACGCGGCACGGTGCCGCGCAACGTGCGCAGCGCACCGAAACGCTGGCAGGCACGAGCCGGCGCATGGATTTCACGCCCAGGCCCCGGCCGTATGGCAACGACACGGCGCGCATGCAGACGGCAAGCGTCACGCACGCGGAACTGGAAAGCGCGCGTGCGCTGGCGAAGGCGCGCTCGTGCGCGGTGATCGACGAATGGAACTGTGTGGAGCAGAACGCGAGCCGGGCGCTCGCGATCGACCCGACGAACAGCGAATCGCGTGCATTGCTCGGTCAGGCGATCCGCAACCGGCTGTAAGCCGGGTCCGCAACGCCGGGCACGCGCGGCCCGGCCGCGCGACGCACGACGACCTGCGTCGTCAGGCGGGCAACCGATGTGATCGTTTCGAAAGGAGGCCACCTCGTGGACAACAATCGGAAACAACAATGCACCACCGTCACTCCGTCCAGCCGACGGCTCCTCCTGCATGCGCCGCTGGTGTTGCTGCTCGTCGCGTCAGGCCCCTGCTTCTCCGCCGACGGCGATCCGGAAGCGCGGCGCATCGACGAATTCGCCGGGACCAACGGCGCTCCGGATGCGGCGCCGCGCGATGTGCAGCCGACGGTCGTGTCGATCCAGATTGCCC
The DNA here is from genome assembly GCF_005502655.1 of Burkholderia sp. 4NA327C6. Lineage (NCBI taxonomy): Bacteria > Pseudomonadati > Pseudomonadota > Betaproteobacteria > Burkholderiales > Burkholderiaceae > Burkholderia > Burkholderia sp. 4NA327C6. The sequence goes on along the minus strand of NZ_SCNZ01000029.1, from coordinate 94,936 downwards.
AGGCCGAGGTCGTCCCGCCCCCTCATGCGCCGACGCCGATCGCGCGGGCTTCGGATGCGTCGATGCAGATCGCGCAAGCCTCGAACCCGCAGCCGCCGACCCTGCCGACCACGGTCGTGGTGGAACCGGAGGCGCCGCAATCGAGCGCCGCCGTGCCGGGTGCGCGATCGCCGGATACGGCGAATACGACGAATAAGCCGGCGCCGGTCGTGCAGACACCGACAGCGCCGATGCTGCTTGCTCAGGCCGAGAACGCCCGCCCGCCCGAAGCACCGACACCTCCCGCTTCGACGACGTCCGACACGTCCGCATCCCCTTCGCCGGCGCCGATCGCGCCGCCTTCGGCCCCCGCGCCGAAGATCGAACGAGCCGCACCCGCCACGCCGCCGCTTGCGCCGACGCAAACCGCGCAGGTCTCCGGCACGCCGATGCCGAACTCGCCCGCGCCCGTTCCCCAGATGCCTGGCTCGCCGCCGCCGTCTTCCCCGGCGCCGAACTCGCAGACGCCCGGCGCCCAGCTACCCGGCGAGCCGACACAGCGATCGCAGGGGCCCGACGTCGAAACGCCGAACGCCCACGCGCCGAATCTGCGTACCGCCGACGTCGAGACCGTGCGCAACGACGTGTTCGGCCTCGCGGCGAGCGGCGGCGCGGTCAAGGCGCTCGATGAAGCGAAGGCACGGCCCGATGCGTTCTCCGCCGTCGACATCGCGCAACTCGAAGAACTGTCGATTCGCCAGCAGGTGCGCGGCGGACGCGACAAGTCGCGCTCGATGACGAGTGCCGACCGCTTCGACGGGATCGACAACGCGCTGCGCGCCGCAGACGACCTCGACAAGCGGACGCCGGCCACGCCCGAGTACACGCCGGTCAGGACTGCGCTCGCAGGCGACCGGACGGTCGCCCTTGCGGCACGCGGCGACATGAAGCAGGCCGTCGCGACGTTCGAGACGATTCCATCCAACGCGGAAATCTCGATCGACGCGCTGGCAGCCGTGGGCGACGCATACCTGTACCTGAGCGAACCGGGCAAGGCGAACGCCGTGTACCAGCGCGCGCTGAAGCAGGCGACTGCGTCGCCGACGGATCGCGCGACCCGCGGCTTCCAGTACGGCGAGCGCACGCGTCCGATCGAATTGCGCGAAGGGCTGTTCTGGTCGTACGTCGACCAGGGTCGCGCGGCGGACGCGAAGAAGGCGCTCGACGACATGGGCGCGTCGCTGCCGCCTGCCAAGGAGGTGACCAGCGTCGGTCCGGGAGAAAGCGACTATCTGCGCTACTACCGGCTGCGCGCGCAATACCTGATCTTCACGGGCCACGCCGATCAAGGGATCGTCGCGCTCGAGGAACTCGAGAAACAGGTGCCGTTCAACGCGGAGATCCGCGCCGCGCACGCCGACGCGGTGTCCGGCCAGTCGCATCCGCGCCAGGCGATCGCGATGTATCGCGCGTCGCTGACGGACCACCCCGACAGCGTCGAGATGCTCGCGGGCCTCGGCCGCGCGTCGCTCACGGCCGACGACTATGCGACCGCGAAGAGCGTCGACCAGACGCTGGACAACACGTTCCCCGACAGCGGCGCCGTGCGGGGCTTCAAGCGCGACTACAAGGCGTACCGCAGCCCCGTGTTTACGACCGACCTGAGCTTCGAGCACGGCAACAGCGCACTGGCCGACAACAGCTTCACGTCGGACAGCTACATCTATTCGCAACCGTTCGGCGACAACTGGCGGGTCTTCGCGCATACGTTCTACGGCCATGCGCAAACGGACGGCGGCAGCGTCAGCCGCACACGCACGGGCGTCGGCGGCGACTACCGGCACGGGCCGCTCACCGTGCTGGGCGAAGTCACGCGCTCGCTCGGCGGGGACGGACGAACGGGCGGCCGCGGATCGATCGCGTACGCGCTGAACGACTACTGGACCGTCAGCGGCGCGCTCGACTCCAACGACAACTCGCTGCCGTGGAAGGCGTACGCCGCCCACATCTGGGGACGCTCGGCGAACGTCTCGGTCGTGTATCGCCAGAACGACCGTCGCGAGGTCAAGCTGAGCTACGGCGTGAGCCGCTACAGCGATTCGAACGTGCACCAGGAAATCGCGGCAACCGCCACGCAGCGCGTGTACACGAGCGCCACCCAGCAGGTCAACGTATCGCTGGATCTCGGCACCGACAGCAACACGCGCACGAACGCGCCCTACTTCAGCCCGGGCCGCGACTATGCGGCCGCGGCGACCGTGATGCACCAGCTGACGCTGTGGAAGAAGGGCGACATGGGGCTGCAGCAGCGCGTCTCGGTGTCGGGCGGCATGTACAACGAGCGCGGCTTCGGCACCAGCGCGCTGTGGAGCGCGCGCCTCGAGCACGCATGGACGTTCAAGCACGACATCACGCTGAGCTATGGCGTGGAGGTCAGCAGCCACGCCTACGACGGCCAGCGCGAGCGCTCCGAAACCGGCTTCATGTCGGTCAACCTGCCGTTCTAGCAAGGAGATCGGGTAATGCAAACCAGACGGACCTTCATGTGCGGATGCCTCGGTACATTTGCCGCCTGTTCGCTGTTTCCCGGCGTGACCAACGCCAGGATGATCGACCTGCTGCCGCCGTCCGATCCGGCCGACGGCAAGACGTTTCGCGTGATCTGCATGCACGACGTGCGCGACAACCTGATGGCGTCGTTTTCGTCGAAGTCGGCGTCGGCATTGATCGACCCGTTCGCGGTCGATACCGGCACGCTGACCGCGATCTTCTCGTGGCTGCAGACCAACAACTACCACACCATCACGGTCAAGCAGATCGAGGAGTCGCGGCACGGCGGCAAGCCGCTGCCGCCGCGCGCGGTGCTCCTCACGTTCGACGACGGCTTTCGCAGCCACTACACGAAGGTGCTGCCGCTGCTCGAGCGCTTCAAGTATCCGGCCGTGATGGGCCTCGTCACCGCGTGGATCGATACGCCGCCGGATACGCCGATCCGCATCAGCGACAAGGTCCAGGTGCCGCGCGACTACTTCCTGTCGTGGGACGAGGTGAAGAAGCTCGGGCAGTCGGAATTCGTCGAGCTCGGCTGCCACACGCACAACCTCCATCACGGCGCGGTCGCGAATCCGCAAGGCAACGAGTTGCCGGCAACCACGTCGCATCTGTACCTGCAAGACCAGAAACGCTATGAGACCGACGCCGAATTCCACGCACGCGTGCACGACGACCTGCAGACGTGCGTGCGGCAGATCCGCGAACGCACCGGCATCGTCGCTCGCTCGATGGTGTGGCCGTACGGCGCGGAAAACCAGCCCGTGCGCCAGATCTCGACATCGCTCGGCATGGACATCCAGTTCAGCCTGGATGCCGGCCCGAATACGCCGGACGTGCCGCTCGACCGGCTGCGGCGGATCCTGATGATGTACGACGTCGACATCGGCGGGTTCGAGCGCTCGATGCGCGAGCCGGCGTCGAACCGCGGCGACGTCGACGTGCCCGAGCGCACCGTGCAGGTCGACCTGGACCAGGTCTACGATCCGGACCCCGCGCGGCAGGAAGCGAATCTCGGCAAGCTGATCGAACGCATCTACCGGATGCAGCCGAAATCGGTGTACCTGCAGGCGTATGCGGACCCGAAAGGCACGGGCGTGGCCGAAGCGGTGTATTTCCCGAACCGGCACCTGCCGATGCGCGCCGACCTGTTCTCGCGCGCCGCGTGGCAGCTCAACACGCGCGCCAACGTGCAGGTGTATGCATGGATGCCGGTGCTCGCGTTCCGGCCGCCGGCCGACAAGCTGCGCGGGCTCGAGGCCGTGAGCGCCTACGGCGGCGCGCCGGCCCGCGAGAACGGCACGCGCACGTTCCGGCTGAGCCCGTTCGATCCGGATGCGAGGCTGATGATCCAGCAGGTCTACGAGGATCTCAGCAAGCACGCGTCGTTCAGCGGCATCCTGTTCAGCGACGACGCGGTGCTCGACGACTACGAGGATGCGGGCCGGCACGCGCTGCGCATCTATTCGCAGTGGGGGCTGCCGGCCGACGTCGGCAAGATCCGCGAGAACCCCGACCTGCTGAAACGCTGGACCCGGCAGAAGTCGCGCTACCTGATCGACCTGACCCGCCAGCTCCAGCAGGTCGTGCTGGCCCACCAGAACGTGGGCGACGTGCTGACCGCGCGCAACATCTTCGCGATGCCGGTGCTCAAGCCCGAATCGGAAGCGTGGTACGCGCAGAACTACGACGATTTCCTCGCCACGTACGACTACGTCGCGCTGATGGCGATGCCGTACATGGAGCAGGCGAAGGATCCCGAAGGCTGGATGGACGAACTCGTGAAGGCCGTCCGTGCGAAGAAGCTCGGCCTGCAGCGCACCGTGTTCGAACTGCAGTCGTACGACTGGCATGCGCACAAGGACGTGGCGGCCAGCACGCTGCTCGCGCAGATGCGGCGGCTGCGCAGCGAGGGCGCGGTGAATTTCGGCTACTACCCGGACAACTTCCTGAACGACCAGCCGGATCTCGACGCGATGCGCGACGTGATGTCGCTGAAGTCGCGCCTCGACCCGACCTCGATCAACGCGCTGATGCAGATGCACAAAACCCAGGGGACGAAGACGCCATGACCACCCACAGCATCATCCAGCGCCTGCAGGATTTCGTCTTCTACTACCCGTTCTTCATGTCGTACCTGTGGATGATCGGCGGCGTCGTGCACTACTTCCTGCTCGAGGAAGGCCGCGAGGTGTCCACGCGGACGATCGCGTCGAGCGGGATCCCGAAGATCTCGATCGTCGTGCCCTGCTTCAACGAAGCCGCGAACGCACGCAGCGTGATCCGCCACCTGGACCGGATGCAGTATCCGAACTACGACATCATCGCGGTCAACGACGGCAGCAAGGATCGCACCGGCGAGATCCTCAACGAGCTGGCCGTCGAAATCCCGCGGTTGCTCGTGATCCATCACGCGCGCAACGAAGGCAAGGCGGTCGGGCTCACGACCGCGGCGGCCGTGTCGAACGCGGAATACCTGCTGTGCATCGACGGCGATGCGCTGCTCGCGCATGACGCGATCGGCTGGATGCTCGAGCATTTCCTGACCGATCCGGGCGTCGGCGCCGTGACCGGCAACCCGCGCATCCGCACGCGCACGTCGCTGCTCGGCCGCATGCAGGTCGGCGAATTCTCGTCGATCGTCGGGCTGATCAAGCGCACGCAGCAGGTGTACGGCCGCATCTTCACGGTATCCGGCGTGATCACGATGTTCCGCAAGACCGCGCTCGCCGACGTCGGCTACTGGAGCTCGGACATGCTGACCGAGGACATCGACATCAGCTGGAAGCTGCAGTGCCGCGACTGGCGCGTCGTGTACGAGCCGCACGCGCTGAGCTGGATCCTGATGCCCGAGACGGTGAAGGGCCTGTACCGGCAGCGGTTGCGCTGGGCGAAGGGCGGCATCCAGGTGCTGATGAAGTACGCGGGCACGCTCGCGCGGCCGACACAGATGATGATGTGGCCGCTGTTCGCCGAGTACCTGATCGGCATCGCGTGGGCGTACTCGATGTCGTTCATCCTGCTGCTCGCGCTCATCAATGTCGTGTACCCGCTGCCGCAAGACTGGCACGTGTCGGTCGTGCCGCACTGGCACGGCATGCTGCTGGTCGCCACCTGCATCCTGCAACTGATCATCGGCAGCATGATCGATCGTCGTTACGACGAAAAACTCCTGATGTATTTCCTGGACACCATCTGGTATCCCGTCGCCTTCTGGCTGATCAGCATGATCACCACCGTCGTCGCCCTGCCTGCCGTCGTGCTGCGGGGCCGCGGCAAGCGGGCCGTATGGGTCAGCCCCGACCGAGGCATTCAACATGAAGAACGCACCGATTATTGACCTTTCCCTGCGCACACCGCGCGAACTGATCGCCGAACGCGGTCATGTCGTCGGGTCCGTGCTGATCGTCTGGTTCCGGCTCTTGCGGCCCGCGCTGGTGGGCGCCGTGTGGGCATCGATCTGCATCTACACGTACCGCTACCTGCTGCCGTTCAACCCGGCCGAGATGCCGATCGAACAGATGGTGTTCTACGCGACCAGCATCGCGCTCATCGCGGGCACCATCGTCATGTGGCTGATCGCCGGGCGCGTCGTGCATCCGCTCGCCTACCGGCTGCGCGTATCGAAAATGCTGCGACGCTCGGCCAGCGCGAAGGCGCGCTCGGTGCCGCCGACCGTGCTGGCAAGCGCCCGCCGGCGCGGCGCGCGACGCACGACGCGCATTCTCGTCGCGTCGCACGACGCGAACGGTTCGATTTCCGGCATCGAATGGGTAGCCCACGCGGGGCCGCAGCCCCGCGAGTAGGTCAGCGGAGACGCGCCGCTGCGCACGGGATGTCATTCGCGCGACGCGGCGCCACTCCAGATACCGCGCTGCCGCATTTTGCCGGCAGACCGGCAACCTTTTGTGGACGAGGTGAATCATGTGCGGAATCGTCGGAGCAAGCGGCCTGAACAATCAGGTGCCGCAACTGGTCAACGCGCTGAGCAGGCTCGAGTATCGCGGCTACGATTCGTGCGGCATTGCCGTACAGGACGACGGCCGCCTGCGCAGCGAACGCACGTTGCGGCGCGTGACCGACCTGCAGGCCCGCGTGCTGACGCTGGGCCTCGAAGCGCAGACTTGCATCGCGCATACGCGCTGGGCAACCCACGGCGCACCGTCCGAAATGAACGCGCATCCGATCATGTCCGGCGACACGATCGCGGTCGTGCACAACGGCATCATCGAGAACCACGACGCGCTGCGCGTGGAGTTGCGGGAGCGCGGCTATACGTTTCGCGGCCAGACCGACACCGAGGTGATCGCGCACCTGATCCACAGCCTCTATCGCGACGACCTGTTCGACGCGGTCGTGCGCGCCGTCAAGCGGCTGCACGGCGCGTACGCGATCGCGGTGCTGAGCGCGAAAGAGCCGCAGCGCCTCGTCGCCGCGCGCGCCGGCTCGCCGCTCGTGATCGGCATCGGCGCCGAACAGAACTACCTCGCGTCGGATTGCGCGGCGCTCGGTGACCTGACCGACCGCTTCGTCTACCTGGAAGACGGCGACGTCGCACTGATCACGCCCGACCGGATCGCCGTTGTCGACTCGGGCGGGCACGAGGCCCAGCGCCCGCTGTGCCAGGTGAAGGCGCGCGAGGGCGACGCCGCGCTCGGCCCGTACCAGCACTTCATGCAAAAGGAGATCTTCGAGCAGCCGAAGGCGATCGCCAGCACGCTCGATGGCATCGACACGATTTCGCCGGCGTTGTTCGACGCCGCCGACGGCACGCGCGCGCTGCTGTCGCGCGTGAGGAACGTGCTGCTGCTCGGCTGCGGCACCAGCTACTACGCGGGGCTCACTGCGAAGTACTGGCTGGAGGCCATCGCGGGCGTGCCGGCGCAGGTCGAGATCGCCAGCGAATTTCGCTACCGCGAGACGGTGGCCGATCCGCGCACGCTCGTCGTCGGCATTTCGCAATCGGGCGAGACGGCAGACACGATCGGCGCGATCGAGCAGGCGCGCGACATGGGCCAGACACTGTCGATGGCGATCTGCAACGTGGCGACCAGCACGATCGCGCGCACCGCGCCGCTGCGGTTCCTGACGCGGGCCGGCATCGAGCTCGGCGTCGCGTCGACCAAGGCGTTCACGACGCAGCTCGTCGCGCTGTTCGTGCTGACGCTGACGCTCGCGCAACTGCGCGGCCGGCTCGACGCGAAGCAGGTCGCGCTGCACCTGAAGCAGTTGCATGCGCTGCCCGAGCGCATCGGCCACGCACTCGCGCTCGAAACGCAGATCATGGGCTGGGCCACGAAGTTCGCACACACCGAGAACGCGCTGTTCCTCGGGCGCGGCATTCATTTCCCGATCGCGATGGAAGGTGCGCTGAAGCTCAAGGAGGTGTCGTACATCCACGCGGAAGGCTATGCGGCCGGCGAACTGAAGCACGGCCCGCTCGCGCTCGTCACGAGCGCGATGCCGGTCGTCACGATCGCGCCGGACGACCGCCTGTTCCAGAAGCTGAAATCCAACATGGCCGAGGTGCGCGCGCGCGGCGGACGCCTCTACGTGCTGGCCGGCGACCAGCTCGGAATCGACGCCGACCGCGACACGCACCTGATCCGCGTGCGCGAATCGGGTGACCTGCTGTCGCCGATCGTCAACGTGATTCCGCTGCAGCTGCTCGCCTATCACGTCGGCTGCGCGCGCGGCGCCGACGTCGACAAGCCGCGCAACCTCGCGAAATCGGTGACCGTGGAATGAGGGCGCGCGCGCGCCCGGCACAGGCGGTCGCGCGGTGCGTCGCGGCCGCGCTGTGCGGCACATGCGGCATCGTCACGGCGATGCAGCCCGCCTGCGCCGCCGCGCCGGCCATGCATACGGTCACCGTGCAGGCCGCCCCTTCAGCTCACCCGGCCGTCGATCCGCGCAGCTTCATGCACGGCATCGGCGTGGCCGACGCCGGCAACGGCAAGCGCTGGGTGTTCTTCAGCAGCTCGGGGGTCGTGCCGCGCGGCGCGATGCGCAGCGGCAACTGGCCGCACGACGTGTACGTCGGCGAATGGCTGCCCGGCAAGCCGCACCTGCTGCGCGTCCGTACGTTCATCAGCCGCCCCGAGGCGCAGGAGCCCGTGTCGATCGCGCAGAACGCGCGCGGCGACATCTTCGTCACGTTCGAGGACGGCTGGAATGCGCCGCAGGAAGTCAGCCAGCGCTACGGCGTCTACCGCCGCGACCTGAAGCCGATCAAGCCCTATCCGAACGACGTCGAATCGGGCGGCCACTCGGGGCACGTCGCCACGGCGGCCGATCGCTTCGTCGTGTTCTATTCGGCCGACTGGATCGACGGCGGCGGCGTCGACAACCTCGGCACCGGCAACGGCGTGTACGTGAAGACCTACGACGCGGCCGGGCGCGTGCTGAACCATGTCGCGGTCGTGCCGCACCGCCGCGAGTGGTGGCCCGTCGTCGCGGGCTCGCCGCATACCGCGCTGCTCGTCTGGCAGAAATACATCGAAGGCAGTACGGACGCGACGCTCGAATACGCGATGTTCGACCCGGTCACGGCAAAGCTGGACAAGCTGGGGACGCTGAACGACGCGATCCAGTACTACGTGTATTCGTCGGCTTACGTGCCGGAGATCGACCGCTTCATCGTCGTCACGACGACGGCGGACGATCGCGGCGTCGCGATGCTGATCGCGCCGGATGGCCGCCGCACGGCGACGCTCGACTGCCTGCCGGCATCGGTGCGCGAATCCGGCATCGGGGTGTCCGGCACGCACGCGTACCTGCCGATCCGCGACGGGCGGCTGCTGACGCTGGCGCTCGGGCCGGCGGACATTTCAGTGAGCGGCGTGCAGCGTTCGCCGATTCCGTGGGGTTTGACCGGTATCGCCGGTTTCCCGGGGAGCGGCAACGCGATGCATTTCGTGTCGCTGACGCCGTCGGGCACACGGGAAGCCGATTTCGAACCGGCGCATGAAACGCCGTTGCCGAAGCGCGAAGCGCCTTGTTCGAGTCATTGAAGGCGGGCGGGTAACGAGCCGGGGCGCAGCGAGCGCGGCCGGCCTGCATGCTCTCGTTCCGGCTTGCCGGCCTTTCCGCCTCTTCCGCCTCTTCCGCCTCTTCCGCCTCTTCCGCCTCTTCCGCCTCTTCCGCCTCTTCCGCCTCTTCCGCCTCTTCCGCCTCTTCCGCCTCTTCCGCCTCTTCCGCTCCTTCCGCCTCTTCCCCTCCTTCGTGCTCCAACCTCGGCCCGCAATGCCGCATCGTTCTCGCGGGCCGGCCGCCAGCCGCGCTGCCGCCGGCCGGCCCGATCATATGACCGCCGCCCCGATCCCCGCGCAGCAGTCGCCAGCGCCGCGCGTACCGGATAGACTGTCGCCCGATTCCTTCCATCGGCCGCGGCCAGCCCCTCCGGTCGCCGCCGGAACGCCCCTTCCCGGAGAAAGAATGCTGAAGCGCCGGTGGTTTTCGCTTTTGCTGCTGACGGTCTGCCTGATCGGACAACGCGCTTCGGCGCAGTCCGCGCTTGAACTCGAGACGGACGGCACGGCCCGCGCCCTCACCCGGCAAACGCTGCTCGCGCGCCCCGATGCCGCCGACATCCACGTGCCGCGCGACATCGCATACGGCAAGCCCATGACCTTCCGCGCGGTGCCGTTCGCCGACCTGCTCGGCGACGGCCTGCCGGCCGACGGCGTGCTCGAAACCCGTGCCGCCGACGGCTTCGCCGCGCAACTGCCGCTGGATCTCGTGCGCCGCCGCACGCCGGCCGGCGCCGTTCCGTGGCTTGCGATCGAGGATCCGGCGCATCCGTGGCCGAAGCTGCCCGGCAAACAGGTCAGCGCCGGGCCGTTCTACCTGGTCTGGCTCGGGCCGGGCGCATCGTCGGTGCGCGGCGAGCAGTGGCCGTACCAGATCGTGCGCATCACGATCGAATCGTCGCCGCTTGCGCGCTGGCCGTCGCTCGCCGTCGATGCCGCGCTGCCCGCGAACGATCCGGCTCGCGCGGGCCAGCGCCTGTTCGTCACGCAATGCCTCGCCTGCCATCGCCTCGACGGCGCGGGCAGCAGCCATGCCGGCCCCGACCTGAACACGCCGATGAACCCGGTCAACTACTTCCAGGCCGCCGCGCTGCGCCGCTATATCCGCAACCCGGCCTCGGTGCGCGACTGGCCGGGCCGCAGCATGCCGGCATTTCCGCCCGACCAGCTGAGCGACCGAGAACTCGACCAGATCGTCGCGTATCTCGCGTATATGGCGCGGCGCAAGGCCGCTCAGTAACGCGCGGCTGAATCGAATGACTCAAGGAACGTTGATGACGTCAGGCAGCACGCTGTTCACCATCGCACCGATCGATGCCGCGCAGACGCGCCCGCTCCGCGCAATGGTCCTGCTGAATGGCGATCTGGATGCGAGCGCGCTGGCCGGCGACCTTGCACCGACGACGCTGCACGTCGGCGTGCGCGATGCGTCGGGCATCGTCGCCGTTGCATCGCTTTGCGAGGAGGTGCGCGAAGACGACCCGGCACGGCCGGCGTGGCGGCTGCGCGGGATGGCCGTGCACCCTGCCGTGCGCGGCATGGGCTTGGGGCGCGTGCTGGTGCAGGTTTGCGTGCGGCACGCGGAGGCACGCGGGGCCGCGCTCGTGTGGTGCACGGCACGCGAAACCGCGTACCGGTTCTATGAAAAGCTCGGCTTCACGGCCGATGACGCGACGATCACGATGCCTGGGCGCACCGATACGGCGTTCCATGTGATGCGGCGGTATATCGATCGGCAATCGCCGCCGGGCTGACGCGAACCGCGCGCGCAGCGTCAGGCGGAACGCAACGCGGGCCGGCCCGGCCCGGCGAACACCTTTCCGCCGGGCCACCGCCGTCACCCTCAAGCTCAGCGTTCCTGCGCGCTCCGCAGCACCGCACGCAACAGCACATCCGCGCCCGCCGCCGCCCACTCGGGCGTAATCGATTCGGCTTCGTTGTGGCTCAGCCCGTCGACGCACGGTACGAAGATCATCCCCGTCGGCGCAACGCGCGCGACATAGCACGCGTCATGACCGGCGCCGGACACGATATCCATGTGCGACAGCCCGAGCGCCTCGGCCGCGTCACGCACCGTGTCGATGCAGCGCGGCGCGAACGGGATCGGCGCATACGTGAAGATCTGCTCGATCTGCGCACAGAGGCCCGTTTCGTCGGCCACGCGTGCGAGTTCCGCGCGAAGCGTCGCGTCGAGTTCGTCGAGTACCGCATCATCGGGATGACGGAATTCGACCGTGAAGAAGCAGCCGCCCGGCACGGTATTACGCGAGTTCGGCCGCGCCTCGATCATCCCGACCGTCGCACGTGCATACGGCGCGTAACGGCGGCCGAGCACCTCGACGAACGAGATCATCCGCGCGGCGCCGACCAGCGCATCGCGACGGAATTCCATCGGCGTCGTGCCCGCATGCGCGTCGACACCGGTGAGCGTCACTTCGTACCAGCGCTGCCCCTGCCCGGCCGTCACGACGCCGATCGTCTTGCCGGCCCGTTCGAGAATCGCGCCCTGTTCGATGTGCAGCTCGTACGCCGCATGCACCGGATAGCCGCCGACGGGCTCGGCACCCGCGTAACCGATCCGTGCCAGCTCCTCGCCGATCGTCCTGCCTGCGCCATCGGTGCGCGACAGCCCGTATTCGAGCGTATAGACGCCCGAGAACACGCCGGCCGACACCATCGCCGGCGCGAAGCGCGAGCCTTCCTCGTTGGTCCAGATCACGACGTCGATCGGGCGCTCGGTCTCGATACCCGCATCGTTCAGCGCGCGCACGACCTCGAGCCCACCGAGCACGCCGTAGATGCCGTCGTAGCGGCCGCCCGTCGGCTGCGAATCGGCGTGCGAGCCGGTCATGACCGGCGCGGCGTCGGGGTTGCGCCCCGCGCGGCGCGCGAACACGTTGCCCATCCGGTCCACGCGCACCGTGCAGCCGGCGTCTTGCGCCCATCGCACGAACAGGTCGCGCGACTCGCGATCGAGATCGGTCAGTGCGAGGCGGCAGACGCCGCCCTTCGGCGTCGCGCCGATCTGCGCCATCCGGTCGAGCGACGCCCACAGGCGGTCGCCGTCGACGCGCGGCGCGCTCACGCTTTCAGCAATCGTGTTGTCGTCACGCATCGCCGTTCTCCGGCGCGGCTTGCCGTGCGTAACGGAAATCGCAGCGCTTGCCGCCCTGCATGATCGTGCTCGTCCGCGTGAGCGCGATGTCCGGCGCATAGCCCTGGATGAAATAGCTGTCGCGCGCGCAGCTCAGCAGGTGGCCGATCTCGCCGAGCCCCATCGCGTGATACATCTCCGCGTAGCTGCAGCGATGCACGTCGTAGTCGTAATGCGTGTCGTCCGCGCGCCGCACCTCGACGTCGAGCGCATCGTCCTTCTCCCACAGCACCTGCAGCGCGATGAACGACTTCACGCTCGTGCCGTCCGGTTCCTGCGCGGCGAACGTGCGGCCGGCATCCACCGCCGCGCCGCGCACGGCCTCCGCGATCACGGCCTGCGCGCGCTCGGCGCCGAACTCGCGCTTCATGATCTCGTAGATCGGCTTGATGATTTCCGCTTCGATGCGGCGCCGCGCGAGGATCCCGAGGCGCGTGTCCTCGGGTGCGGCGGCGGATGTCTGGGTGGCTTCGGTCATGGGGATCGTCTTGGTTGTCTTATCGCTGTGTCGCGCCGTATCGTTTACTTGGTCGCGGTGCGCGAGCCGCCAAGCACGTCGACGATGGCCCACTTGCCGCCGCGCACCTGGTAGATCGTGAAGGCCGGGTCCTTCAGGTTGCCTTCGGCATCGAACGCGACCCGCCCCGTCACGCCGGGCCGGTCGATCGCATGCACCGCCGCGACGAGTTTCGCCGGCTGCGTCGTGCCGGCCTTCTGCGCGGCCGCGATCAGCGTGGCGGCCGCGTCGTACGCGAACGGCGCATGCAGCTCGATCGGCGCGTGAAAGCGCGCCTGGTATTGCGTGTCGAACGCCTTGCCGCCCGGCATCCGGTCGAGCGGCAGGCCTGGCTCGAGCGCCGTCACGCCGTCGCCGTCCTTGCCGGCGAGCGACAGGAAGGTCTGGCTCACGAAGCCGCCCGCGCCGAGCAGCGGTGCGTTCACGCCGAGCTGGCGCATCCGCCGCGAGATCGGCGCGGCCTGCGCATCCAGGCCGCCGAAGAACACGAGATCCGCGCGCTTGCCCTTGATCGCGGTCAGCACGCCGCTGAAGTCGGTCGTCTTGTCGTTCACGTACTGGCGATCGACGATCGCGCCGCCGTTCGCCTGCACGCCCTTGATGAACTGGTCGGCGAGCCCCGCGCCGAACGACGTGCGATCGTCGATCACCGCGATGCGCTTCGCCTTCAGCGTCTTCACCGCATACGCGCCGGTGAAATTGCCGCCCGCATCGTCGTGACCCATGATGCGGAAGGCCGTCGCATAGCCCTGCTGCGTGTATTGATGGCCGGTGGACGCCGGCGCGATCTGCGGGATGCCCGCATCGCGGTAGACGCGCGACGCCGGCACGCTGCAGCCCGTGTTCCAGTGGCCGACGACGCCGATCACGTGCTGGTCGACGAGCTGCTGCGCAACCGCGACGGCCGTACGCGGATCGGACTGGTCGTCTGCCGCGACGAGCTTGTACACCACCGGCTTGCCGCCGATGGTCGGATGCTTCGCGTTCGCGTCGTCGATCGCGAGTTGCGCGCCGTTCTGCAGATCCTTGCCGATCCGCGCGGACGGGCCGGTGAGCGGCGCGGCGAGACCGATCAGGATCGTCTGCGGCGCGGATTGTGCGAACGCGGGAACGGAGGCGACCAGGGCGGCCGCCGAGAATGCGAGGCTGGCGTGGAGAAATGCGATTTTCATGTGCGGGGGACCGGTGGATCGAATCAAAACATGAAAAATATTAAATATTGAGCACCCAAACCCCAAATATCCAATTGTTGGATGCTTATGCCGTTCCCGACACATTAACCTACATCACTGTAAATACAGGAAATTTTCATGTTGTCGCTTACCCTGACTTTTCGATAAAATTCGATACATGAAAAATATCGAACAATTGCCGCACGATCCGCCGCTGCGCGCGGTGCGTGCGTTCGAAGCGTTCGCGCGCCTCGGGTCGGTCACCGCGGCGGCGGGCGAGCTCGACATCACGCCTTCGGCGGTCAGCCATCAGCTGCAGCTGCTCGAAGCATTCATCCAGACGCCGCTGACCGTGCGCGAGGGCCGACTGCTTGTCCTCACCGACGAAGGCCGCGACTACTACCGCTCGATCAGCGCCGCGTTCTCGGTGCTGCGCAGCGCGACGCGTTTCGTGCGCGACCGCTCGTCGCTGCGGCAGATCACCATCAGCCTGATTCCGCTGCTCGGCATCGGCTGGTTCATTCCGCGGCTGCACGCGTTCCTGGCCGACAACACGGACGTCGACGTGACGGTGCTGTATGCACATCACCGCAACTACCGCAGCGATGCATCGGACCTGTCGATCCGCTTCGGCACCGGCGACTGGCCCGGCTACCGCTGCGAGCGGCTGCTGCCGGGCGCGATGGTGCCGATGTGCAGCCCGTCGTTCCTGAACCGCCACGGGCCGTTTCGCACGCCGGCCGATCTCGCGCGCGCGCCGCTCGTGCACGACGAGGATCGCAGCACGTGGGTCAACTGGCTGCAGGGCGCGGGCGTCAAGCATGTGTCGCATGCGGTGGGGCCGATGTTCGAGGACGGCCAGCTCACGCTGAGCGCCGCGCGCGCGGATCTCGGCGCGGCCTTGCTGCGCGCGCCGCTGGTCCAGCGCGAACTGGCGAACGGCGAGCTCGTGCAGCTGTTCGATCACGCGCTCGACGACGGGCGCAATTACTACCTGTGCACCCGCGAGGACGCGGACATGCCGGATGGAGCCAGGCGGCTGGCGGCGTGGTTGAGGAAGATGGCGGGGATTTGAGGACCTCCGCTCGGAATGGTGAAGGCACGTACAGCCCCCCTGCCGCCCGAATCGCCTTCGGCGCACGCCGCGCCCAATCAAGGGCCGGAAGCAGATAGAAAATCCCGATGCCCCGGATTGAAACAAGCAATTTCACAAGCTCAGGGTGAACCCGGATACTGGCAACACTCCACTCACCCCTGACGAAAAGGAATTGTCCAGATGCCGATCATCAACACCCAAATCAAGCCGTTCAAGGCAACCGCTTACCACAACGGCGAATTCGTGCCCGTCTCGGAAGAGAACTTCAAGGGCAAGTGGTCCGTCGTCGTGTTCTACCCGGCCGACTTCACGTTCGTCTGCCCGACCGAGCTGGGCGACCTCGCCGACCGTTACGCGGAATTCCAGAAGCTGGGTGTCGAAATCTACGGCGTGTCGACCGACACGCACTTCACGCACAAGGCATGGCACGACACGTCGGACACGATCGCCAAGATCAAGTACCCGCTGGTCGGCGACCCGACGCTCACGCTGTCGCGCAACTTCGACGTGCTGATCGAGGAAGAAGGGATGGCCCTGCGCGGCACGTTCGTGATCAACCCGGAAGGCGAGATCAAGCTGTGCGAAATCCACGACAACGGCATCGGCCGCGACGCAGGCGAACTGCTGCGCAAGGTGCAGGCGGCGCAATACATCGCGGCGCACCCGGGTGAAGTGTGCCCGGCCAAGTGGACGCCGGGTGCGGAAACGCTGACCCCGTCGCTCGACCTGATCGGCAAGATCTGACGATCGCGCCGCGCGCCTCGCACGAGGCGCGCGAGCCTCCCGATGACGGGCCGCCGCGGCATGCGGCCCGCGCCCTCCTCCGGCACGACGTGCCCGACCAGAATCATCAATACGGAATCCGAAACGCCATGCTCGACGCCAATCTCAAGAACCAACTCAAAGCGTACCTCGAAAAGATCACGCGCCCGATCGAACTCGTCGCCTCGCTCGACGACAGCGCGAAATCGCAGGAACTGCTGGCGCTGCTGAACGAGATTGCGTCGCTGACGGATCGCGTGACCGTGACCGAACGCCGCGACGACGCCGAGCGCAAGCCGTCGTTCTCGATCGGCGAGCCCGGCAAGCCGGCCGGCATCCGCTTCGCCGGCATTCCGATGGGCCATGAATTCACGTCGCTCGTGCTCGCGCTGCTGCAGACGGGCGGCCATCCGATCAAGCTCGACGACGACGTGATCGAACAGATCCGCGCGCTCGACGGCGACTACGCGTTCGAAACGTATTTCTCGCTGTCGTGCCAGAACTGCCCGGAAGTCGTGCAGGCGCTGAACGTGATGTCGCTGATCAACCCGCGCATCCGTCACGTCGCGATCGACGGCGCGCTGTTCCAGGGTGAAGTCGAGTCGCGCCAGATCATGGCCGTGCCGACGATGTTCCTGAACGGCGCCTCGTTCGGCCAGGGCCGCAGCAGCGTGAAGGAAATCCTCGCGAAGCTCGATACGGGCGCCAGCGCGCGTGCCGCGAAGTCGCTCGAGAACAAGCCGGTGTTCGATACGCTGATCGTCGGCGGCGGCCCGGCAGGCGCTGCAGCCGCGATCTACTCGGCGCGCAAGGGCATTGCAACGGGCGTGGTCGCCGAGCGTTTCGGCGGCCAGGTGCTCGATACGATGGCGATCGAGAACTTCGTGTCGGTGCAGGAAACCGAAGGGCCGAAGTTCGCGACCGCGCTCGAACAGCACGTGAAGCAATACGACGTCGACATCATGGACGTGCAGCGCGCCGATGCGCTGATTCCGGGCGACGTGCACCAGATCCGCCTCGCGAATGGCGCGGTGCTGAAGGCGAAGACGATCGTCCTCGCAACCGGCGCACGCTGGCGCGAAATCAACGTGCCGGGCGAGCGCGAATACCGCAACCGCGGTGTCGCGTACTGCCCGCACTGCGACGGCCCGCTGTTCAAGGGCAAGCGCGTCGCGGTGGTCGGCGGCGGCAACTCGGGTGTCGAGGCCGCGATCGATCTCGCCGGCATCGTGAAGGCCGTCACGCTGATCGAATACGGCGCGCAACTGCGTGCGGATGAAGTGCTGCAGCGCAAGCTGCGCAGCCTGCCGAACGTGACGATCGTCACGCAGGCGCAAACGACCGAGCTGACCGGCGACGGCAGCAAGCTGAACGGGCTCATCTACAAGGATCTGCGCTCGGGTGACACGCAGCGCATCGATCTCGAAGGCGTGTTCGTGCAGATCGGCCTCGTGCCGAACACCGAGTGGCTGAAGGGTACGGTCGAACTGTCGAAGCACGGCGAGATCGTCGTCGATGCACGCGGCGCGACGTCGGTACCGGGCGTGTTCGCGGCCGGCGACGTGACGACGGTGCCGTTCAAGCAGATCGTGATCGCCGTGGGCGAAGGCGCGAAGGCGTCGCTCGGCGCGTTCGACCACCTGATCCGGCAGGACGTTGCACCGGTTGCCGCCGCGCAGCCGCAGGCCGAGGAAGCGGTCGCCGCGTAACGCGCGTCAGCCCGTCGGCACGACAGTTTGTCTCTCTTGGCCCCGCATGCTTTGGTCGGCATGCGGGGTCCTTTTTATTCTCGAAGCGATCGCGGTTACTTGGTCGTGGTCGGGCCGCCGTTCGCGGGCGCCGCTGACGACGCCGAGTTGAAATTGCTCGACTGCCTGACCAGTTGCTCGGTCATCGCCGCGGCAACCGGATTCGCGCCCGACGACGAACTGCCCTGCCGGGTCGAACCGCTGCCCGATGACATCGACGGCATCGACGACATCGATGGCGGCGGCAACGACGGGTCGAGCTTCGCCGATTCCCTCACGAGCGCGGCCGTCTCCGGCGTTTCGGATTTCGTTGCGGAAGGTGCTGCGGCCGCGTGGCGTTCCAGGCCATCGCGCTTGCGCGGCGCGCGTTGCGTGACCTGCGCGGGTGCGGGTGCGGCCTGCTGCGCGGGTTTGGCGGCCGACGGCGGCGACGGTGGGGTCGAATCCTGCGCATCGACGGTCACGACGGTGACCTTCGGCGGCGGCGCGCTCGGCTTCGTCACCGGCTGCGGCTTGTCGCTGACGACCGGCACGGCCGGCGCTGCACTGACGCGTGCGGTTTCGGCCGGCGCAGAAGGCGCCGGTGCGGGGGGCGGCGGCGCGACAGCCGCCTGTTTCGGTGCCATCGCGGCGGCAGGAGCCGGCGGCGCGATGGCGCCCTGCACGGCGTGATCGTTGCCCGCGGGCGCCGCGGCAACGGGCGCGGCCGAATCGCCGATGCCGGCATCTTCGATCGCGCGGTGATCCGCACGCAGGAGCATCACGTAGGCAGTGCCGGCCGCGGCTACCAGGAGCCCACCGGCGATCATCAAGGTCTTGCGGGTACTCGTCATGCTTGCTCACCGCTCATATCGACGTGAACAAGCCATCATACGCGGCGATCGGCCGTCGATCCCGCATGAATACATTTGGTTGCATTGTGCCGGAACAGGTTGGCAACACGTTCGTCAGACGTATCACCTCAGTTGCTCCGGCACGATCAACGCACGGGTATTACTCCGGAAACGGCAATTCGGTCTGCCCTTGCGCGCGCATGCCGAACGTGTTCAGCGTCATCGCGACGAGCGCGTAGTAGCCGAGCAACGCGACGAGATTGACGACCGTTTCGTGGCCGAAGCGCGCTTGCGCCCGTTCGAACGTCGCATCGCTCACGCGCCGCGTGTCGTACAGCTCGCTCGCGAAGGCATGGATCAGCGCATCGTCGTCCGACTCGAATGCGGGTGCGACGCCGCGCCGGATCGCGTCGGCCGTCGCGGCCGGCACGCCCGCCTCGAGCGCGATCGGATGGTGAATGTGCCACTCGGCCTGCGAGCGCCAGCGCGCGGCCGTCACGAGAATCGCGAGCTCCGACAGGCGCAGCGGCAGGCCCGTGCGATAACGGCAGAACGCGCCGAGCTTCTGCGCGTGCTGCGCCAGCTCGGGGCTCGCGATCCAGCCGAGAAACGGCCCGTTCAGGTTGCCGCGCGGGCCGCTGAGAATGTCGGCCAGCACGGCCTTCTGCTCATCGGTGGCCGATGCGGGATCGAACGGAGGCAATCTGTTGGTCATGGCGAAGTCCGGACTAGGTTTGACGAATACGGTCACGCGCCGGCCGACGCGAGCGCCGCGCCGATCGCGCCCGACAACCGCTCGACGATCGTATCGATCTGCTGCGCGGTGCAAATGAACGGCGGCGCGACCAGGATGTGATCGCCGTGAACGCCGTCGATCGTGCCGCCCATCGGATACACCATCAGGCCGCGCTGCATCGCTTCGCGCTTGACCGCCGCATGCAGCTTCAGCGCGGGATCGAACGTCGCCTTGCTGTCGCGATCGCGCACGAGCTCGATGCCGACGAACAGCCCGCGGCCGCGCACGTCGCCGACATGCGGATGCGCGCCGTAGTGCTCGCGCAATGATGCACGCAGTTGCTCGCCGCGCGCCTTCACGTTGTCGAGCAGCTTCTCTTCGGCGATCACGCGCTGCACTTCGAGCGCGGCCGCGCATGCGGTTGCGTGGCCCAGGTACGTGTGGCCGTGCTGGAAGAAGCCCGAACCGTCGACGATCGTCCGGTAGATGCGATCGCTCACCAGCGTCGCGCCGATCGGCTGGTAGCCCGCGCCGAGCCCTTTCGCGATCGTCAGCAGGTCGGGCGCG
The DNA here is from genome assembly GCF_005502655.1 of Burkholderia sp. 4NA327C6. Taxonomy (NCBI): domain Bacteria; kingdom Pseudomonadati; phylum Pseudomonadota; class Betaproteobacteria; order Burkholderiales; family Burkholderiaceae; genus Burkholderia; species Burkholderia sp. 4NA327C6. The sequence continues at coordinate 74,791 of NZ_SCNZ01000029.1, read as the reverse complement.
ACGCCGTCTTCATCGCACGCGTACAGGTAGCCCGTGCGGCCCATGCCCGACATGATCTCGTCGAGGATCAGCAGCACGCCGTACTTGTCGCACACGGCGCGAATCTTCTTCAGGTACGTGCGCACCGGCGGCACCGCGCCGGCCGTTGCGCCCACCACCGTCTCCGCGACGAACGCCGCGACGTTGTCCGCGCCGAGTTCGACGATCTTCTGTTCGAGTTCATCCGCGAGGCGCTGCGCATAAGCTTCGTCGGTTTCGCCCGCCTGCTGGTCGCGGTATGCATAACACGGGCTCACGTGGTGCGCCTCGATCAGCAGCGGCAGGAACGGCTCGCGCCGCCACGCGTTGCCGCCGATCGCGAGCGCGCCGAGCGTGTTGCCGTGATAGCTCTGGCGTCGCGCGATGAAATGGCGGCGCTGCGGCTCGCCCTTCTCGACGAAATACTGGCGTGCGAGCTTCAGCGCGGCCTCGACCGCCTCGGAGCCGCCCGACACGAAATACACGTGCTCGAGGCCGGCCGGCGCGGCAGCGACGAGCCGGTCGGCGAGTTCTTCAGCCACGTCGGTCGTGAAGAACGACGTATGCGCGTACGCCAGCTGCTGCGCCTGCCGCTTGATCGCGTCGATCACCCGCTGGTTGCTGTGGCCGAGACACGAAACGGCCGCGCCGCCGCACGCGTCGATATAGCGTTTGCCGGTCGAGTCGATGATCTCGATGCCGTCGCCTGCGACGGCAACGGGCAAGGTGGCGCGCGGAGCGCGATGGAAAACGGTCGTCATGCGTTGCCTCATGGATCAGGACGCGTCGTGCGCGCGTCCGGACGGCACGATGCGCGTCGCGAAACGCTGCGTGCCGTGTTGGTGAATGGTGAAATCGATCGATGCCGCGCCGATCGCGAACACGGCGGTGGCCAGCGTGTTCTCGTCGTCGGGGTCGGCCGGATCGTCGCGGTAGATCGGCAGCCCTTCCGGCGCGCGATCGCCGAGCACGCGCCGCAGCGCGGCTTCATCGATCGCGTCGATGGCGGGCGTCAGCGCGTCGACGCGACGCTGACGATCGGCCGACGATTGCGTGACGATCTGCGCTTCCGCGTCGCAGCCGGCGTGCACGAGATGGTTCGCATGCCCCGCGAGCCGCGCGACGTCGGTCACCGAACAGCGCGCGACGCTCGCCTCGATGCTCAGCAGCCGTGCATCGCCGGTCGCGCCGAGCGTGTGATGAAACCCGCTCGCGCGTGCATGCGTGCGCAGCACGTCGGCCGCCGCGTCGAGCGACGTCGCATCGAGCACGGCGCGCGCGAGGATCATCCGCGGCACGCCCGCTGCCGGCGTGCGGATCCGCAGGTTGTTGATCGCCTGCGCGATGCCCGCGCGGTTCGCGGCAAAGGTGTGGCCCGGCAGCGAGCCGGGGTAATAGAAGCTGATGAAGCCGGGCTTGCCCGCCGGCTGCACGTCGACGAGCAGGCAGCGCTCGCGCAGGTACGGATCGCCGTCCTCGTTGTGCGCGATCCAGCGCGTGCCGTGAGCGTCGCGCCCGGCAAGCGTCGTGCAGCCATCCGGCGCGTTGTGAATCAGTTCGCCGCGGCAGTTCCACAGGAAGATGTCCTCCGCCCGCCAGCCGATGCCCGCCGCGATCCCGTCCAGCTCCGCGACGAGATCGGGATACGCGGCCAGCGCGGCCTGCCGCAGCGCGGCGACGAACGGATGGCCGCGCCAGCGGCGCACGGCCTGCCACGCGCTGCTCTGCTGCATGTATTCATCGAACACGGGCCGGGCGAGCTCGCCGAGGCGCACGCCGATGTCGAACGGCGCGCCGGCGATGACGGGGGAAAGGGAAAGCGGCATGTCGGAGGGTTCGGTTTCGTTCAGGACACGTGTTTCAGGAATTCCTTCAGGCGCGGGGTCGGCGGCCGGTCGATCAGCTCGACCGGATGGCCGTCCTCGGCAATCCCGCCCTGATCCATGAAGAGCAGGCGCGTGCCGACCCGCTTCGCAAAGCCGATCTCGTGCGTGACGACGATCATCGTCATCCCTTCGGTCGCGAGATCCTGCATCACTTTCAGCACTTCGTGGCGCAATTCCGGATCGAGCGCCGACGTCGGCTCGTCGAACAGCATCAGCCGCGGCCGGATCGCGAGCGCACGCGCAATCGCGACACGCTGCTGCTGGCCGCCCGACAGCTCCGACGGATAATGATTCGCGCGCGATTCGAGGCCGACCTTGTCGAGCAGCGCCATCGCCTGGTCGCGCGCTTCGGCGCGCGACGCACCGCGCACCTGCATCGGCCCGAACATCACGTTCTCGAGCGCGGTCATCTGCGGAAACAGGTTGAACTGCTGGAACACCATGCCGGCTTCGAGCCGGATGTTGCGGATCGTCGCCGCGTTGCCGCGCACGCTCTGGCCGTCGACGAGCAGTTCGCCGCCGGTGATTTTCTCGAGCGCATTGATACAGCGCAGCATCGTCGACTTGCCCGAGCCGGACGGCCCGATCACGACGACCACCTCGCCCGCGTCGATCTTCAGGTCGATATGCTTCAGCACCGGCACGTGGCCGAAGCTCTTCGACACGTTCTGGAATTCGATCATGCTCATAGGATGCGCATCCTTCTTTCGACGAGCCGCAGCGTCAACGTCATGGCGCCGGTCAGCAACAGGTAAAGGACAGCCACTGCCGTCCAGATCTCGACCGCCTGGAAATTGCCCGCGATGATTTCCTGCCCCTTGCGCGTCAGCTCGCCGACGCCGATCACGATGAACAGCGACGTGTCCTTCAGGCTCACGATGCACTGGTTGCCGAGCGGCGGAATCAGGCGCCGGAATGCGAGCGGCCCGACCACTTTCAGCAGCACGCGCGGCATCGACAAGCCCATCGCGAGCCCTGCCTCCGTCAGCCCCTTCGGGATCGACAGCAGCGCGCCGCGCACCACTTCCGCGAGATACGCGCCGGAATTCACCGTGATCGCGATGATCGCGGCCGTCAGGCCGTCGATGCGGATATGCGCGAGCAGCGGCAGCGCGAAATACAAAAACATCACCTGCACGACGATCGGCGTGCCGCGGATCAATTCAATATAAACCTGTGCGAGCACGTTCATCGCCTTTGGTCCGTATGCGCGGAACATGCCCGCGATCATCCCGACGATGAAGCCGCCCACCAGCCCGAAAAATGCGATGAACACCGTCAACCGGACCCCGTCCATCAGGTCCGGCAACGCCGCCCAGATCGCCGACCAATCGAAATTCACTTGTCGCTCCCCGTTCGATTCAAGACCGGCGCGGCCACCCGGCCGCGCGCTGTTGCGGCGTCACGCTCACATCTTCGGCGGTTCGGCACCGAACCACTTCTTGTAGATCTGCGCGTAGCGGCCATCGGCCTTGATCTTCACGAGCGACGCATTGACCTTCGGCACCAGCGCGCTGCCCTTCGGGAAGCCGATCCCGTACTTGTCGCCGCTGACCGGCTGGCCCGCGACCTTCACCTTGCCCTTGCCCTCGTTGTTCGCGAAGAACAGCACGTTCGGCGTGTCGTGCATCGCCGCATCGACGCGGCCGGCTTCGAGCGCGAGGTAGGCCTGGTCGATGTTCGGGAACTGGCGGATCTCCTTCGGCTTCAGGTGCGCCTTGATCCAGTCGATCGTGGCGGTGCCCGTCTTCGCGGCGATCACCTTGCCGTTCAGGTCGTCGATCGACTTGATCGTCGTGTTGCCGGTCTGCACCATCGCGGCGAGCCCGCTGTCGTAGTACGGCGCGGAGAAGTCGATCGCCTTCCTGCGCTCTTCCTTGATCGTCATGCCCGACAGCGCGACGTCGATGTTCTGCGTCTGCAGCGCCGGGATCAGGCCCGCGAAATCCATCGGCTGGATCGTGTATTTCCAGCCCTGGTCCTTCGCGATCTCCGCCCACAGGTCGAGATCGAAGCCGACGTACTTGTCGCCCTGCTTGAACTCGAACGGCATGAACGACGTGTCGGTCCCGACGACGAGCGTCCTGGTGTCCGCGTGCGCGAGGCTTGCGCCGAGCGCGGCAACGACCGCGACGGCTTTCAGGAAGGAACGGCGACTCATGGTTTCTCTCCGCATGATTGAGCGATGGGCCGGCCACGCGGCCGGCGGAACGACGACATCAAGCCGCACCGCAACATGCGATGTCGAATTAGACCGTAGTGCAACACGTGTTGTCAACGGCGATACTACGACAACAAAAAAGTGCGCAACAGGTAAATGCGTCGAGACAAACCCGGGGCGCGCGGGTGGATAAATCGGAGGAAAGGGCGTGTGGCCCGGGGCGAAATGCCCGGCCGGATCGTGATGCGCCGGCCGATGGCGGCGCGTGGGGAGCGGTTGGTGGTGACGCGGTCTGGTCTGGCGGGTTTCCCGTCCCGGGCATTACGCGAGAGGGGGATGACGGCGCGACGGGGCGCGACAACCACCGCCGCCCGTGCGGGTGTCAGCGCATGTGTCAGCGCGGATCGTCGGCGCTTCGCCCCGGCACCGTGTCGTGCCGGAGCGGCTGCCCGCGCGATGCCGGCATTCGCCGGCGGGGCTCAACACATGTTGCGGAATATGCGCGGCCCTATCGGCCGGCCGCGCGCCGCTGCAGCGTCGCTTACGCCGCCACCCCGCTCGCCTGATGCGACACGAGCCGCGCATACGCGCCCTGCCGCGCCATCAGGTCCGCATGCCTTCCCGCCTCGATCACGCTGCCGTGCTCCATCACGAGGATCAGGTCGGCATTGCGCACGGTCGACAGCCGGTGCGCGATGATGATCGACGTACGCTGCGTCATCAGGTCTTCCAGCGCCGCGCGGATCTGCTGCTCGCTGATCGTGTCCAGATGGGACGTCGCTTCGTCGAGGATCAGCACCGGCGCATCCTTGAGGAACGCGCGTGCAATCGCGACACGCTGGCGCTGCCCGCCCGACAGCTGCACGCCGCGCTCGCCGACGCGCGTCGCCAGCCCGTCAGGCAGCCGCGCGACGAAGTCGCCGAGCGCCGCATGGTCGATCGCACGCTGCACGTCCGCGTCGGACGCATCGCTCGCGGCGAGCCGGATGTTCGCTTCGAGCGTGTCGTTGAACAGGTAGGTATCCTGCGCAACCAGCGCGATGTGCTGCCGCAGGTCGTCGAGCCGCAAGTCGCGCAGGTCGACGCCGCCGAGCGTCACGCGGCCCTGCTGCGGATCCCAGAAGCGCAGCAGCAGGCTCGCAACCGTCGACTTGCCGGCGCCCGACGCACCGACCAGCGCGACCGTGCTGCCGGGCCGCACCTCGAAGCTCACGCGGTCGATCGCGGGCACGCTGCGGCCCGGGTATGTGAAGGACGTGGCCTCGAAACGCACGGCCGGATCGGCAGGCATCGCCTGCGTGCCGTCCGTCACCGGCACCGGCTCCTTCTCCAGCGCACGCAAGCGGCGCGTCGACGCGATCGTATCGGCGAGCTGGCGCGCGACCTGGCCGATTTCGGCCACCGGCATGAAAGCGGCCACGGCCACCAGCACCAGCAGCGGCAACGACTCGCGCGGAAACCAGCCGCGTGCGCACAGCAGCGCGCCCAGCGCCGCGACGACCAGCCCGCCGAGCCCGCTCGCGATTTCCAGCGCGGCGCTCTGCGCCGACAGATCGTCGAGCAGCTTCGTGCGTTGCTTGCGGTACGCATCGACCTCGGCCACGAACGCTGCGCGCCGGCGCGCGACGGCCTGGAACGCGGTCAGCTCCGCAAGCCCCTGGATCGTTTCGGTCAGGTGCGCGCCGAGCTGGCCGAGCGCTTCGCGTGCGCCGGTGCCGAGCCGGTCGACGTCACGCCGCGCCAGCACCGGTGCGAGCCCGGCCCACGACAGGAACGGCAGCAGCACGAGCGCGAGCGGCCAGGCGACCGACGCGAGCAGCACCAGCACGGCGGCCGGCACGAGCACCGCGACGAATGCGGGCGCCAGCGTGTGCGCATAGAAATACTCGACGGTCTCGACGTCCTGCGTCGCGAGCGACACGAGATCGCCGGAGCGGCGGCGCAGCAGCCCGGCCGGCGCGAGGCGTTCGAGCGTCGCGAACAGCGCGATGCGCATTTCCGCGAGCAACCGGTACGCCATGTCGTGCGCGAGCCAGGATTCGAGCCAGTGCAGCACGGCCGCCAACGGCGCGATCACGAGCAGTGCGGTGACGAGCGTCGGGCTCACGTGGCCGCCCGGCACCGCGCCGACCACCAGCGCGCCGATCACGCCGACGCCGATGAACGCGAGCACGCGGCCGATCCCGAACAGCACCGTCAGCACGACCTTGCCCGTCCACGGGCGCACGAAGCGCAATAGCGTCTGCAGGGTTTCCGGCCAGCCGATCTCCGCCGCATCGTCGTTCAGCGGCCGCACCTGCGGGCCCGACGATGCGCGCGCGGTCGGGCCGGCCGTCGCCGCCGCACCGACCGACTCGGCGACCGCTTCCAGTTGCGGCCCCATCAGCCGGCGATACGGACCGTCGCGCGCGATCAGCGCCGCATGCGTGCCCTCGTCGACCACCTGCCCCTGGTCGAGCACCAGGATGCGGTCGGCGCCGATCACGCTGGACAGCCGGTGCGCGAGCACGAGCGTGGTCCGCCCGCGCGTGAGCCGGTCGAGCGCCTGCTGGATCAGCGCTTCGTTCTCCGCGTCGACCGACGACAGCGCCTCGTCAAGCAGCAGGATCGGCGCATCGCGCAGCAGCGCGCGGGCAATCGCGAGGCGCTGGCGCTGGCCGCCCGACAGCATGAGCCCGCGTTCGCCGATGCGCGTCGCGTAGCCGTCGGGCAGCGCCGAAATGAAATCGTGCGCGTTGGCGGCACGCGCGGCGGCGATCATGTCCGCATCGCTCGCGTCGGGGCTGCCGAGCCGCAGGTTGTCGGCCACGCTGCCGTCGAACAGCGTCGCATCCTGCGCGACGACCGCGATCATCTCGCGCACCTGGCCGGCATCGAGCGTGCGCACGTCGTGGCCGCCGATGCGGATCGCGCCGCCCTGCGCATCGTGCTGGCGCAGCAGCAGGCGCACGATGGTCGACTTGCCCGCACCGCTCGGCCCGACGATGGCCACCGTTTCGCCCTCGCGAACCGAAAAGCTCAGCGCCGCATGCGCGTCCGCACGACGCCCCGGATACGCGAAGCTGACGGCGTCGAACGCGATCTCCGGCCGCAGGCCCGTCACACGCGGCGCGTCGGCGGCCGGTGCATGACTATCCGCATCGAGCAGCGCATGGATCGCATTCGCCGCCGACTGGCCGATCATCCCCTGGTGCAGCACGGAACGCAGGTCGCGCAGCGGCCGGAAGATTTCACTGCCGGCCATCAGCACGATCAGCAGCGCCTCGAGGCTCATGTCGCCATGCCGCACGCGCCACGCACCGACCGCGATCGCGGCGGCCGCGCCGAGGCCGGTGCCGAGATCGGTGAAGAACCGCGTGAGCAGGCCGAGCGCGAGCACCCAGAACGTACTGTCGGACAGCGCGCGCGCCTTCGCGGCCAGCTTCGCGCCGAACGCCGTGCTTTGCCCGAACGCCTTCAGCGTCGGCAGGCCTTGCACCGCGTCGAGAAATTCCTCGCCGAACGCCTTGAACGCTGCGGAGCGAGCGAGCGCCGCGCGCTTGTCGGCACGGTGCACGAGTTGCGGCAGCGCAAGCGTGACGAGCGCCGCGACCAGGAGGATCGCGGCCGTCGGCACATCCCACCACGCGAGCACCGCGAAGATCATCACCGGCGCGCACGCGGCGATCACGAGCTGCGGCAGGTAGGTGCCGAAAAAGGTCTGCAACTGCTCGACGCCGTCGACGACGGCCAGCATCACGCCGCCCGTGCGTTCGCCGCTGAACCACGCGGGACCGAGTGCGGCGATCCGGTCGAACAGCCGCGCGCGCAACGTGGCCTGCACGCGCCCGGCCGTGTGCTGCGCGAGCATCGTACGGCGATGGTCGAGCCACGCGCGCAACAGCACGCAGGCCGCGGTTGCAACGACGGCCTCGCCGATGCTGCGTGCCGGCGCGCCGGAAAAGACCAGCGCCAGCACGCGGCCGAGAAATACGAAACGCAGAATCCCGACACCCATCGCGAGCAGGCCGAGCGCGACGGCCGCGGCAACCCGCCAGCGCAGTCCCGCCATCATTGCCCATAGTCGTCGGTCGAAATACATGAAGCCCTCCGGTCGTGTCCGATGATGTTTTTTCTTGACCGGATCGAGGCTACCCGCGCGGCCCGTGCGCGGCAAAAGATGATTTTTCAACGGGTATTGAGTCAACTACAATACCCCGCATGTCGCACCTCCCTCCCCTCAGCGCATTGCGAGCTTTCGAGGCGGCCGTCCGCCTCGGCGGGTTCGCGCGCGCGGCGGCGGAACTGAACGTATCGACGAGCGCGGTCAGTCACCAGATTCGCGCGCTCGAGGAATCGCTTGGCGCGCGGCTGCTCGAACGCAGCACGGGGCTCGGCGGCATCAGCCTCACGCCGGCCGGCGCACGCCTGCTGCCGGCGGTCAGCGATGCGCTGTCGCGGCTGACCGATGCCTGTGCCGAAATTCGCGGCACCGCGCAACGGCTCACCGTATCCGCCAACGCGCCGTTTTCGGCGATGTGGCTCGCACGCCGCCTCGCGGAATTTTCGTCGCTTCATCCCGACACGCCGCTGCATGCCGTCGTGCTCGACGACGAACCGGATTTCGCGCGCAGCGGCGTCGATCTGGCGATCGTGCACGTGCCCGCGCACCGGCTGCAGGCCGACGACGACATCCTGCTGCAGGAAACGGTGTTCCCGGTATGCAGCCCCGAACTGCATCCGTTTGCCTCCGTGAACGTGTGCCGCTCCCGGCTGCTTCAGGAGATGCACGAGAACAGCCCCGAGATCGACTGGCGCAACTGGTCCATGGAGTTCGGCCTGCCGGGCGACTTCGAGACGAAGATCGTCCGCTACAGCAGTTTCAGCCAGGTCATCGGCGCGGCGGTCGGCGGCGCGGGCATCGCGCTCGGCCGCGCGCCGCTGATCGAGCCCGAGCTGCGCAGCGGGCGCCTCGTGCCACTGAGGCCGGGCCTCGAGCGCGCCGCGTCGTGGCGCTTCGTGCTGCGCCGCAACCCGTCGACGCGACACCGGCTGCTCGATCCACTGATCGCGTTCCTGCGCCGCGAAGCGGAAGCGGACGCGGCAGCAGCGCCGATCGCGGGCCCGATCGTTGCGCCCGCATCCAACGACAGCCTCGTGCACGGCACGGGCCGCGCGACCGGCAAGTAACGCGCCGGCCTCGCCCGCATGCGCCGCTTACGGCGCGGCGAAGAACAACGCCACCACGCACGCCATCCCGCCGAACCACACGAGCGAGCGCAGCGTCGCCCAGTTCAGCAGGTACATCAGCATGTAGACGATGCGGATCGCGACGAATGCCATCGCAAGCTGGTCAACGCGATGCCCGTTCGCGCCGTTGTGCCATGCCACCACCAGCGCGGCCGTGAACAGCGCAAGCGCTTCCCACCCGTTCTGGTGCGCGGCCTGCGCGCGAGCGCGCCAGCCTTCGAGTTTCGCCAGGTAATCGCGCGGCGCGCGGTTGTCGTAACCCTTGCGGGCCTTCGCGAGAAACGTCATCGAGAACGGCAACGCCGCCACGATGAACAGGCACAGCTGGGACGTCGTCATCAAAAGTCTCCTCCTTTTATGATTACATTGATCAATGACAAGATCGCCGAGAGCTTAGCATTGCGTCGTGCTGTTCGCGCACCGGTTTTCTAGACGGGAGACTCGGCTGCACGGCCCGCCGGCAGCCGCGACACGCCTGGTTCGACACCACAATTTCCACCAAATCATCGACAAAAACGTTAATTAAAACTGGTCGAACACCAATAAGATAGCGCTCACCACTGGCCTGACGCGTTGTCGCGCCAGGCCGCCGAACCCGCGCCGCCGCGCGCGCCGAACGACATCCGATCCGAGACATCGCCATGCCCCGTCCCATCGTCGCCCACATCCGACCTGACGCCGTCCGCCACAACCTCGACTTCATCCGCCGCACCGCCGCGCAATCGCGCGTGTGGACCGTGATCAAGGCCAATGCGTACGGTCATGGCATCGAGCGGATCTACCCGGGCCTCGCAGCGGCCGACGGCATCGCGCTGCTCGATCTCGACGAAGCCGTGCGCGTGCGCGAACTCGGCTGGGACAAGCCGGTGCTGCTGCTCGAAGGGGTCTTCGAGCCGGCCGACGTCGAGCTGGCCGATCGCCACCGCCTGACGGTGGCCGTGCACTGCGACGAGCAGCTCGACCTGCTGATGGCGGCCAGGCCGCAGCAGCCGATCGACATCCAGCTCAAGATGAATTCCGGGATGAACCGGCTCGGCTATCGCCCCGCCGCTTTCCGTGCCGCGTGGGAGCGCGCGGCCGGCGCGCCGTCGATCGGCAAGATCACGCTGATGATGCATTTCGCGAACGCCGACGAAGGCGAAGTCGACTGGCAGCTCGACCAGTTCGATGCGGCGACGGCGGGAATTCCGGGCGAGCGCTCGACGTCGAATTCGGCCGCCGTGCTGTGGCATCCGCGCGCGCACCGCGACTGGGTCCGGCCCGGCACGATCCTGTACGGTGCATCGCCGACGGGTGCGGCGCGGGATATCGCCGATACGCCGCTGATGGCCGCGATGACGCTGACGAGCAAGATCATCGGCGTGCAGACGCTGTCGCCGGACGAGACCGTCGGCTACGGCCGCCGCTTCACGGCCGACCGGCCGATGCGGATCGGCGTCGTCGCGTGCGGCTATGCGGACGGCTATCCGCGCCACGCACCGACCGGCACGCCGATCGCGGTGGACGGCGTGATGACGCGCGTCGTCGGCCGCGTGTCGATGGACATGCTGACCGTCGACCTGACGCCATGCCCGAACGCGGGCATCGGATCGGGTGTCGAGCTGTGGGGCGACCAGGTAAAGGTGGATGACGTGGCGGAAGCCAGCGGCACGATCGGCTACGAGCTGATGTGCGCGCTCGCGCGCCGCGTGCCGGTCGTGATCGTGCCGCCTGGTGCATCGAGCGAACAGCCGACGCTGCGGACCGGGAGCTACGGGCGCTGACCGGCGCAGATGCGGCGACGCACACGCTGTTGCGTCGCCTCGCGTGCGCTTCGATTGCGGGTCGCCTCGGGCGGCCCGTTTGCTTTTCCGTGTGAGCGACAGGCGCGGGTTACGGCCCTTCCTTACGGCCCTTCCGCTTCGCTCGCCACACGCCGACGGCGGCTCACGACGAACGCCACGTCGGCTTGCGTTTCTCGAGGAACGCGTCGATCCCTTCGCCCGCATCCTCTTCCATCATGTTGCGCGCCATCACGTCGCCCGCATACGCATAGGCTTCGTCGAGCGGCAACTCGCGCTGGCGATAGAACATCTGCTTGCCGTACCGCATCGCGGCCGGGCTCTTCGCGACGATCTCCGCGACCTTGCGCGCGACGGCCGCGTCGAGCGCATCTTCGGGCACCGCCTCGTTGACGAGGCCCCACGCGACGGCCGTTGCCGCGTCGACGAAGCGCCCGGTCACGAGCATGTCGAACGCGCGCTTTGCCGTGACGTTGCGGCTCAACGCAACGGCCGGCGTCGAACAGAACAGCCCGACGTTGATGCCCGAAACCGCGAAGCGCGCGGTATCGGCGGCGATCGCCAGGTCGCACGCGGCGACGAGCTGGCAGCCGGCCGCCGTCGCAATGCCGTGCACGCGTGCGATCACCGGCACCGGTAACGCGCGCATCGCGAGCATCACGCGACTGCACTGCGCGAACAGCGCGCGGTAGTAATCGAGTTCGGGCTTGCTGCGCATCTGCAGCAGGTCGTGACCCGCGCAGAACGCCTTGCCTTGCGCGGCCAGCACGACGCAGCGCACGTGCGGATCGGCAGCCAGCGACTCGAACGCATCGTGCAGGCTCGCGAGCATCGCCTCGGACAGTGCATTGAATTGCTGCGGACGATTTAGCCGCAGCGTGACGACGCCGTCGTGCGCGTCGCGCAACAGGATCGGCTCGGCAGTCTCTTGATCGGATTTCATGATGTTCCGCTCGATGGGGTTCGGCAGGATTCTATGCGGCGCGAACGGATGAAAATCGCATCCGTCCGGTCGCGGCGCCACCACGAAATGGTCCTCCACATTCCGCGCGACGTCCAGCCGCGGCGCCGCATGCGTGCGCATCTGCCTGCCACCGTACAACGCGCGTGCCGCTCGGCCGTCAACGGGTCCGTTGCGCGGCGTGCGCGCGGCCTGCTGTCCACGCGGCCAGCGCGGCAATCGCATAGGCGACACACCCGATCCCCGCGACCACCCACAACGCATCGGCCACGTCCGGCAACAGTATCGTCGCCGCGCCGGCGATGGCCACGCCGAGCAGGCTGCCGGCCTGCCGGGCCGCATTGAGGAACCCCGATGCCACGCCCGCCGCGTCGGCCGGCACCTGTTCGAGGACCGTCGCGATCATCGGCGCCACCGACATCGAGGTCCCCGTGCCGAATACGACCATCGCCGCCCAGACCACCGGCCACGGCGCACGCAGCGCGAGCGCGATCGCGATCGCCGGAATGGCCAGCGCCGCCATCGCGAGGCCGTTCGCCATCAGCCGGACCGGGCGGACCCGGCCATGCAGCTTGCCCGACAGCAGATTACCGAGCGACAGGCTCAACGCGAACGGCAACAGCGTCAGCCCCGTCTGCCGCGCGCCCATCCCGAGGCGGCCGTGCAGGTACAGGCTCAGCACGAACAGCAGCCCGAAGTAGCCGACGTAGACGAGGCTGCCCATCAGGTTCATCGCGACGAAGACGCGATTGCGAAACCACGCGAGCGGCACCATCGGATGGCGGGCGCGCCGCTCCACGACGACCAGCGCGGCTGCACCGAGCGCGGCAACCAGCAGCGCGGCCCGGACATCCGTCGCGCCGGCGCCGCGCGTCGGCAGTTCGATCACCACAAAACACAGGGCGCCGAGCACGATTGCGCCGATACACTGGCCGGCCCAGTCGAAGTGCCCCACGCCCTGAGTGCCCGATGCGCGAACGAGCGCCGCCGTGCCCGCAAAGGCGAGTGCGCCGGCCGGCACGTTGATCAGGAACGCACTGCGCCAGCCGAAATCGTCCACCAGGATTCCGCCGAGCACGGGGCCCACGGCGACCGCGACCGACGCGATGCCGGCCCACACCGCGATCGCCCGCGCGCGCTCGGCCGGCACGTCGAAGGTGCTGCGTACGATCGTGAGCGACGCAGGCAGGAAGAGCGCGGCACCCATGCCCTGCACGAAGCGCGCGACCACGAGGACGGCCACCGACGACGCGACACCGCATGCGGCCGACGCGCCGACGAACAGCGCCAGCCCGGCAAGGTATACGTGCTTCGCGCCGAACCGGTCGGACAGCGCGCCGCCCGCGAGGATCAGCGCGGCGAAGCTGAGCGTATAGGCGTCGACGATCCACGCGAGCTGCGCGACCGTCGCGCCGAGGCTCGCGCGCATTGCCGGCAAGGCGACGTTGACGATCGTCGAATCGAGCACCGCCATGAACATGCCGACCGCGACGAGCGTGAGCGTCAGGCGCTGCTCGCGCGCCGCCGGGCGGCCCGGTGCCGCAAGCGCGGCGGGAACGGAAACGGGGTTGCAATCGGACATGACACCTCCAGGCAGATGCGGGGAGTCTAGGAACGGCGAGCGATGCGGAAAAGTGGTAATTTCGCATTGGCCTGATGCAGATTTGCATCACCACCGTCCGCCCGCTGCCGCCCATCCGATGACACAATCGACCCGCATGAACTGGGACAACGCCCGCTTCTTCCTCGCCCTGGCGCGCACCGGCACGCTGCGCGGCGCTGCGGCGCAACTGAACGTCGATCAGGCAACGGTCGGGCGCCGGATCGCCGCGCTCGAGGACGAACTCTCCGCCCGGCTGTTTCTGCGCACGCCCGCCCTCTACGTGCTGACGACCGCGGGCGAAGCGCTGCTCGAGCCGGCCGAAACGATGGAACGCGCGTCGCTCACGATCGAGCGCCGGGTAATGGGGCTCGACGAGCAACTGGCCGGGTCCGTGCGCATCGCGACGACCGACACGCTCGGCAAGCGTTTCGTCGTGCCCGCGGTCGCCCGCTTGCGGCGCAGGCATGCCGGCATCGACGTGGTGTGCGTGACATCGGCGGGAATCGCCAACCTCACGCGCCGCGAAGCCGATCTCGCGATACGTACGCTTCGGCCGGAATCGCCGGACCTGATCGTCAAACGGCTCGGGCATCTCGAAACGGGCATCTACGCGTCGCGCGGCTACCTGGCCGAACGCGGCGAACCGGTCGCGGGCAGCGCATTCGATGGACACGATCTGGTGATGTACCAGCAGCCGGTCGTGCCGACGATGTGGGACGCGCTATGCGGCGAACCGACTTCGCACGGTCGCGTGATGTTCCAGACCTCGTCGACGATGATGCTGGTGGAGGCCACGCTGGCGGGGCTCGGCATCTCGGAGTTGCCGTGCTTTCGCGCCGAAACGGAGCCGGAGCTGGTGCGGCTCATCGCGCCGCGGTGCAATTATTTCGACGTGTGGCTCGTCGCTCACGCCGATCTCTACAAGACTGCGCGCGTGCAGGCGGTGATCGAAGCCGTCGTCGAGGAATTCGCGACGGTCACGGTGGCGGGCCGTTGACGATCCGGTCGCGCGCCGCTTCGTCAGCGCGGCTGATACGCGCGATCCGCGGCGGACCAGCGAAACGTCTGGCGCCATTTGCCGCCGCGCTCGCGCAACTGCAGGTCGCGGAAGCCTTCCGTCGAAGTCGACAGCACGCTGAGCGTATTGCTGCCTTCCGTGATGTCGTGATCGCGCGTGCCGTCGCGGTGCCAATCGCCGGCGATATCCCGGTAGAACATCATCGGCTGCGCAAACACGACGCGCAGCGTCTTGCCGTCGACCCGGAACAGGTACAACGCCTCGAACGATGCGCCGCCGCCCGCATAGCCGATCGACCAGCCCGCTCGCACGCCGAACGCAGCATCGCCGTCGCGCAGCAGATACGGCGCGAGATCGAACCGCGACCACCGCTCGGGCCGTAATGCGAGATCAGCCGCCTGCGTCGTCTGTTCGAGGGCGTCCGGGCGGTCGAGATTCGTGTTGCCCCAGTCGGTGGCCTGGTCGAGCGGCTGTCCGGTACGTGCGACGAGGTGCGGCACGCCGTCCGGCCCGCGCTCGAACACGCCCAGCCAAACCTGTTCCTTCGGGTCATCGGCACTGGCATTGCGGTCGACGCCTTCACAATCGGCGGGCGCGCTGAATCGCAGTACCTCGCGCGCCCGGTCGTCGGTCGGTGCCACGCAAACGATCGCGACGAACGCACCGGGACGCTGCGGCCACGGTTTCGCGCCGGCCAGCACCACACGCGCGAACGGCTGGCCCGGGGCAAGCAGCGCCGCCAGCCCTTCCCTCGTGAAGCCGGGCGGCAGGTGCACGCCGAAACCGTCCGCTTGCGGTGCGCCGCTCATGTCGCGCGCATACGCGGCGCGGGCTTCGGCCGAATCGAACGTCTGCGGCACCTGGCCGAGCGAATGTGCGGTGCCGGCCGCGTGCGCGGAAAAGCCCGCGAATGCGGCACCGATCGCGATCAGCCACGGCATCGAGCGAATCGTCATGCTGGAATGTCCTTGAAATGTTTTCGTGGGGTTTCCGTTGGCAGCGCTCGATCACTGCTGCTTGCGCGCGCTGCGCCACGCGCGAATGCCCGACCACAGCTGGCCGACTCCGCACGAAAAAAACACGCCGCCCATCCCGCCGATCGTCAGCGCGGTGCCCCAGATTGCGCCGAACGTATTCATCCGCGCGCTCATCCTGGGCGCGTCGGGCGTGTAGCGCACCTCGACCGCCGCGCCATCCTCCACGCTAACGTCGCCCCCCTGCGCGTATTCGACGTGTTCGCCCGCCAGCGTCGTGAACGCGATCTCCGGATGGTGCCGCCCCGCATTCAGCTTGGTGACGCGGCCCGGCACGACGATCGACGTCCGCAGGAATTCGCTCGTCGACCGAGCGGTCAGCGCAGCGGCGACCAGCATGCACGCGCCCAGGACGGTAAAGACGATGCCCTTCGCGATCCGTGTTTCCGTCTGATGCGCGTCGGCGCGTGCGGATTCGGACGCCATCCCGCTCACCTCGGCGCACCGGATCGATCGGCGCGCAGCAACGCACGCCGAGCGCGCGCCGGTGCGCATCGGCAATGCCGGCGGTTTCGTGTGCGCGATTGCGCTGCGCCGCGCCCGCGCGCGGCTCGCTCGATTCTGATTGTCATCGGAAGGGATCCCGTTCCTGATCGTTACAGATGCCGGGCGTGCCGCGCGATGCGCGAGCATCGCCGCCCTCGGCATCCGGCAGGATACGGACGTCGCGGCACGCTGTAAATCGTTGCGCCCGCCAACGATCAAGCGGCGTCGCTACTCATCGTTACTCATCGCGACCTGCCGCGCGCGCATGCGCCACTCGTCGGCGACACGCTGCAGCGCCCGCTGTGGACACGGCTCGACGGCCTCGCGGGCATGATCGTCGTGAAATGGCAGATGCCCGCGCCGGTGACGCGGAGGGTAACGCGGCGGCCGCGCAGCCCGACCCGCAGCATTGAATGCGAGTGCGGGCGGGCGCGCTCGATGTGACCTGCCGCGCGTCAGCCCGCGAGCTTCTTCAGTGCGTCGAGCACCGCGTCGCCCTTGAACGGCTTCACGATCCAGCCCTTCACGCCGGCGGCCTTGCCGCGTTCCTTCATCGCCGGGCTGCTTTCGGTCGTCAGCATCACGACGTTGACCGTCGAGTTCGCCAGTTCGCCGCGGATCTTTTCGACCATCGTCAGGCCGTCCATGTTCGGCATGTTCACGTCGCTGATCACGAGGCGCACGCCGGGCGTCGCCTTGAGCTTCGCGAGCCCGTCCTTGCCGTCGACGGCCGTCGCGACGTCGAGCCCGTGATTGCGCAGGAAACCCGCGACCTCGTCGCGCACCGTGCCCGAATCGTCGACCACCAGAATCTTTGCCATGTCGTATTCCCCTTCCTTTCCTTGTTGCTGACTTCAGTATTCAAAACAGTTCGAGCTCACCCGATTCGACCATCGGCCCCACGTCCTGCACCGATTCGCGGAAATCCTCCGGCGACCAGCTCAGGCTGAACACGAAGCGCTGGTCGAGGCACACGGAGCGCCCCGATGCCGGATCGGTCATCCGGTACTTGAAGCAGAGCTGCGGGCAGTCGCCGCCGAACGAGATGAACTTCTGCTTGTGATTCACGACGAGCGGCACCTGCACCGGATGGCGCGCCAGCGCCTCGGCGTCGCCGAGATAGCGGTTCTTGAACGCGCCCCATACGAGGTTGGTCAACTCGCCGAGCATGCTGTTCACGTCGCGGAAATCCGGCGCGCGGCCGGCGTCGCGCGTGCCGCCGATCATGTCGAGCAGCGGCTGCTCGCTCGTCTGCAGCAGCATGTAGCCGCGGCACCACGCGCTTTCGAGCGCGATCAGGCTGAACACTTCGCCGAAGATGATCTGGTCGCGCACGATGCACGGCGTTTCGTGCTCGATCGTCATGCCCGGGAACAGGCTGTCGATGCGCGCCTCGGTGATCTCCGAGATGCCGCGCACGAGTGCGTTCGGGTAGTCGCGGCCGAACAGGTATTCGTCGATCGCGCGCTTGAGCGGCGTCATGTCGTCCGCGACGTAGGCCGCGCATGCGACGCGCGCGAGCGCCTCCGGCAGCCCGTCGCGCGACGCAAGCGATTCGCGGCGCAGGATGATCGGCAGCTCGGGGCGCAGCGCATCGATCTGCGTCGCGATGATCGCGCTCTCGGCCGGCGAACCACCGTAATCCTCGGCGAGCAGGATCGCGCCGAGGTCGATATTCGAGCGCAGCACCTTCAGCAGCCGGTTGCGCCGCACGGTCAGGCCGACCAGGTTGTGCTCGTCGCAGAAACGCTTGATCGCGTCGGCGTGCGCGCGACTGTCGTCGAGCACGAGCACCTTGCTGACGGGTTTGTCCAGGGTCATCTCAAGGGTTCCTCATGGTCGATCGGGGTCGGTCTGGGTCGGTCAGAACAGTTCGAGCTCGCCGCCGGTTTCCATCACGGCCGTTTCCGGCACATGGAAATCGACCGGCGCGTTCGCGCACACGCACAACGTCGCGCCGACCCGCACGTCGCCATCGAGCGTCAGGTCGTAGGCGGTCACGTAATCGGGCGAGAGCGCGTGCATGAAGTCGATGCTCGGGCCGCTCAGCAGGTAAGGCGTCGACATCCCGAGATCGGGAAACGACGCGGTCAGCGCCTGGTTGATCGCGCCGCAACACAGGTTCGCGACTTCCATGAACGCGTCGGTCAACGGTCGCTGGCTGTTCGTGCCCGCCGTCGCGCCGGCGAAATGGCGGCGCGTCGCGTCGTCGTCGCTGAAGCGCAGCGCGAGCAGCAGGCGGAAATGCAGCGCGGAGATCGTCAGCACAACGACATGTTCGGGTGCCTTCGGCTTCGATCGCGACTTCGCGTGCGCGCGATCCGGCGCGTCGTGTCCGTGGCCGGCGGCCGGCCGGATGTCGCACGCGCCGCCGGCCGCGAGCCGCGTGCGCGCGGCATCGAAAAAGATCCGTTCGAACCCGGCCCTCGCCTGCGCACTGATCACGCGGCTTCTCCTTCGATCCGCGCGTGCAGTTGCCCGGCCAGCGTCTCGACGGTCGCGAGCGCGGCCGTGATCATCTTGCCGCCGGCCTGGATGTCCTGGAACGTCGCGGCCGTCACGAGATCGTTGCGGTTCAGGCTGTCGCGGTAGCTGTTCGACAGTTCCTGCGAGCGCGCGGCCAGCCCGCGCACCTCGCTCGCGACGATCGAGAAGCCGCGCCCGGCGGTGCCGGCCCGCGCGGCCTCGATCGACGCGTTCAGCGATACGATCGACACGTGCGCGACGATCGCCGACAGCTCCAGGTTCTTCGCGCGCATGTCCTGGTTCTGCGTGGTCAGCGAGATCATCTGCTCGTGCCAGCGCTCGAAAGTGCCGGCGAGCCCGCGCAGGCGCGCGGCTTCGTCGGCGATCTTCTGCGCGTGCTGCGCCAGCGCCGCGCGATCGGCCGACAACGCCTGCATCGCGTCGCGCTGCGTGCCCGCGGCGGACGTCTCGCGCGCCAGCGCATCCTCGAGCTGCGCCTCGCGCTGCGCCCATGCGTCGGCCGCCTCCGCATGCGCCGACGCCGCGTCGGCGACGCGCGCATCGGCCGCGTCGAGCGCGCTGCGCAACTGCGCCGTGTCGCGCTCGAGCGCCGCGACGAGCCGCTTGCGCGTCACGCGAAACAAGACCGCCGCCACGATTGCGACGACGACACCGCCCGCCAGTGCGGCGGCCATCTGGAGCATCCAAGCCTGCACGATCACGTCGTCACTCCGCCGCGCCGATATCCGCGCTGCGCGCACGTTCGTGCCCGGCGCCCTGCGCGGCACCGTCCGCCGCGAAGCGGGCCGGCAGCGACACGATCGTCTCGAACGCGCGATACGGCGCGCCGACGCGATCGTCGGTGAAGCGCAACGCGATGTCGCCGCCGTCGCGCTTCAGGAAGTTGCGCACCGCGTCCATGCCGACGCCGCGACCCGACACCTCGGTCACGGCACTCGCGGTCGAGAAGCCCGGCCGGAAGATCAGCTCGGCCACCTCCTCGTCGGACAGCGCCGCGTCGTGGTCGGCATCGATCCATCCGCGCTCGCGCGCGACGCTGCGAATCCGGTCGAGCGCGAGGCCACGGCCGTCGTCGCTCAGCACGAACCACAGCTCGCCGCCGCCCACGCCGACCGCGATGTCGATCGTGCCGGATGCCGCCTTGCCGGCCGCTCGCCGCTCGTCGGACGATTCGATCCCGTGGTCCATCGAATTGCGCAGCAGGTGCATGAACACGTTCTTCAGCGTCGCGGCGATTTCGCTGCGCACGCGTTGGCCGTGGCTGTCGATATGCACGACCGGCGCCGGCTTGCCGAGTTCAGCCGCGAGCGACGGCAGCGACTCGATCACGCCGCCGAGCGCATCGCCGATGCCCTGCGTGCCGAGCTGGCTCAACATGCGGCGCACGGCGTCGCGGGCCGCGTGCCAGTCGGACGCGTTCGCCGGATCGGCGCCGTCGAGCATGCGCAGGCTCTCGCTGATGTGCGCGCGTTCGACCATCAGGAAGTCGGCGCCCTGCACCGCTTCGCCGCTGCGGCCGAGCGTGACCGCGTTGATCGTCGCGTAGTGCTCGACCGCGTCGCGCACGCGGGCCAGGTCGTCCATCAGCGCATCGCGGTTCCACTCGGGGCCGCCGTCCGCGCGGCGCAGCGAGTCGTATGCCTGCTCCGCTTCGTGGACGATGTTGGTCAGATGCTGGAGGCTGTACGTGCGCGCGTTGCCCTTGATCGTGTGCATGTTGCGGAACAGCGCCGCGACGATCGAGTGATCGGCACGCTCGTGCTGGCGGATCATCCGCTCGTTCTCGCTGAGGAAGCCCTTCGCGCTGTGCACGAAGTCGTGGAACTTGTCCTGGCTGATCGACAGAATCTCGCCGATCATTTCGAGGCGGCGCTGCTGCTCGCCGGCCTGCGCGGTCAGCTCGCGGATCTCGGTCACGTCGCGCACGCACAGCATCAGGCGCACGACCGTATCGGTCTCGTCGGTGATCGCCGACCAGCTCAGGTCGAGCCACTTGTCACGGCCGTCCGGCATCCGCTTCGCGACTTCGTTCACGAGCAGGTGCTCGTTGAACTCGAAGTTCATGCTGTCTTCGCCGAGGCACGCGTGCACGGCCGCGTCGACCTGCGAGCGGGCGTCGGAACCGATGTTCGAGTCGTCGAACACGAGCGCCATCAGGTCGCGACCGGCGATGTCGCTCGTCTCGAAGATCGTTTCGAGGTACGCCGAATACTCCGCATGCACGACGCCGCCTTCGACGACGGTCAGGATCCCCTGCTGCATGTTCTGCAGCATCGCCTGGATGTCGGCCGTCTTCTGCTTGAGCTGCGCCGAGTTCTCCTGGATCTTCTCGATCATCCCGTTGAACGCGACGATCGAATGGCCGATTTCGTCCATCCGGCCCACCGGCACGCGGCGCGTGAAATCCTGGCTCGTCGCGATCTCGCTCATCGCCGTCTGCATCCCGATCAGCGGGCGCGTGATCTGGCGATACAGCAGCAGGCCGAGCGCGGTCAGCAGCACGATCACCGTGCCGGCGACGCCCGCGATCGCGGTCGCCGTGGTCGACAGCATCCCGTTCAGTGCGCTGATCGCGTCGTCCTTCTGGCGGTTCTTCTCGACGCGCAGCGTATCGACGATGCTTTCGAGTTCGTCGCGATACTGCGCGACGTTCGCGAACAGGTACGCCTGCGCCATCTCGGGCTTGCCGTCGGTCTTCATCTTCACGGTGTCGTCGATCGCCGCGAAATAGTTCGTGGCGCTCTCCTTCGCCTGCGAGACGAGCCCGACCTGCGCCTGGCCGACCGCCGACTTCGCCTGCACGTCGAGCGCGGCGCGCAGCGCGCCCTGCTTTGCCTTCAGCTCGTCGCGCGCCTGCGCGGCGGTGTTCGCGTCGGGCGCGTAGACGAGCGTCATCGTCGCGATCTGGATGTTCTTCACATCGGCGACGAGATCGGCCGACGCGAGCGCGCTCGGCACGATGCCCTGGGTGACCTGGCGTACCTCGGACGCGCTCTTGCGTGTCTGGTACACGGCATAGATGCCGATCGCGGACAGCGCGAAGAACGTCAGGACGACTAGCAGCGTAATGCGATGACGGATGGTCATGGTTACAGCTCCCCGCAGCGATCCGGCTTCGACCGCCGTTTGGTCTATTGAAAGAATGTGAGCGCCGAATTATCGGGGATGGCGTATGACGATCCGATGACCGGAAATCAATCGTTCATTGATAAAAATGAAATGAACAATTGTGGCAAAAGCACCCTAAAGTATTGCCGGAATTTGCCGTTAACCTCATGTCACAAGGCTTCGGCCGGTGATCCTGCGCAGCCAGGAAATTCCATATTCGGATATTTTATTTTTATTTATTTAATCCGCGGATTAGCCGTAATCAGGCTTTCGTAAAACGTTTGCTCATTATCGACGAATTCAATCCAATTCGCGATTTATTATTGTCGGAGCGTGATTTGACGGCCGGATGAAAACGATTCCGCCCGCCCCGGGGCCGACGATGCGCTGAGCTGCATTGTCGGCCCCGGGGCGGGCGTGGGCGGCTAACGACCGATCAGTGGCTGCTGGCGCGCGTCGCCCCCAGCCCCGTTTCCGAACGCACCTGCTGTGCGGCGAACGCACCCTTCTCCGCCTTCGCGCGCAGGCTCGTGTCGAGTACCGAGAACAGCCACACGCCCACGAAGCCGATGGTCATCGAGAACAATGCGGGCGACGTGTACGGGAACCACGCCGAACCCTTCGGATGACCGAGCGTCGCCTCCCACACCGACGGCGACACGATCGTCAGCCCCACCGACGAGACCAGCCCGAGGAAGCCACCGATGACCGCACCACGCGTGGTGCACCCCTTCCACATCATCGACAGGAACAGCACCGGGAAATTGGCCGATGCCGCCACCGCGAACGCCAGCGACACCATGAACGCGACGTTCTGCTTCTCGAACGCGATGCCCAGCAGCACGGCGATCACGCCGAGCACCAGCGTCGTGATGCGCGACACCTTCAGTTCGTCGGCACTGTTGGCCTTGCCGTTCTTGAAAACGGTCGCGTAGAGATCGTGCGACACAGCGGACGCACCCGACAGCGTGAGCCCGGCCACCACCGCCAGGATCGTCGCGAACGCCACGGCCGAGATGAAGCCGTAGAACACGTCGCCGCCCACCGTCTTGGCCACCAGCACCGCGGCCATGTTGGCCGTGCCCGCGCCGCCCTTGATCACGCCCTTGGCCACGTCGGCCAGCTCCGGATTGGTCAGCACCAGCGTGATCGCGCCGAAACCGATGATGAAGATCAGCACGTAGAAGTAGCCGATCCACGTGGTGGCCCAGAACACCGATTTGCGCGCTTCCTTCGCATCCGGCACCGTGAAGAAGCGCATCAGGATGTGCGGCAGGCCAGCGGTGCCGAACATCAGCGCCATGCCGAACGAGATGGCCGAGATCGGATCCTTGATGAACCCGCCCGGCGACATCACCGACAGCCCGATCCGGGTCGCGTCGTCCGGCGACTTGCCGGCATTCGCGGCGATCGCGGTCTTGACTTCCACGGCATGGGCGAACAGCGCCTCCGGGCTGAAGCCGTACTGCGCGAGCACCATGATCGCCATGAAGGTCACGCCCGCGAGCAGCATGCACGCCTTGATGATCTGCACCCAGGTGGTGGCCGTCATGCCGCCGAACAGCACGTAGACCATCATCAGCGCGCCGACGATCACGACGGCCATCCAGTAGTCGAGACCGAACAGCAGCTTGATGAGCTGCCCCGCGCCCACCATCTGCGCGATCAGGTAGAACGCCACCACCACCAGCGTCCCGACCGCGGCGAAACTGCGGATCGGCCCCTGCTCGAAGCGGTAGCCCGCGACGTCGGCGAACGTGAACTTGCCGAGGTTGCGCAGCCGCTCGGCCATCAGGAACGTGATGACCGGCCAGCCGACCAGGAAGCCGATCGAATAGATCAGGCCGTCGTAACCCGACGTCATCACCGCCGCGGAAATGCCGAGGAAGGATGCCGCCGACATGTAGTCGCCCGAGATCGCCAGGCCGTTCTGGAACCCGGTGATGCCGCCGCCGGCGGTGTAGAAATCCGCGGCGGAACGCGTGCGCGAAGCCGCCCACTTGGTGATCCACAACGTCCCGGCCACGAACAGCGCGAACAGGACGATGGCCGTAGTGTTGGTTGCCTGCTTGGCGGTCTGCCCGACATCGCCGCCGCCCGCGACGGCCGCGCCGCACGCGAGCACGGCCAGCAACGCGACCAGCGTCATCGAAAGTGTCTTCTTCATTGAGCGACGTCCTGCAGGATGTCCTGCGTCAGTTGATCGTATTCGTTGTTCGCGCGGCGCACGTAGATGCCGGTGATGACGACGGTGAACACGATCACCGCCATGCCCACCGGTACGCCGACACTCGTCACGCCGGTGCTCACGGGCTTCGCGAGGAACGACTTGTCGAATGCGATCAATGCGATGTAGCCGTAATACACGATCAGCATCAGCACGGTCAGGCAGATGCCGAGCGCATTGCGCCGTCGCTTGAGCAGCGCATACTTCGGATGCGCTTCGATTTTTTTCACCAACCCATCATGCATCGCCTGTCTCCTGATGTGCTTTTTTGAATGAGTGTGGCGATTCTGAAGAGCGAAACTGACTGCGGGCTTACTCGATCTTGCGTGTGCGCGCTATGGTTTTCCCTAGCGGTACGCGGTGCTGCCGCACGCGAGGCGCTGGATGCGTGTGCGGGGCGCGCTGCAACCGCGATGCGGTTTCAGCGTCGCAATGCGGGGCAGTCAGGACGCGATTTTTCGACCGTCCTCAATAAACGGACATTTCCGCGCAAGGACAGTTACTCGCATCGATCGATGCCGATGGAAGGGTACGAGCGCAGACGGAGCATGGCATCGACGCGATCAGTCTTCACGCGTCTCGACGAGCCAATCCTCGATCTGTAGCGCCGGGACTCGCGCAAACTCGCGCGCGTTATATGTGACAAGCACCAGAGGCCGTGCGCGCGCCTGCCCCGCGATCAACGCATCGTACGGACCGATCGGAGTGCCGACCGCAGTCGGGTGCGCACGAACCGCGCCGGCGTGCCGGGCATCTTCCACATCGAACGACACCACCTCGAACTGAAGTGCTTCGACACGTGCCATGTTCGCTGCCGCCCTCTGGCGCTTGCAGGCACCGCAATAGAGTTCATGCGCGACGATCGCCGGCATGCCGGGCCAGCATGGCCGGCTCGCCTTTCATGATGGCGATTGCCGCATTGGTATCCAGCAAAAATTCATTCAAATACGTCCAGACCTGAGCGCTGCTGAGCGGCAGGCCCGGTCGTTGCCGCAGCCTCGAAATCGGCGTCGACCGGGCCGATCATTGGCGTTAGCCAGGCCCAGTCTTGCGGCACCGGTTCGAGGATGACGGATGACCCGTGACGACGAATCCGTACCTCGGTCGTTTCGAAGCGGAAATCCTTCGGCAGAAGGACAGCCTGCGATCCGCCATGCTCGAAAATCCTGGCAGTATCCATCCCCATTTCCTCATGCACTTACAAAATGCACCCACTTTAACAACTGTGCACCCCGATGACGAGCCATGCCCTCGGCACTGGGCACCTGCCGGCCGAGCGCCGTGGGACACCCGATTCATTCCCCTCGGGAAACAATCAATCCCCATCCGGCGATTCACCTTCCCGCCGGCCCGCTCTAGACTGTCGCATCGCTCCCCCTCCCGGACCCAACGCAATGACCGACGTCCTGCCGCTGACCACCGATCCCGAATCCGGCCTCCAGTACCGGCTGCGCCCGGCCGCCGGCCGCCCCGCTGCCCGCCTGTTGCTGCTGCATGGCGTCGGCGGCAACGAAACCAACCTGCTGAACCTGGCCGACGTCATCGATCCGCGCGTTGAAATCGCATTCCTGCGCGCCCCGCTTGCGTTCGGGCCCGATCAGCACGCGTGGTTTCCGGTGCGCTTCGGCCCGAACGGGCCCGAAATCGACGCGGCCCGCGCGGACGCGAGCCGCATCCGGCTGATCACGCTGCTGCGTGCGTTGCGCGCCGGCAAAGACGCAGGCGCCGCGTTGCCGACCGTGATTGCCGGCTTCAGCCAGGGCGGCATCATGAGCGCGAGCGTCGGGCTCACGTCGCCGCAGGACGTCACCGCATTCGCGGTGCTGTGCGGGCGCATCCTGCCTGAAATCGATCCGCTGATCGCGCCGCGCGATGCCCTTCGCCCGCTCCATGCGCTGATCGTGCACGGCCGCTTCGACGACAAGCTGCCTGTCGCATGGGCCGATACCGCCGATGCAAAACTCACGGCGCTCGGCGTCGCGCACGAGACGCGGCTGTACGCAGCCGGCCACGAGCTGACCGCGGAGATGGCCGGCGATTTCGGCCGCTGGATCAGCGAACGCACCGGATTGAACTGACTGTCACGAAGGGCCGGGGCGCCGGCCGCGAACGACTCGGCGCGCCCGGCGCATACCGTCTTCAGGCGCCCCGCGCCGGATCGGCGACGGCGCGCGTGGCCGAAGATGCAAGCGCATCCGCCGCCCGCTCCCGCGCGGCGCCGCGCTTCGCCAGCTTCCAGCCGACCACCAGCGCGAGCACGACGACCGGAATCGTCGCGATGGTCCACGTGCCGCCCGGGTAATCGAATGCCATCAGCACCAGCACGCCGACGAGGAAGGCCAGCGTGAGCCACGACGTGAACGGCGCGCCGGGCATCCGGAACGACACGGCCCTCAGTTCGCCGCGGTTGACCGCGCGGCGGAACAGGATCTGGCACATCACGATGAAGCCCCACGTCGTGATGATCCCGAGCGACGCCATGTTCAGCACGATCTCGAACGCCTGCGCCGGCACGATGTAGTTCAGCGGTACGCCGATCGCATTGATCGCGACCGTGATCACGATCCCGCCGTACGGCACGCCGCGTGCGTTCATCCGCGACACGAAGCGCGGCGCCGATCCGCCCATCGCGAGCGAGCGCAGCACGCGCCCGGTCGAATAGAGGCCGGAGTTCAGGCTCGACAGCGCGGCGGTCAGCACCACGACGTTCATCACGGTGCCGACGTACGGCACGCCGAGCTTGCTGAAGAACGTGACGAACGGGCTTTCGTGCGCGCTGTAAGCCGTCCACGGCAGCAGCATCGTCAGCAGCAAGACCGAGCCGACGTAGAACAGCGCGATCCGCCACATCACGCTGTTGATGGCTTTCGGCAAGACCTTGCGCGCATCGGCGGTCTCGCCCGCCGCGACGCCGACGAGCTCGATGCTCGCATACGCGAACACGACGCCCTGCACGATCAGCACGGCCGGCAGGATGCCGTGCGGGAAGATTCCGCCGTGATCCGCGACGAGGTGCAGCCCCGGCATCTGGCCGGCGACCGGGTGGCCGCTCGCGAGAAACACGGCGCCGACGGCGAGGAACACCGCGAGCGTCCCCACCTTGACGAGCGAGAACCAGAACTCCATCTCGCCGAACACCTTCACGCCGATCATGTTCATCACCGACACGATCCCGAGCGCGCCGAGTGCGAACACCCACTGCGGCACGTCCGTGAACACGGCCCAGTACTTCATGTAGATCGCGACCGCGGTGATGTCGACAATGCCGGTCGTCGCCCAGTTCAGGTAGTACATCCAGCCCGCGACGAACGATGCGCGTTCACCCATGAACTCCCGTGCGTACGACACGAAGCTGCCGCTGGTCGGCCGGTGCATCACGAGCTCGCCGAGCGCGCGCATGATCAGGAACGCGAACACGCCGCAGACGAGGTACACGAGCGCGAGCGCGGGCCCCGCGTGCTGCAGGCGCCCGCCCGCGCCGAGAAAGAGGCCGGTGCCGATCGCGCCGCCCATCGCGATCATCTGCACGTGCCGGGGCTTCAACTGCTTCGCATAGCCGGCTTCGTGCGACGCGAACATCGCATCGGGGTCGGCATGTCGGGAATCCGCGCCGCCGGCCGGATCGGCCGGGCGCTCACTGCTGTGAGTCATCGTGTGTCTCCGTAGTTTCTTGATGTGTCGCGCCCCGCGCGGGGGCGCTTCGGATGCAGCCGCATGCAAGCCGCCGGCGTCGGGCACCGGCAGCCCGCGCAGCCGGCGTCAAAGCACGCGCGGCCGGATCAGCGCTTCGGGCTGCAGCGCTTCGTCGAGCTGCGCATCGGTCATCCACCCGCGCTCCAGTACGACTTCGCGGATCGACTTGCCGGTCGCGTGCGCCTCGGCCGCCACGGCGGTCGCGCGCTTGTAGCCGATGTACGGGTTCAGCGCGGTTGCGAGCGCGACCGAGCGCTCCATCGTTTCGCGCAGCCGCTCGGGATTAGCGGTGATCCCGCTCACGCAACGCTGCGCGAGCGTCGTGCAGGCGGCCGTCAGATGACTGAAGCTGCGAAACAGCGCGCTGGCGATCACCGGCTCGAATGCGTTCAACTGAAGCTGCCCGGCCTCGGCCGCGAAGGTCACGGTCAGGTCGTTGCCGAACACCTCGAACGCAACCTGGTTCACGACCTCAGGGATCACTGGATTCACCTTGCCGGGCATGATCGACGAGCCGGCCTGCACGGGCGGCAGGTTGATCTCGCCGAACCCGGCGCGCGGGCCGCTCGACAGCAGCCGCAAGTCGTTGCAGATCTTCGACAGCTTCACGGCGATCCGCTTGAGCACGCCCGACACCTGCACGAACGCGCCGCAATCCTGCGTCGCTTCGATCAGGTTCGGCGCGGTGCTCAGGTCGAGCCCGGTAATGCGCCGCAGCGCCGCGAGCGCCTTCTCCGCGTACTGCGGATGCGCGGTGATCCCCGTGCCGATCGCGGTCGCGCCGAGATTGATCTCGCGAATCAGCCAGCCGGCTTCCTGCAGGCGCGCGATGTCTTCCGTCAGCATCACCGCGTAGGTCGAGAACTCCTGGCCGAGCGTCATCGGCACCGCGTCCTGCAGTTGCGTGCGGCCGAGCTTCAGCAAGCCGGCAAACGCGTCGGCCCGCTCCGCGAACGCATCGCGCAGGCGCGCCATCGCTTCGAGCAGGTGTTCGACCGCGAAGCAGGTCGCGACGCGAATCGCGGTCGGATAGACGTCGTTGGTGCTCTGCGCGAGGTTCACGTGCTCGTTCGGATGCAGGTATTCGTACTCGCCGCGCGCGTGCCCCATGATCTCGAGTGCGCGGTTGCAGATCACCTCGTTCGCGTTCATGTTGGTCGACGTGCCGGCCCCGCCTTGGATGATGTCGACGACGAACTGGTCGTGCAGGCGCCCTTCGCGGATCTCGACGCACGCAGCGGCAATCGCATCGCGAAGCGGCCGCGGCAGCAGCCCGAGCTCGCAGTTCGCGTCGGCCGCGGCCTCCTTCACCGCGGCGAGCGCCATCACGAGGAACGGCAGCGATGCAATCGTGCGGCCGGAAATGTCGAAATTCTCCTTCGCGCGCAGCGTATGGACGCCGTAGTAGGCCTCACTCGGAATGCTTCGCTTACCTAAAAGATCCGCTTCGACGCGGAAGCCGTTTTCTGTCATCGTGCCCTCCTGGATGTCTCGTGCCGCTCGTCGTGCCGCTTTGTCGTGCGCCGCTTCCCGATGCGACGGGTTCGCATTCTATGCCTTTGCAAAAACAAGCTCACTTCTGTATTATCGAAAGCGGTTTTGCGTGGGACGCAACAATGAGAATCGAATGAAAAGAGGCGCGAAGGAAACCAGCATCGATCACATGGGCGCGATGCGCGCGTTCGTCAGGGTGGTCGAAACGGGGAGTTTTTCGGCGGTCGCGAAGGAGATGCACGTGTCGACGTCCACCGTCGCGCGCAAGGTCACGGCGATCGAGGAGGCCCTCGGTGTCGCACTGCTGCACCGCTCCACGCACAGCGTGACGCTCACCGAAGCCGGCCATATCTACCTGGAACGCGCCGTCACGCTGATCGCCGATCTCGACGACACGTTGCGCGTGGTCGCCGAGCTGAATGCGCAGCCGAGCGGGCCGCTGAAGCTCACCGCGCCGGTGGCGTTCGGCCGCCGCCATCTCGCGCCGCTGGTCGCACCGTTCCTCGCGCGCTACCCGACGATCCAGCTCGACGTGCGGCTCACCGACAACCACAACGACCTCGTGGCCGGCGGCTTCGATCTCGACATTCACGAGGGCGAGAACTACCTGGACAACCTCGTCGTCCACCGCCTGTCGCGCAACGACAGCATCCTGTGCGCGACGCCCGGCTACCTCGACCGTTGCGGGCGCCCGTCCACGCCGGACGATCTCAAGCAACACAACTGCCTGCGCTACGTGCACCCGGAAGGCGATCCGCGCTGGGATCTCGTGAAAGGCGACGTGCGTCACAGCGTGCTGCCGGCCGGCAACCTCGTCACCGACCATTCGGAGCTGCTGCTCGAAGCGACCTGCGCGGGGCTCGGCATCGCGGAGTTCGAGATCTGGCTGGTGCGCGACCTGCTCGCGAGCGGCCGGCTCGAAGCCGTGCTGCCGCGCTACCGGCTGCAGAACCGGCTGACGGGCGAATACATCTACATTGCCTATCTGGCGAACCGGCGCAGCTCGGCAAAGCTGCGCGTGCTGAAGGACTTTCTCCTCGAGCACCTCGCGCATATCGGCGAGCTATCGGCGCTGGAGCTGACGAAGATTCGCGGCGCGAGCGTGTAGCGCACGCGCCCTTGGTCGCGTTCGCACCGCTGCACACGGCCCGCGTCGCGGGCCACCGCGGCAGCCGCGCATTCACGCCGCTCAGGCCGTTCAGGCCGTTCAGGCCGCCTGCAATTCGAACGGGAACGTGGCGTGCCCGATCTCGACACCCTGCGTGTTGAGCATTCTCGGCCGATGGAAGCCGGCCAGCGGCGCGCGCTGCTCGGCCGTGCCGATCTGCAGCCGCTCGAGCAGTTCGCTGACGACCATGTAGAGCACGTCGAGATTGCCGTCCTCGATCTTCACCGAGATGCCGAGCGCGCCATCGGCGCCCAGCGCCCGCGTGCGCGCCGACGCACGCACGCCGATCCCGTAGCACGCATCGGCGCCGAGCTTGCCGACCACCTGCCCGTCGAACGCGTTCATCAGCACCGTGCAATAACGGCCTTCGCCAGCGACCAACTCCGGATACGCGGTCATTGCATGATGAATGCGCGCGAGCGCACGCACGCGATCGGTGATGTCGCCACCGCCCGCTTCCACCGTATCCGCCCCGTCGGCCAGCGATGCGTACAGACGCGCGAGCCGGTCCAGCGAAAACGCCGGCGTCGGCAGGTTGCATCCGTCGATCGCCCAGCCCACCTCGTCGTCGCGCAGCCCGCACGCATCGGCCACCACGTGCTTCACGCGTACCTGCATCGGATGGTCGGGCAGATGGTAATCGGCGATCGCGGCGCCGATCGCCTGCGCGCCGGCCAGCATCCCGACGTGCTTGCCCGAACAGTTGCTGCACACGCCCGTCGGCGTGTAGTCGCGCTTGATCCACGCGCGATACACCGCGTCCGACAACGGCGGATGTCCACCGCAACGCAAGTCCGATTCGTGCGCGGCGACCTTGGCGAGCATCGTGCGCGTGCGTTCGATGTGCCGGTCCTCGCTGCTGTGCGACGCGCACATCAGCGCGATATCCGCATCGTCGAAGCCGAAGCGTTCGGGCGCGCCGGTCTCGATCACCGACAGCGCCTGCGCCGGCTTGGCCGCCGAGCGCGCAAGCGTCATCCGGAACGGATCGCCGAACCGGGCCAGCAGCCTGCCGCGTGCATCGACCACCGCCACATGGGCGACGTGCGTGTTCTCGATCGCATCGCCTCGGTACGTGACGACTGCTGCGCGTTGGGTGTCCATCGTGTTTTGTCTCCATGCTCGGGGCCTGCTTGCCGGGGCCCGTCCAACCGGTACGGCAGTGTATCGAGTCGCCGCCGCGGCGCACCGGCCGGGCGATGAAAAGTGGTGTTGCACGCCGCGCAAAGGCAATCCGCCCCCCACGAAAGCCTGACCAAATTAGTACAAAAACCATTCGATCGTTTACAGAATTAGTACCAATCCGTACAATTGCGATCGCAAACGCGAATCATACGCATTTACATTGACGTTTTCCGACGCGCCGCGCTGCCTGCCCGGCATCGAGAAAACGCACCCGCTCACCGAACCTTCTGCTGCCTCTCGATATGCCCGCCCAGTTCAAGACGAGGCCTCGCGCCCTCGTATCGGCGCTGACCTGCTCCGTTTTCCTGACCCCGCTGCTCGCTTCCGCCGAAACCGCCCCTGCTCCCGCGCCCGCCGCCGATCAGCCGGCCCCGTCCGCCGACGTGCAGGCGACGCTGCCGACGATCACGGTTCAATCGACCGCGCCATCGGACATGCAGGTGAAGCGTTCGCCGTCGTACAAGTTCACCGCGCCGCTGCTCGACACGCCGCGTTCGGTCACGGTGATCCCCGAGCAACTGATCAAGGAGAAGAACGTCACGTCGTTCGCGGACGCGCTGCGCTCGGTGCCCGGCATCACGTTCCTCGGCGGCGATGCGGCCGCGAACCCGTCGGCCGACCGCCCGGTGATCCGCGGCTTCGAATCGCGCAACTCGATCTTCGTCGACGGGATGCGTGACTCTGGGCTGCAGAACCGCGAAACGTTCGCGGTCGAGCAGATCAGCGTGATCAAGGGCTCCGATTCGGTCTACGCGGGCCGCGGCTCGGTGGGCGGCAGCATCGACATCGTCACGAAGACGCCGAAGAACGACAACTTCAT
Source organism: Burkholderia sp. 4NA327C6 (assembly GCF_005502655.1). NCBI lineage: Bacteria > Pseudomonadati > Pseudomonadota > Betaproteobacteria > Burkholderiales > Burkholderiaceae > Burkholderia > Burkholderia sp. 4NA327C6. Next base: position 42,432 of record NZ_SCNZ01000029.1, on the reverse strand, counting down.
CAACAGCAGCATCGGCTTCGGCACCGACGGCTACAAGCGCGCGACGGTCGACGCGAACCACAAGATCAACGACACGACGGCCGTGCGCCTGAACGTGATGGGTCACGACGCGAACCAGGCCGGCCGCAACGACGTGTACAACAAGCGCTGGGGCGTCGCGCCGTCGATCGTGTTCGGGCTGAACACGCCGACCACGGTCACGGTCAGCTACTACCACATGAACTCGTACGACATGCCGGACTTCAGCGTGCCGTTCCGCGCGTCGGGCGGCACGCCGGTGCCGACCGATCGCGGCCAGTTCTTCGGGCTGAACACGCGCGACTACCGTTACGGGCAGACCGACACCGCCCAGGTGCGCGTCGAGCACAAGCTCAACGACGACTGGAAGCTGAAGAACACGACGATGTTCGGCCGCTCGACGCTCGATTACGTCGCGACGAACCCGCAGATCCTCGCGTCGAACCCGACCATGCTGAGCCTGCAGGCGAAGAGCGGCAAGTACGCGCTCAACGGCTTCTCGAACCAGACCGAAGTGACCGGCAGCGCGAACCTGTTCGGCATGAAGCACACGATGACGGCCGGCGTCGAGTTCAGCCATGAACAGGCCCGCTACGAGGGCTACCTCGTGTCGGATTCGGCCGGCGACAACATCCGCTCGGGCGGCCCGTGCTCGGTGGCCGGCAACTGCACGCCGCTCGCGGGCGGCTGGAACCCGAACATGCCGTGGACCGGCAGCATCGTGCTGAACGGCGACAAGGCCTTCCCCGGCGCGACGACGAACACGCGCACCGACACGGTTTCCGCGTACATCTTCGATACCGTGAAGCTGTCCGAGCGCTGGCAGTTCAATACGGGGCTGCGTTTCGACCGCTACGACACGACCGGCAAGCAGGCCGGGGTGGCCGATCTGTCGAACACGTCGAACCTGTTCAGCTACCAGTTCGGCCTCGTGTTCAAGCCGGTGAGCAACGTGAGCCTGTATGCGTCGTACGGCACGTCGTCGAACCCGCCGGGTTCGAACGGCGGCCTCGGCGGCGGCACCGACCAGATCACCGCGACGAACCAGGATCTCGCGCCGGAGCGTTCGCGCAACATCGAGATCGGCGCGAAGTGGGACGTGCTGCAGGATCAACTCTCGCTGACGTCGGCGCTGTTCCAGACCGAGAAGACCAACGCGCGCGTGAGCGACGGCCTCGGTCACACGGTCAACGCGGGCAAGCAGCGCGTGCGCGGCGTCGAATTCGGCTTCGCGGGCAACCTGAGCCCGAAGTGGCACGTGTTCGGCGGCTACTCGTACCTGAACGCGATCACGACCGATGCAGGCCCCGGCAGCCCGGGCGCATCGGGCCTGCCGATGGTGATGGTGCCCAAGCACAACTTCACGCTGTGGACGAGCTACGACGTGATGCCGAAGCTCACGCTCGGCGCCGGTGCGACGGTGATGAGCCAGACCTACGCGTCGGTATCCGCGACGACGAAAAAATGGACGCCCGGCTATGCACGCTTCGACGCAGCCGCGACGTGGCGCGTGAACAAGACGATGGATGTTCAACTGAACGTGCAGAACCTGTTCGACAAGAAGTATTACGCGAGCGCGTATCCGATCTATGCGACGTGGGCGCCGGGCCGCTCTGCGATGGTCACGCTCAACTTCTATCAGTAACGCTGCGGGCGGCGGGAGGGCTTGGTACGCCCTTCCCGGCCGCGCTCACCACGGCAGCGAGTACGTCTTCACGTTCGTGAAGCTCTTCATCGCTTCCTGCACGCCTTCCTTGTAGCCGAGCCCCGAATCCTTCACGCCGCCGACTTCAAGCTCGGTGATGAAGCGCGTGATGTGGTTGAAGCGGTTCGTGCAGACCGACGACGACAGTGCGAGCGTGCGCACTTCGTCGAGGTCGGTGTCTTCCATCACGATGATCGGATCGTTGCGCTGGAGCGCAACGCGATGCTCACGCTGAAGAAGATGACCTACCGGACGCTGACCGATGCGCGGTTGCTCGCAGCCGAGCTCGACCCGCTCGCCGTGCATGCGCCGACCACGCGCGCGACGCTCAACGATCTGCTGGAGAACGTGCCGAAGATGCGGGAAGCGGCTACGCGGCTCGCGCCGCTGCTGCATGCGGCCGACGGTGCGCCGCCGGGTTGATTGCCGGGTTGATTACCGTTACGCGCTAACGCGTCGAAACGTTCAAGCCAGGTGATAACGCAACCAGAAAGTCTCGCGGCAGGCGTTGTCGAACGTGATCCGCGTCGGGCCGATCGGCTGTGCATCGGGATGGCGGAGCACGTCGTAGTCGATCCAGCATTCCGCGCACAGCAGATCGGACGGCGCGCGGTCCTGCTCGACCGAGCGGCGCACGATCGCGCCGTTGTCGAAGCGGTATTCGGTTTCGTCGCGGGTGACCTCGACGTCGTCGTCGGTCCAGCGATCGTGCGACGTCGTGTGCGACACGATCGACACCGGCCCCGAGAGTCCGTGGATCGCGGCAACGTAGGAAATGAGCTTGTCCATGGCGAGGCGGCAAGAAGACAGATGGCCGCATCGCGCAACGCATGCGGCGCGATGCAACCCGAGCGGCGAGTATAGCCGCGTGCCGAAGACCTTGCCGCCGGCGGGGTTTCGCGCGCTACGCCTCCAGCGCGAGCAACGCGAACGTCGCGAGCCAGTGCTCGCCCATGTAGTCGCCGGCCACGTGCGCGAGTGCGCTCGCAAGATGCCGGTCGGCCCCCTCGAACAGCTTCGCGCGTCGCGCATCGCCTTCCGGCAGCGCGCCGGCGAGCGCGCGCTGGCACCACGCGCGGCTCAGGTTCAGCCCGTCGAGGTGCGCGATCTTGCCGTCGCTGCGATCGCTGACCGTCGCCGGCTCGAACAGCGTCGCCGGCTCGCCGCGCGCGAGATCGGGCAGGAAGCGCGCGAACCAGCCGTCGAATTCGGCAGCGGGCAGCACGCGCCGCATCAGCTCGGCCTCCATCAGCGCGGGCGACAGGAATTCGTCGCCCGACGGCTCCCACGCCTGGCACGCGACATCGTTCAGGTGCCAGCGCTTCGCGGTATCGACGATCAGCGCCGCGAGCCCGTCGCGCTGCGTGTCGCGCGCGAAATCGAGCGTGAGCGCCAGCGCGAACGCGGTGTTGAAGTGCGTGCCGACCCGCAGCGGATAGGTCGCTTTCGGCAGGAAGGTCTCGAAACGCGACACGAACAGGTCGGTCAGCGGCGCCATCGTCTTCGCCCAGCGCGCGGCCTGCGGCATCGCCCCCTTCAGCGCGAGCCGCTCCAGTTGCGCCGACAGCGCAAGCAGCCACGCCCAGCCGTACGGCCGCTCGAAGCCGCTGTTGTGCGGCAGCGCGAGATACGCGCGCTCGCCGGCGACGTTCGCATCGGTGAAGTGCGCATCGACGATCGCGACGATGCGCTCGGCCTCCGGCAATGCCGGGTAGCGTTCGAGCACGCGCAGCACGAGCCAGTAGCCGTGCACGCACGAATGCCAGTCGTAGCTGCCGTAGAAGATCGGGTGCAGCGCGCGCGGCCCCTGCACGTCGTGCGGACCTGCGAGCGAATGCGTGAGCTTGTTCGGATATTCGCGGGTCAGGTGCGCGAGCGCGAGCGACGCGAATTTCGAGGCGAGTTCGGGAGTCAGTCGGTCGGTCATTGGGGTCTCGTCAGAAGCGGAATGCGAACGCATACATCAGCAGCGTGTTCACGGCGAGCAGCAGCAAGGCCGTCGGCCACTGCACCTTGATCACGCCATTCTTGTCCTTCAGTTCGAGCAGCGCCGCCGGCACGATGTTGAAGTTCGCGGCCATCGGCGTCATCAGCGTACCGCAGAAGCCGCTCAGCATCCCGATCGCGCCGACGATCGCCGGGTTGCCGTGGAACTGGTGGACGATCAGCGGCAGGCCGATGCCGGCCGTCATCACGGGGAACGCGGCAAAGCCGTTGCCCATGATCATCGTGAACAGCGCCATGCCGACCGTGTAGGCCGCGACCACCGCGAACGGCGAATCGATCGGCACCCACTCCCTCACGAGCCCCGACACCACGCCGCCGACACCCGCGACCGCGAACAGCGCGCCGAGCGCCGCGAGCATCTGCGGCAGGATCGCGGCCCAGCCGACCGCGTCCATCGTGTGGCGTGCCTCCTTCACCGCATGCACGGGCGAATCGCGCAGCATCGCGAGCGCGACGGCGAACGCGACGAGCGTGCCGAGCACGAGCGAGATCAGCGTCACGCTCTTCTGCTCGACGAACGGCACGAGCTTCAACGCGAACGTGCCGATCAGCGTGACGACCGGAATCAGCAGCGCGGGGAGGAACAGCCTGTTGCCGAAACGCTGCGCGAGCGTCTCGCGCCGCGTGGCCGCCGCTTCCCCTGCTTCGTCGGACTTGCCGCGCCCGAGCTTGCCCGAGCCGGCGATCACCGCGAGCGCGATCGCGAGGCAGCCCGTCACGAAATGCGGCAGCAACGCGCCGAACAGGAACGTGACCGCGTAGATCGCCCAGAACGCGAAATTGACGACGCGACGCGGGTTCGTGCGATCGGTCAGGTTGAAGAACGCGAACGCGGCGAACATCAGCCCCGCGAGCGTGTACAGCGATTCGAGGCCGATCATCGTGCGCCCTCCTGCCCCACCAGGCCGAAGCCGCGCGTGAGCCGGCGGTCGAGCAGCGCGAGGCGCGTGCAGTGGATCAGGAGTGCCGCGATCGCGGTCGGGATCGCCCACACCGACAGGTGCAGCGGCTCGATCGAGATGCCGTTCTGTTCGAGAAAGCCCTTGATCAGCAGGATCGACTGGATCGCGATGAAGATGTCCTCGCCGAAGAACACGGCGACGTTGTCGGCGCCCGATGCGTGCGCGCGGATCTGCTGGCGCACCGAATCGGGCAGTTCGCCATGCCGGTTGACCGCGGCGGCCTCGGCCATCGGCGCGATCAGCGGCCGCACCATCTGCGCATGGCCGCCGAGCGACGTGAGGCCGAGCGCGGCCGTCGCCTGGCGCAGCACGAAGTACAGCATCAGCACGCGGCCCGTGGTGGCCGCGTGCACGCGCGAGATCATCCGCTTCGCCTGCTCCTTGAGCCCGTTGCGCTCGAGCAGCGCGATCACCGGCAGCGTCAGCCAGATGAGCCCCATATAGCGGTTTTCGGTGAACGCCTTGCCGAACGCGCTGACGATGTCGACGAGATTCAGCCCGCCCGCCAGCCCCGTCGCGAGCCCCGCGATCGTGACCACCAGCAGCGCATTGAAGCGCAGCGCAAAGCCGATCACGACGATCGGCACCCCAATCAGCACCAGCATTGCTCCTCCTTGGATCGGACGCGCGGCGCCTTGGCCTGCGCCGCCTGCCCGGTTTGGACCGGGCTCTGACGGCGCAATCTAACACGAGACTTTATCGACAAAAAGTCGACAATTTATTGCTTCGGGTAAACGTTGAAACGTGCGGACACCGTGCCCGGGCCATGTGTCGGTGGCGTTTCGTCGGAGGAATCGGGGGGTGCCGGACGGCGCGAACGCGCCGGTCGCGGCACGCGCGTCAGCGCCCCCGCAGGCGGCGCGCAGCGGGCCGCCGCGCGTGGCGGAGCACCGGTGCGCCGACTACACTGGAAAGCATCGGCAACGGACGGGAGAGCCGCCATGATTGACGTATTCCAGACCATCGGCAGCCGCGCGTTCTCCGCTCATCTGGCGAAGGACGGGATGGTGACGCTGATGGAGCAACGCCATGAGGTCGACCGCGTGACGCTCGCGACCGCGTATGCCGCGCTCGTCGAGGAGTCCGAGCAGGAAGCCGACCTGCTCGACGCGACGGTCGAAGGCATGATGCGCGCGCTGATCCAGGGGTACGCGCGCAGCCATTGACGGCGCGGCTGCGCCCGTCGAAGCGGACGACGGGACGGCCGGACGCGAGCGCTACGCGGCCGGCGTACCGGCGCCCGTGTCGAACCACCGGCCCGCGCGCAGTTGCCGGTAGTCGGCCTGCGTGAAGATCCTCAGCAGGTTCGCGACCGCGCCGTTGCTGGTCCGGTCGAGTTCCGTCATGAACGCTTCGACTTCGTCGCGGCCGGCAAACAGGATCGTGTGAAAGTAGCGTTCGCGCTGCGCGTCGGACAGGTTCGTTGCGCGCAGTTGATACGGATGGTGTAGCGCCGCGAACAGGAAATAGAAGCGCTCGGCGTCGTCGCGCAGCACGCGCACCGCGTCCGGATCGACCGGAAAATCGCGGTGGAACGACGCGTGCCCGCTCTCGATATGGATCCTGTACAGCATCCGGCCGTCGTGCTCGATCACGATCGGCGCGTACGGATCGCGGCTGACCAGTACGGTGTCGGGCGCGCTCATCCGGCATGCTCCCCGTCTTTTTTATCGAAGCCGCCACGGTAACATGGCTGCTTCCGCGGCCGGTCGCGCGGAAACCGCCGGACACGCATGCGCGGGCCGCCCCGGCTCCACGGCGCTCGGCAAACACCCCACAGTCATAGAGGAAACGCACTGAAACGGCACAATGCGCGAATTTTTCGATTGCCGCCGCCCGCGCCGCATGACAGCATTCGGGCGTCGCCAACCCAAAGAATGCCGTGCCGTCCGGCCGCCGATGCCGTCCCGCGGCGCCGAACAGGCAGCCCCTTCCATGAACCCGGCCCACCTCCAACATTACGAACCGACCGGAGAATTCCGCTTGTGAACATCGGCATCGTCAACGACCTCCCGCTTGCCGTCGAGGCGATGCGCCGCGCGATAGCGCGCCGGCCCGAGCACCGCGTGCTGTGGGTCGCGACCGACGGCGCGCAAGCCGTCGAGCTGTGCGCCGCGCAGCCGCCCGATGTCGTGCTGATGGACCTGATCATGCCGAAATTCGACGGGATCGAAGCAACGCGGCGGATCATGCGATCCGAACGACCGTGCGCGATCCTGATCGTGACGAGCTGCATCGGCGCGAATGCATGGCGCGTGTTCGAGGCGATGGGCGCCGGCGCGCTCGACGCGGTCGATACGCCGCGGCTCGGCGACGGCGCAGCCGGCGACACGACCCGCCTGCTGCTCGCGAAGATCGACCAGATCGGCCGCCTGCTCGACGCACCCGGCGGCACGCGCCTCGCCGGCACGGCCTCCCGCGCCGGCGGCGGGCCGCTGATCGCGATCGGCGCATCGGCCGGCGGCCCCGGCGCGCTCGCGTCGATTCTCGGCGGCCTGCCGGCCGATTTCAGTGCACCGATCGTGATCGTCCAGCACGTCGACCGCGCGTTCGCCGAGGGCATGGCGCAATGGCTCGACGGCCAGACGCCCCTCACCGTGCGCGTCGCGCACGAAGGCGACCGCCCGCAGCCCGGCGTCGCGCTGCTCGCCGCGACCGACGACCACCTGCGCATCACGCGTGCCGGCACGCTCGAATACACGCGCGAGCCGGCCGCCACGCCGTATCGCCCGTCGGTCGACGTGTTCTTCAACAGCCTGACCGAGCACTGGCCCGGCCGCGTGATCGGCGTGCTGCTCACCGGGATGGGCCGCGACGGCGCGATCGGCCTGAAGGCACTGCGGATGAAGGGCTACCATACGATCGCGCAGGACGAGGCGACGAGCGCCGTGTACGGCATGCCGAAAGCGGCCGCGACACTCGGCGCGGCGCGCGCGATCCTGCCGCTCGGGCGCATCGCGGGCGAGCTGGCGGCGCTCGCGAGAATCTGAGCCCGACGATGAACACGCGCAACACCATGCCTGCCCCTGCAACAACCGCAACAACCCGCATCGACCATGACCATTGACCCGACTCGCCCGCCAGGCGGCCACTACACGCCGCCCGTCGACGTGCCGGCGATGGTGCTGCTGGTCGATGACCAGACGATCGTCGCGGAAGCCGTGCGACGCGCGCTCGTCGACGAGGAAGGCATCGATTTCCACTACTGCCCGCGCTCGGACGACGCGATGGCCACCGCGATCGAGACGCGGCCGACCGTGATCCTGCAGGACCTCGTGATGCCCGGCACCGACGGGCTGAGCCTCGTGAAGGCGTACCGCGCGAACCCGGCGACGCGCGACGTGCCGATCATCGTGCTGTCGACGCAGGAAGAGCCAGTGATCAAGAGCGCCGCGTTCGCGGCCGGCGCGAACGACTACCTCGTGAAGCTGCCCGACCGCATCGAGCTCGTCGCGCGGGTGCGCTACCACTCGCGCTCGTACATGAACCTGCTGCAGCGCGACGAGGCCTATCGCGCGCTGCGGCAATCGCAGCAGCAGTTGCTCGAAGCCAATCTCGAGCTGCGGCGCCTCACCCATTCCGATGGCCTGACCGGGCTGTCGAACCGGCGCTATCTCGACGAATACCTCGCCGCCGAATGGCGGCGCGGCACGCGCGAGCGCAGCGAGCTGTCGCTGCTGATGATCGACGTCGACAACTTCAAGCTGTACAACGACACGTACGGCCACGTGTCGGGCGACAGCGTGCTCAAGCAGATCGCGTCGACCATCGAGCGCTGCCTCGGCCAGTCGGGCGATCTCGCCGCGCGTTTCGGCGGCGAGGAATTCGCGGTCGTGATGCCGGCCACGTCACCGGGCGCCGCGCGGCTGCTCGGCGAGAAGATCCGCCTCGCGATCGAGGCGCTGCGACTGCGGCACGCGCATTCGTCGACCGGCAACACCGTGACGATCAGCATCGGCGGTGCGAGCATCGTGCCGACGCCGGGCCTGCCGACGACCGTGCTGATCGAAGCCGCCGACCGCGCGCTCTATCGCGCGAAGCACGAAGGCAAGAACCGTGTCGAGATCGATGCGACGCCGACGACGCCGGTCCCCGGCGGTTTCGGCGGCCCACGCGTCGACTGAACACCGAACGCGTGCCCGCTCACATCGCGCCGAGCCGGCGCGCGTAGTCGTTCGGGTCCAGCGGGCGGCTGAACAGATAGCCCTGCTGCATGTCGCAGCCGATCTGCTGCAGGTACCACGATTGCGCCTGCGTCTCGACGCCTTCGGCCGTGACCTTCATCCCGAGCGAATGCGCCATCGCGACCACGGCCTGCGTGATCGCCACCGAGTCGTGATGATCGGGCACGCCTGACACGAACGAGCGGTCGACCTTCAGGTTGTGCAGCGGAAAGCGCTTCAGGTACGCGAGCGATGAATAGCCGGTGCCGAAATCGTCGACCGAGATCCGCACGTTCATGTCCGTGAGCGCCTCGAGCATCGGCAGCACGGTGTCCGTGTCGTTCATCAGCAGTCCTTCGGTGATCTCGAGTTCGAGCGCGCACGGATCGAGCCGAGTCTGCGCGAGGCAGCGCTCGACCGATTCGACGAGCCCTTCGTGGAACTGCCGCGGCGACAGGTTGACGGCCAGCATCATGTCGGGCGCGATCGTGCGGCGCCATTCGGCCGCCTGCCGGCACGCGGTTTCGAGCACCCACTGGCCGATCGCGACGATCAGCCCCGTATCTTCCGCGACCGGAATGAACTCCGCCGGCGATATCGGCCCGAGCTCGGGGCTCGTCCAGCGCAAGAGCGCCTCGGCGCCGACCGTGCGGCCGCTGCGCGCATCGACGACGGGCTGGTACGCGAGCCGCAGCATGTCCGACGAAAGCGCGCGCCGCAGCGACTGCTCGATCGCGAAGCGGCGCTGCAGCCGCAGGTTGAGCTGCGCGGTGAAGAACGTGAAGTGGTTGCGGCCGCGCTGCTTCGCGTCGTACATCGCCGAATCGGCATTGCGCATCAGCGTGACGGCATCGTCGCCGTCGCGCGGCGCGACGCTGATCCCGATCGACACGCCGAGCCAGTATTCGTTGTTCGCGATGGCAAACGGCTTGGCGATCGCGTCGATCACCTCCCGCGCGAGCACCGCGAGCCGGTCGGGATCGTCGCAATCGTCGACGAGGATCACGAACTCGTCACCGCCGACCCGCGTCAGCGCGTACTGGCCGCCGCCGCACGCCGCGAGCCGCGCCGCCACGCTGCGCAGCAGCGCGTCGCCCACGTCGTGACCGGCCGTGTCGTTGACCTTCTTGAAACCGACGAGATCGATGAACAGGATCGCGACGCGCGCGGGCCCGCCGGCCGCCGCATCGTGTCCGCCGAACAGCTCGCGCATGCGGTCGCCGAGCCAGCGGCGGTTGTAGAGGCCCGTCAGCGCATCGCGCGTCGCCAGGTAGCGCAACTGCTGCTGCGCTTCGCGCACGGGGCCGATGTCGTTGAACGACACGAGCACCGAGTCGGCCTGCTTCTCGCCGGGCCTCACGATCGGCACCGCGTTGCCGCGCACCCAGATGATGTCGCCGTCCGCGAGGCCGAAGCCGACCGTGTAGTCGAGCTGCGGCGTGGCCGTCTCGAGCGCGCGCCGGCTCGGCCAGTCGTCGGGTGCGATCGGCGTGCCGTCCTCGTGCAGCTTGCGCAGGATCACCGTCGTCAGCCGGCGGCCGACGAGGTCGCCCTTCACGCGCATCATCCGGTTCGCACTCGGGTTGCTCGCGATCACGACGCCGTCGCGCGATACCACGAGGATCCCTTCGTTCAGGCTGTTGACCACGAGCCGGTGATGTTCCTCGCTGCGCGCGAGCTGTCGCGCGATCCGGTCCTGGTGCACCGCGAGGCCGACGCTGTTGCCGATATCGCGCAACAGTGCGGTTTCCTCGTCGCCCGGCCGGCGTGGCGCGCGGTGATAGACGGCGAACGCGCCGAGCACGACGCCCGCCTCGTCGAGGAACGGCACCGACCAGCATGCGCGCAAGCCCAGCGGCAGTGCGACCGCACGGTAATCGGCCCACAGGGGATCGGTTTCGATGTCTTCGACGACGACCATCCGGCGCAGGTACATCGCCGTGCCGCACGAGCCGGCCGCGGGCCCGATCGGCGCGCCTTCGATCGCCGTGCTGTACTGCGCGGGCAGCGATGGCGCTGCGCCGACGTGCACATGCGTGCCGTCGCTATCGAGCAGCAGGATCGTGCACGATGCACCGTCGCCGAGCAAAGCTTCAGCGCGCCGGCAGACTTCGACGAGCAGCTCCGGCAGCGGTGTGTTGCGCGTGATCAGCCTCAGCACGCTTTGCTCGGACGCGAGCACTTCCGCCGCGAGCCCGAGACTGTAACGAGAACTTTGCGGTTCGGTATTCAAGATGAATCCTGCCGTCTGTCCGATCGGGTCTGATGCGCCCGATTCGTTTTCGATCCTTCGTGCCGCTTTTCGCTCCGGGTTTACGCCGATGCCCGGTGCGCCCCGTATTGCGCGCGGTGCCAACGCGCGCCGAAGTACATTTAACACCAATCCGCGACAAGCGGCGCATCCGCGTGCATAGGGGTTACGCGTGGTCCGCTCGGCGGTTGCAGCCGGCAGTCAGCTCGCCGAAAGACTTGCGCGCGGCGCGACGGCCCGGGGCCACGCCGAGCGTGGTGCGCGGCGAGCATGCAAACCGTTCGTCAGATTGTGGCGGCGACAGGCCTGCGTCCGCGAACTCGACGAGCAGGCCGCACGACCTCGCTGTCGGCCAAGCCGCCATTCCCTATCCGTGATTCAATGACGATCGAGCCGGCGTCGCGCATTCCGGCGGCACGGCGATTCGCCACCTCATCGATCGACCCTCACTGGATCACCATGACGAACCCTGCCGAAATCAAGGCGCTCGTTTTCGATGTCTTCGGAACGATCGTCGACTGGAGAAGCGGCGTCGCACGCGGCGCCGCCGCGTTCCTCGACCGCCATGCCCCCTCGCTCGACCCGCTCGAATTCGCCGATGCGTGGCGGGCCGAATATTCGCCGTCGATGGAAGAAATCCGCAGCGGGCGCCGCCGCTACGTGCGCCTCGACGTGCTGCACCGCGAGAACCTGGTCCGCACGCTCGACCGCTACGGGATCGTCGACGTGCCGGACGCCGACATCGACGCGCTCAACCTCGCGTGGCACAGCCTCGACCCGTGGCCCGACGCCGTCGCGGCGCTGCAACGGCTGAAGCGACGCTACATCATCGCGCCGCTGTCGAACGGCAACATCCGGCTGATGGTCGACGTCGCGAAACGCGCGGGGCTGCCGTGGGATGCGATTCTCGGCGCGGAGGTCGTCCGCGCGTACAAGCCGTCGCCGCAGGTCTATAGCGATACGGTCGAGATTCTCGGCGTCGCACCAGCCGAACTGTGCCTGGTCGCCGCGCACAACGGCGATCTCGCGGCCGCGCGCCGGCAGGGGCTGTCGACCGCGTTCGTGCTGCGGCCGACCGAACACGGGCCCGGCCAGACGACCGACCTGAAAGCCGACGACGCGTGGGACTTCGACGTCAAGGACCTGAACGAACTCGCGGACCGGCTCGAGTGCCCGCGTTGAAAACCGGGTTCCGGTGCGCGATCGCGAGGAGGCCGGCGGCTTGTCGAACGCCGGCTCCCACGGCCTAGCGCGCCGGCGCCATCCCGACCGCCTGCCCTTGCGCCGCCGTCGCGAGACGCCGCCAGTTGCGGGCCGCATACCGGTGCGCCTGCTGCAACGCGAGCCACAACCCGATCTGCCGGACCGGCCTGAAAAGGCCGCGTGCACTGAACACGGTGCGCCGCTCGACGCGCGTCCTGCCGCCTTCGATGGGCGTCAGCGTGAATTCGTCCTCGAGCAGGCCGACCCAGTCGCGGCACCACACCGTCGACGCCACCATCCGGTAACGCAGCCGGCGATGCTCGTCGAGCACGAGAATCCGCTGGTCGATGGTGCCCCGATCGGTCGTGCACTGCCGCGTGTTGCCGACGGCCGGCACGCCTTCCAGCACGCGGCAACTGACCGGCTTCGGCACGCCGAGGTGGAACAGCAACGGCCGCGTGTCGTCCATCCGCGCATGGAGAAAATGCGGCCAGACATGCTCGGGCCGACAATCGAACGTCCACTGCGAGTGAATTTCCACGACCGTCTCCTGGCGGCTGTCGGTGCCGACATCATGGCACAACCGCCCCGCCGCCTCCGCTACTTCACGACCGCGCGCCAAGCCGTTCGCGCGTAGATGAGCAGCAACGGCAGCAGTGCGAGCGCGAACAGCAGGGTGAGCGCCAGCACCCACACCGGCCACTGCTGCGGATTCCCGCGCGCCCAGATCTGCGTTTCCCCGATAACCGGCCGGATCTTCGTCGGCCGCTTTTTTCGTCCAGATCGATCACATCGTCGCCGTCGCCGTCGCCCCCTCGCTCCGCTATTCCGGCTCGCCGACGAATCTCAGCTTCCCCGACTCCCCCGACAGCAGCGCGCGGTTCGCATCCGCCGCCGCACGCAGGTAATCCCACAGCGCGGTCACGCGCCGCAGCTTGCGCAGATCCTCGCGGCACGTCAGCCAGAAGCACCGCGTGACGACCACGTCGTCCCGCAACACCGGCACCAGCGCCGGCTGTGTGGCCGCCATGAAGCACGGCAGGATCGCCAGCCCGCCGCCCTGCAGCGCCGCGAAATACTGCGCGATCACGCTCGTCGTGCGCAGGCCGGCCGTCGCGCCCGGCACCGCTCGGTCCAGGTACAGCAATTCGTTGCTGAATGCGAGATCGTCGACGTAGCTGATGAACGCGTGCTGCGCGAGATCGTCCTTGCACGTAATCGGCGCGTGGTTCGCGAGATAGTCGCGCGTCGCATAAAGCCGCAGCTGGTAGTCGCACAGCTTGGTGACCACGTAAGGCCCGCGCTCGGGCCGCTCGAGCGTGATCGCCAGGTCCGCCTCGCGCTTGGGCAGGTTGACGAAATGCGGCACCGGCAGCAGGTCGACCGTCACGTGCGGATGCTCGGCGCGAAACTGCGCGAGCTGCGGCGCGAGAAAGAAGCAGCCGAACCCTTCGGTCGACCCGATCCGCACATGGCCCGACAGCGCCTCGCCCGTATTCGCGACCTGGTCGCACGCGGACTGCACGGTCGTCTCCATCGCGTCCGCATACGCGACGAGGCGCTGGCCTTCGGCCGTCAGCGTGAAGCCGCCGGAGCGCGACTTGTCGAACAGCAGCGTGCCCATCGCGGCCTCGAGCGCGCGAATGCGCCGCGCGACGGTCGTGTAGTCGACGCCCAGCCGCTTCGCGGCGCCGCTCGCGCGCTGCGTGCGTGCGACTTCGAGGAAAAAGCGCAGGTCGTCCCAGTTCAGGTTGCCGGAAACCGGCTCGGTGGCGTGTCGCATTAGCGAGGGAAAAAGGGGCTGGAGTCTCCGGGCCGGACGTCGATATGCATAAATGCATATCCAACCGGTTTCTTTATCGGTACATCATGAATCTGCGCATAACTATACTCGACCGTGACCTGCGGACCATGAGCCGCGGGCAATAAATACGGAGACACCATGCAGACCCGATCCACCCTCGATGAGCATGCGACCATCGCGGCGCCGGCGCCCGAGCGCACCGCGAAGCACTACCTGCTGGCCGGCTGGGCCAGCATGGCCGGCACCACGATCGAGTGGTACGACTTCTTCCTCTACGGCACCGCCGCCGCCCTCGTCTTCAATCGCATCTTCTTCCCGTCGCTGGACCCGGTCGTCGGCACGCTCGCCGCGTTCGGCACGTTCGCGGTCGGCTTCATCGGGCGGCCGATGGGCGGCATCGTGTTCGGCCACTTCGGCGACCGCATCGGCCGCAAGTCGATGCTGATGATCACGCTGCTGCTGATGGGCGTGCCGAGCATGATCATCGGGCTGATCCCGTCGTACGACCACATCGGCTACTGGGCCGCCGCGCTCCTGATCGCCATGCGCTTCCTGCAGGGGATGGCCGTCGGCGGCGAATGGGGCGGCGCGGTGCTGATGGCCGTCGAGCACGCGCCGAAGGGCCGCAAGGGGCTGTTCGGCAGCCTGCCGCAGACGGGCGTCGGGCTCGGCCTGATCCTGTCGTCGGTCGCGATGGCCGCGGTGGCCGCGCTGCCGGAAGCCGACATGCTGTCGTGGGGCTGGCGCGTGCCGTTCCTCGCGAGCATCGCGCTCGTCGGCCTCGGCTGGTTCATCCGCGCGAAGGTGCCCGAATCGCCCGACTTCGAGAAGATGCAGCGCCAGGGCAAGGCCGAGAAATCGCCGGTGACGGCCGCGCTGCGCCGTCATCCGCGCGAGGTGCTGACGATCGTCGGCGCGCGCGCCGCCGAGAACACCTGGTTCTACATGGTCGTCACGTTCGCGCTCGCTTACGCGACGCAGCAGCTGCACCTGCCGAAGGCCGAGATGCTGCACGCGATCACGGCCGGCGCGGCGCTCTCGCTCGTCACGATGCCGCTGTGCGGACACCTGAGCGACCGCATCGGCCAGCGCCGGATGTTCGCGATCGGCCTCGTGCTGATGTGCGCGTTCGCCGCGCCGTTCTTCCTGATGCTCGGCACGCAGCAGGTGTCGTACGCGTGGTGGGCGATCGTGCTCGGCCTCGGCGTCGTGTTCCCGATCCTGTACGCACCGGAATCGCTGCTGTTCGCACAGCAGTTCCCCGCGGAAATCCGCTACAGCGGCATCTCGCTGTCGGTGCAGCTGGCGGGCGTGATCGGCGGCGGATTCGCGCCGATAATCGCGACGTCGCTGCTCAAGGCCGGCGGCGGCCAGCCGCACTACGTGATCGCGTACCTCGTCGGCTTCGGCGTGTTCGCGCTCATGTGCACCGCGTTGATGCGACCGGCACGCGCCTGAGCACGCCGGCCTGCATTCGATCGATTTCAGTTCGGCCTGCTGCCCGCCGCGCATCCATGCGCGGCGGAAGCAGACACTCTTTTCATCGTCACACCGCTTTACGGAGACATCCATGAACGCCGCAGTTCCCCAGACCACCCTCGCCCTGCCCACCGCCAAGCTGCTGATCGACGGCGCGTTCGTCGAATCGCAAAGCGCCGAATGGGGCGACATCGTCAACCCGGCGACGCAGGAAGTGATCGGCCGCGTGCCGTTTGCGACGCTCGACGAGGTCGATGCCGCGATCGCGTCCGCGCAGCGCGCGTTCCAGACGTGGAAGACGACGCCGATCGGCGCGCGGCTGCGCATCATGCTGAAATTCCAGGATCTCGTGCGCCGCAATCTCGAACGGATCGCGCACACGTTGACGGCCGAGCAAGGCAAGACGCTGCCCGACGCGCAGGGCGACATCTTCCGCGGCCTCGAAGTGGTCGAGCACGCGTGCTCGATCGGCACGCTGCAGCAAGGCGAATTCGCGGAGAACGTCGCGGGCGGCGTCGATACCTACACGCTGCGCCAGCCGATCGGCGTGTGCGCGGGCATCACGCCGTTCAACTTCCCCGGCATGATCCCGCTGTGGATGTTCCCGATGGCGATCGTGTGCGGCAACACGTTCGTGCTGAAGCCGTCGGAGCAGGACCCGCTGTCGACGATGCAGCTCGTCGAACTCGCGATCGAGGCCGGCGTGCCGCAAGGCGTACTGAACGTCGTGCACGGCGGCAAGACGGTGGTCGACCGGCTCTGCACGCACCCGGACATCAAGGCGATCTCGTTCGTCGGCTCGACGCGCGTCGGCACGCACGTGTACAACCTCGGCAGCCAGCACGGCAAGCGCGTGCAGTCGATGATGGGCGCGAAGAACCACGCGGTCGTGCTGCCCGATGCGCACCGCGAGCAGTCGATCAACGCGCTCGTCGGCGCGGGCTTCGGCGCGGCCGGCCAGCGCTGCATGGCGACGTCGGTCGTCGTGCTGGTCGGCAAGGCGCGCGACTGGTTGCCTGAACTCGTCGAGAAGGCCAAGGCGCTGAAGATCAACGCGGGCCACGAGCCGGGTACCGATGTCGGCCCGGTCGTATCGAAGGCCGCGCATGCGCGCATCACCGCGCTGATCGACGAAGGCGTGAAAGCCGGCGCGAAGCTCGAACTCGACGGCCGCAACGTGAAGGTGCCCGGCTACGAGCAGGGCAACTTCGTCGGCCCGACGATCTTCTCGGGCGTGACGACCGACATGTCGATCTACACGGAAGAAATCTTCGGGCCGGTGGTGGTCGTGCTCGAAGCCGACACGCTCGATGAAGCGATCGCGCTCGTCAACCGCAACCCGATGGGCAACGGCGTCGGCCTGTTCACGCAGAGCGGCGCGGCCGCACGCAAATTCCAGAGCGAGATCGACATCGGCCAGGTCGGCATCAACATCCCGATCCCGGTGCCGGTGCCCTACTTCAGCTTCACCGGCTCGCGCGGCTCGAAGCTCGGCGATCTCGGCCCGTACGGCAAGCAGGTCGTGCAGTTCTATACGCAGACCAAGACGGTCACCGCGCGCTGGTTCGACGACGACGCGACGGCCGGTGGCGTGAACACGACGATCGCGCTGCGCTGACCCACGGAGCCTGACCATGGAAATTGCATTCATCGGACTCGGCAACATGGGCGGCCCGATGGCCGCCAACCTGCTGAAAGCCGGCCACGCACTGACGGTGTTCGACCTCGACGCGCACGCGGTCGACGTCGCAGTGCGCGCCGGTGCGACGGCCGCCGGCTCGCCGCGCGAAGCGGCCGCGCGCGGCGCCATCGTGATCACGATGCTGCCGGCCGCGCAGCACGTGCGCGCGGTCTATCTCGGTGATGACGGCGTGCTGGCCGGCACACGCGCCGGCGCTGCGCTGATCGACTGCAGCACGATCGATCCGGGCACCGTGCGCGCGGTGGCCGACGCCGCCGCGCAACGCGGCTTCCCGCTCGCCGACGCGCCCGTGTCGGGCGGCACCGGCGGTGCGCAGGCCGGCACGCTGACCTTCATGGTCGGCGCGGACGCCGCGCTGTTCGAGCGCATCCGCCCGGTGCTGCTCGACATGGGCAAGAACGTCGTACAGTGCGGCGGCACGGGCACCGGGCAGATCGCGAAGATCTGCAACAACCTGCTGCTCGGGATCTCGATGATGGGCGTATCGGAAGCGATGGCGCTCGGCGCGGCGCTCGGGATCGATCCGGCCGTGCTGGCCGGCATCATCAATACGTCGACCGGCCGCTGCTGGAGCTCGGACACGTACAACCCGTATCCGGGCGTGAGCGACACCGCGCCGGCCGCGCGCGGCTACGCGGGCGGGTTCGCGGCGAACCTGATGCTGAAGGATCTCGGGCTCGCGACCGAAGCGGCGCGCAGCGCCCACCAGCCGGTGTGGATGGGCGCGCTTGCGCAGCAGCTCTATCAGTCGATGAGCCAGCAGGGGCTCGGCACGCTCGACTTCTCCGCGTGCGTGAAGCTGTACGAGGCGCAGCCGGCGTAACCGCCGCCTGCACCGGACGTGCGTCGACCCGCGATGTGCCTGAACGGCATCGCGGGTCGTTTTGCATGCGGGGGAAGGAAAACGAGCGGCAGAGGCGGTGCGTCAACGCCGCCGGTTGGTCAACCGCGCGGGTTCGACGCCGTCTCGAAGGTCGGATGGCACTCGAACGCGAGTTCCGAGCGAGCGCCGACACGGCTGCCGCTGGTCAGCGATTCCTGCTTCATGCTCGCGCGCATGCCGCGCTGCGTGCAGTAGTTGGTGGCCTCGTCGACGGCCTTCGTATGGGCATCGGCCCACGTCGTCGACACGCCGACCGTGCGCGTCGTCACGGTATACACGTTCGGGTTCGACGTCGCGGTCACGTCGGAAGCGGTCGAACACGCGGCGAGCAAGCATACGGCAGCCGCGACGGTCAACCATCGCAAGGTTCGAAAGGAAACTGGAGTGGACATGAGGGCAGGCGCGCGCCGTTCGACGCGCATTGAGCAACATAGGCGCCATTATGCCCGCTCGATCGCCGGAGATCATGCCCCTTTCGGTGAACACATTGTTTCGAATGGTTAAACGATGATGAAAATGGGGCAATATTTCCGCCCCATTCCGGGCCAGATCGCGCCAACGGGTAGTTTTGCCCGGTCGGCCGGTCGGCCGGTCGCCCGTCGCCCGTCGCCCGTCGCCCGTCGCCCGCCTCCCGCAGCCCGTTGCCTGGCGGCCGATCAGTGCGCGGCTGCCTGCCGGATCCTGGCCGACGCTTCCGCCAGGTTCCGCCACGCCGGCTGCCCCGGCGCGTATCGCGCGCGGATATACGCGGCCAGCTCGGCCATCTGCCGGTCGTCGAATGCGTCGCCGAAGCCCGGCATGTAGCCGAGTTCGCCGGTCGCCGGCTGGTCGATCCCGTGATGCAGCACGCGCAGCAGGTTGTCCGGCGCGGCCTGGCTGACGCTCGTGTTGAGCCCCATCAGCGGGCGCACGCCGAAATGCCCGACGCCGCCCGATTCCGCATGACAGACCGCACACGCGGCGTCGAACGCACGGCGGCCGTTTTCGAGGCCGAGCGTCGCAACGGCTTCCGCGCCGCGCACCTGCCGGGCGGCCGCATCGGCGGCGGCCGCTGCGTCGACGGGCGGCGACAGCGACGCGAGATAGTGCGCGATCGCCTGGACGTCGGCCTCGGGCAGCGACGCGAGCCCCGCGACGACGGGCGCCATCGGCCCGGCTGCGACGCCATGCTGCGCAGAGAAGCCCGTGCGCAGGTAATCGAACAGCGCGCCCTCGGTCCACGGCACCGGCGAAGCCGGCGACCCGACGAGCGGCGGCGCGACCCAACCCTCGGCCTCGCCGCCCGACAGGTACGCCAAACCGCCCTTCTCCGCCCCCAGCGCGTTGCGCGGCGTATGGCACGCGCCGCAATGCCCGGCGCCGTCGACCAGATACTTGCCGCGATTCCACATCGCGGAGCGCGCCGGGTCCGGCGCGAACGGCCGCGCATCGTGAAACAGCCAGTTCCAGCCGGCGACGATGCGCCGCTGGTCGAGCGGGAACGGCAGCTTCGTCTTCGGCGGCACATGTTTCACCGGCGGCTGCGACATCAGGTACGCATAGAGCGCGAGCAGGTCGGGCTCGCTCAGCTTCGCGAACGCCGTGTACGGGAACGCCGGGTACAGGTGCGTGCCGTCGCGCGAGATGCCTTCGCGCATCGCGCGTGCGAACGCCGGATACGACCACGTGCCGATGCCGGTTTCCGGATCGGGCGTGAGGTTCGTCGTGTAGATCCTGCCGAACGGCGTATCGAGCGCGAGCCCGCCCGCGTTGGTCGCGCCGCCGGGCGCCGTGTGGCACACCGCGCAGTCGCCGGCGAGGGCGACCAGGCGGCCGCGCTCGAGCGTCGCCGCGCTCCACATCGCGCCGTCCGCGCCGCCGGGCGCAACGGGTGCGATCGGCGCGAAGCCCGGCAGGATCGCGCAGGCGAGGCCGATCAGCCCGCCGACCACCGCGCCCACGCCGCCGCCGGCCAGCCAGCGGCGCCAGCGCGATGCGCGACGCGGGTCGCTGCGCCCCGCTTCGGCGGAATCGGCCGGCACCGGTTGCGCGAGCGCCGCGCGAATGCGCCCGGCGTCGAACGGCGGTGCGCGAAACCGCACGCCCGTCGCGTCGTACAGGGCGTTCGCGATCGCCGCCGCCGCGGGCGCCGCCGCCTGCTCGATCCGGCGCGCGTCGTGCACCGACAGCTCGCCGTGTGCGCGACGGGCCGTGCCGCCGAGCGCAATCAGTTCATGCGCGATCGCATCCGGCTGCGCCCCCCGGCCGGTTTCGTCGTGCGCGGGCCGCGCGGACAGGCGCGCGCCCATCACGCGCGAAATCGCCGCCTCGATCTGCCATGCGGGCAAGCCCGCCATCGACGCGTCGCCCGGTGCGCCGGCACCCTGCCCGGCCACGACGCGCCGCACCGCGACGTCGCCCGTCGCGCGGTCGACATCGAGATCGACGACCCATGCGGACCAGCGCGCATCGCCGTCGCGCATCGCGTCGGCGGTCGACGGCGGGTTGCGGGAAGACGCTGCGGCACCATCGAAAGCGAAGCCGCGCCCGCTCAGGCGCGCATGGGCAGCCGGGCCGACCGCGGCCGGCGCGCCCCACGCAGCGCGCTCACTGACCATCCGGATAATCTCGCGCGGCCCGGCGTCCCGCGCCGCATCGAGATGCTGCAGGCGCAACGCAACCGGATCGCGCCGCAACGCGCCCGCGAGTTCGTCGACGAAGGATTCGCGCGCGAACACGTGCGCATGCCAGGGAATCGTGTGACCGGATTCGGCGAGTTCGATCGACGTCTGCGCGTGCCGGTAGACGAACGGCTCGGTCGGGCCGGTATCCGCACGTTCTGTCTTCGCACCGTGGGGCGCGGGACGATCGTCCGTGGTCGCCCGCGCGCGATAGCGCCAGGTCGTCATCCGCCCGTCGGACGCAGTCCGCGTTTCGACGTCGAGCGATACCTGCGCGTCCGCATGCGCATCGCCGATCGGCCAGGTGTAGCGCGCGTGGTGCGCACGCAATGCATCGGTGCCGACTTCATCGCGCGGCGCGGGGCCCGCCACGCGCTCCGGTGCAACGGGCAAGCCTGCGTCAGGCTTCATCGCCGCCTCGCAGATAGCGTGCCGCGCGATGCACGGCCCGGATGATCTCCAAGTGCGTGCCGCAGCGGCAAAGATTGAAGCGCAACGCATCGCGGATCGCCGCGTCGTCCGGCGCGGGATGGCGGTCGAGCAGCGCCTTCGTGCTCATGATCATCCCGTTCAGGCAATAGCCGCACTGCGCGGCCTGCTCGTCGATGAACGCGCGCTGGATCGGATGCGGCGCGTCGCGCGACCCGAGCCCTTCCAGCGTCGTGACGTCGCGCCCGCTCGCGGCGGCGGCCGGCACGACGCACGAACGCGTCGCCTGCCCGTCGACCAGCACCGTGCACGCGCCGCACTGCCCGAGCCCGCAGCCGTACTTTGGGCCGTTGAGCGCGCAGTCGTTGCGCAGGACCAGCAGCAGCGGCGCGTCGGGCGCGGCCTCGGCGAAGGTGTGCGGCGTGCCGTTCACGCGAAACGCCAGCGGCCGCGACGGAGAAGCGGGATGGGACATGAATGGATCCGGAATGCGGCGAGCGACCGGCAGCGGGCACTGCCGCCGGCGCGCCTGACATATAACACGCCGAAAACACGCGTACCGACGCAGCGGCGCACGCGACGGCGAAGCGCCGGACGGCGCGGGCACCGCGTACGCGTCAGGCCACGGCCGCGACGCTGTCGCGCGACGGCGAGACGAGCGGCACGTCGAACACGTCGTAACCGAATACCCACGACGGATCCTCGTTCGTGCGCAGCCACGTGTTGTTGTGCGACACGAGCTGCACCTTCGACGCGCGCGCCGCACGATTCGCCTCGTACAACGCGAATGCGCCCGCGTAGTCGCCGACGCCGACTTCATCGAGGCAGCGCGCGAGCATCGCGGCATCCTCGATCGCCATCGCCGCGCCCTGCGCCATGTGCGGCTTCATCGGATGGCACGCGTCGCCGAGCAGCACGAGGCGGCCGCGGCTCCACAACGGCAGCGGATCGCGTTCGAGCAGCGGCCACTTGGTGATCGACGGCGACACGTCGATCAGGTGCTGGATGTCGGCATGGAAACCCGCGAACGCCTCGCGCATTTCATCGCGGCTGCTGTCGACCATCGACACGCCTTCGGGCCATTCGGCCTGCGGCACGCCGGTCACGTAGTAATACTCGTCGCGCTTCTCGGTCACGTAGTAGACCATCATGTGGCGATCCTCCGACCACCACTTCACGCACATGTCGTACGGCTTGTTGCCGAGCAGCGACGCCGGGAACACCGCGCGGTGCGCGACGTAGCCCGTATAGCGCGGCGGTTCCGCGCCGAGCAGGTGCTCGCGGATTCGCGAATTCACGCCGTCCGCGCCGATCACGATGTCGGCCGTCTCGACGCTGCCGTCGGCGAACGTCAGGCGCACCGCGTCGCCGGTGTCCTCCACCGCGGCGAGCCGCTTGCCGAAGCGGATCGTGCCGGGCGTCACCGCCTGCGTCATCAATGCATGGAAATCGCCGCGATGCACGGTCAGGTAGCGCGCGCCGTAGGCCTTGCGCGCGTAGTCGCCGAGCGGGATCTGCGCGAGTACGTCGGCCGTCTGCCAGTCGCGGCTGTACCAGAAATCCGGATGCGAACCCATCGTCTCCAGCGCGTCCTCGCAACCAATGCGCCGCATGATCTTCATCACGTTCGGGCCGAGGTGGATGCCCGCGCCGAGGCGCGAGAACGCCGGCGCCTGCTCGTACAGCGCGACGTCGTAGCCGCCGCGCTGGAGCAGCGCCGCGGCGGCCGTGCCGCCGAGACCGGCGCCGATGATTGCGATACGGGGTGTGCTCATGCGGATCTCCTGATCGTGGGCCCGTCGCCGAATGCGGCACGAGAACGGGCGGATTGAATGGCATTTATGTAGCGTACACACTCAATTTATTCAGAACAAGAGGATTGTTGCCGGCCATGCCGACATTCGGGAAAACACCAACAATTCCTCGAATATACGCACCATAAAGCGGACGCCGCTCGATCGAGATCATTTTGATTCATTGCCATTTTCAAATGTACACACTAGACTTTGCTCGACATCCGGCGATCCCGCGCCAGCGTGCCGCCCCACTCTTACCGACACGGAGCCTCCCCGTCATGAGCAAGACCTACCGCATCGGCCAGATCGTGCCGAGTTCCAACACGACGATGGAAACCGAGATTCCCGCGATGCTGCGGCTGCGCGAAACGATCCGCCCCGAGCGCTTCACGTACCATTCGAGCCGGATGCGGATGAAGAAGGTCGTCAAGGAAGAACTCGCGGCAATGGATGCCGAATCCGACCGCTGCGCGGTGGAACTGAGCGATGCACGCGTCGACGTGCTCGGCTACGCGTGCCTGGTCGCGATCATGGCGATGGGGCACGGCTACCACCGTGTGTCGCAGGCACGCCTGACGAAGCACACGGCGGACAACGGCGCGCAAGCGCCCGTGCTGACGAGCGCAGGCGCGCTCGTCGACGCACTGAAGGTGATCGGCGCGAAGCGGATCGTCGTCGTCGCGCCGTACATGCTGCCGCTGACCGAACTCGTGGTCGACTACATCCGCAACGAAGGCTTCGACGTGCTCGCGTACCGCGCGCTGGAGATCCCCGACAACCTCGACGTCGGCCGCCACGATCCGGCGCGCCTGCCCGACATCGTGAAGACGCTGCCTTACCAGGACGCCGATGCGATCGTGCTGTCCGCCTGCGTGCAGATGCCGTCGCTGCCGGCCGTCGCGAAGGTCGAGGCGATGACGGGCAAGCCCGTGATCACGGCCGCGATCGCGACGACCTACGCGATGCTGCGCGAGCTCGACCTCGAGCCGATCGTGCCCGGCGCCGGCGCGCTGCTGTCCGGCGCGTACTGAGCGCGGCCCTTTCGACGGAGTCCCTTCATGCCCTCGACTTTCCTGTATGGCGCGAACATCCGCGCGAACGGCATTCGCCAGCACTACCTGCGCTACGGCGGCGCGACCGGCGCACGCGCGTCGCGCCCTGCGATCGTGCTGATTCCCGGCATCACGAGCCCCGCGATCACGTGGGGTTTCGTCGGCGAAGTATTCGGCGCGGCGTTCGATACCTACGTGCTCGACGTGCGCGGCCGCGGGCTGTCCGACGCGTCGCCGTCGCTCGACTACAGCCTCGATGCGCAGGCCGACGACATCGCGGCGCTCGTCGCCGCGCTCGGCCTGCCGCGCACCAGCCTCGTCGGCCATTCGATGGGCGCGCGGATCGCCGCGCGCGCCGCTCGCCGCGGCGTCCACGGGCTCGAATCGGTCGTGCTCGTCGATCCGCCCGTGTCGGGCCCGAACCGCCGCGACTATCCGGGCAAGCTGCCGTGGTACATCGACTCGATGGCGCTCGCGCGCGCCGGCACCGACGCCGAAGGCATGCGCGCGTTCTGCCCGACCTGGACGGACGCCGAGCTGCAGTTGCGGGCCGAATGGCTGCATACCTGCGACGAGCGCGCGGTGCGCGCGTCGTACGAAGGCTTTCATGCCGACGATTTCCACGCGGACGCCGCGCAACTGGCCGTGCCGTCGCTGCTGATCACGGCCGAACGCGGCGACGTGGTGCGCGACGACGACGTCGCCGAACTGCAGCGCGCGACACCGTCGATGCGGCACGTGCGCGTGCCCGGCGCCGGCCACATGATTCCGTGGGACAACGCACCGGGCTTCTACGCGGCGTTCGGCGACTTCCTCGGCGCGCCGCTCGCAGCCTGATCGCGCGGCGCCCCGCCCCTTTCCTTCATGCCTTTACCGGAGCCGACGATGCCAGTCAGCGATTCCCAACTGATCGACGCGTGGAAGCAGGTCCTCACGCTGTCGCGCCTCGAACCGGGCCAGACCGTCACGATCCTGACGAGCGCGGCCACCCATCCGCAGACGCTGTCGTGCGCGCTGATCGCGACGCAAGCGATGGGCGCGATCGTCAACCGCCTCGACCTGCCGCCGGTGAACGGCGACAAGGCGTTCAGCCGTGATCCGCTCGCGTATCTCGGCACGACGCCGCTGACCGGCAACAAGGCCGCGATCGCCGCGCTGCGCGAGAGCGACCTCGTGCTCGACCTGATGACGCTGCTGTTCTCGCCCGAGCAGCACGAGATCCTGAAGTCCGGCACGAAAATCCTGCTCGCGGTCGAGCCGCCCGAAGTGCTCGTGCGGATGGTGCCGACGCCGGCCGACCGCACGCGCGTGCTCGCCGCGGCGAAACGGATCGCCGCCGCCCGCGAGATGCGCGTGACCTCCGCGGCCGGCACCGCGCTCGTGTGCCCGCTCGGCGAGTTCCCGCCAACGGCCGAATACGGCTTCGTCGACGCGCCGGGCCGCTGGGATCACTGGCCGAGCGGCTTCGCGCTGACCTACCCGAACGACCGCACCGCGCGCGGCACGATCGTGATCGATCGCGGCGACATCCTGCTGCCGCAGAAGCACTACGTGCGCGAGCCGATCGCGCTGACCGTCGAAGCCGGCTATGCGACGCGCATCGAAGGCGGCGTCGACGCCGATCTGCTGCGCGACTACATGGAGACCTTCGCCGACCCGGAAGGCTATGCGATCTCGCATATCGGCTGGGGCTTGCAGCCGCGCGCGCGCTGGTCGACGCTCGGGCTGTACGACCGCGAGGCGACGATCGGCATGGACGCGCGCGCGTTCGAGGGCAACTTCCTGTTCTCGCTCGGCCCGAACAACGAAGGCGGCGGCAACCGCACGACCACCTGCCACATCGACATTCCGCTGCGCCGCTGCACGGTCGAACTCGACGGCGCAACCGTCGTGCGCGACGGCCGCGTGACCGACCAACCCGCCTGACCGACGAGCGACCGACATCATGAACGACCTTTCCCGCCACGCCGAAGCGAACGTCTACCGCCAGCAGGGTTTCGGCACGCCGCTGCCGCCGCACGGCAACATCGGCCTGCTGATCGTCGATTTCGTGGTCGGCTTCGCCGATCCCGCGACGTTCGGCGGCGGCAACATCGCGCCGGCGATCGCGCGCACGACGCACGCACTCGCGCTGGCGCGCGAACGCGGCTGGCCCGTCGCGCACAGCCGCATCGTGTATGCGGACGACGGCAGCGACGACAACGTGTTCTCGCTGAAGGTGCCCGGCATGGCGACGCTGACCGAGCACCACCCGAACAGCGCGATCGTGCCCGAGCTCACGCCCGCGCCGGGCGAACTCGTCGTGCGCAAGACCGTGCCGTCGGCGTTCTTCGGCACGCATCTGGCACCGTGGCTCGCGCAGCGCGCGGTGCAGACGCTGCTCGTCGCGGGCGCCGTGACGAGCGGCTGCGTGCGCGCGAGCGTGGTCGACGCGATGTCGCACGGGTTCCGCCCGCTCGTGCTGGCCGATTGTGTCGGCGATCGCGCGATCGCGCCGCACGACGCGAACCTGTTCGACATGCAGCAGAAATACGCGGCGGTAATGCCGCTCGACGATGCGATCGCGGCAATCGATGCGGTGCAGGCACGCGCCCGCTGAATCGTCGCGGCGGGCCGGCGGCATGACCGGCCGGCGCCCGCCCGTGCGATTGACGCTGCGCTTTTGGCGGCCTAGATTGGGGACGCGCGCGCTCGCGACGGTCACCGTCATGGCGCTCGACGCACACCGCGAGCAGGACGCCCGGGCCGCCGGCCGCCTCGCCCCGCGTACGCTGCATCCGGCCGCGCGACGCCTCTCCCTCGACAGGACCCTTCATCCGTGAATCGCTCCGACCTGATCGCGCGCGACGGCTGCCTCACCGTGATCCGGCCGCCCGCGCCGCCCGTCAAGCCGGCGCCCGGCCAGCCGGGCAGCCTGTCGTCCTACGTGCCGGCGCTGCCGGAAGTGTTCGTCGCGATCCTCGACGACGGCCGCATCCTCGCGTTCAACGGCCACGTCGATCTCGGCACCGGCATCCGCACGTCGCTCGCGCAGATCGTCGCCGAGGAACTCGATGTGCCGGCCGCGCGCGTGACGATGGTGCTCGGCGACACGGCCGCGACACCGAACCAGGGCCCGACCATCGCGAGCGCGACGATCCAGATTTCCGCGACGCCGCTGCGCTGTGCGGCCGCGCAGGCGCGCCATGCGCTGCTGGCGCTTGCCGCCGAACGGTTCAATGTCGACGCGGCGCAACTGCAGATCGACGACGCGACGATCTCGGCGAACGGGCAAACGGCCACGTTCGCCACGCTCGTCGCCGCACGCCGGATCGCGCTGACGCTGGACCTGAACACCCGCACGAAAGATCCCGCCCTATACCGGATCGTCGGCCGGTCGTCGCCGCGCGTCGACCTGCCCGCGAAGGCAACCGGCCAGCTCACGTTCGTGCACGACATGCGCGTGCCGGGCATGCTGCACGGCCGTGTCGTGCGGCCGCCCTATGCGGGGCATGACAGCGGTTCGTTCGTCGGTGATTCGCTGATCGACGTCGATCGCGCATCGGTGGCCGACGTGCCGGGGCTCGTGGCCGTCGTTGCCATCGGCGATTTCGTCGGCGTGGTGGCCGAGCGCGAGGAACACGCGATCCGCGCGGCGCGCCAGTTGCGCGTGACATGGCGGCCGCTCCCCGCGCTGCCGCCGCTCGACGAACCGGCTGCCGCGATCGCCGCCGCGCCGGCCAAACGCCGCGTGCTGCTCGACGAAGGCGACGTCGATGCGGCGCGCGCGCAGCCCGACACGATCACGCTGTCCCGCACCTATGCGTGGCCGTTCCAGATGCACGGCTCGATCGGCCCGTCATGCGCGCTCGCCGACTATCGCGAACCGGGCAACGGCCGGATCACCGTGTGGTCCGGCACGCAGAATCCCGTGTCGCTGCGCCATGACCTCGCGACGCTCGTTGCGCGCGACGAAGCCGATTTCGACGTGGTGCGGATGGAAGCGGCCGGCTGCTACGGCCGCAACGGCGCGGACGACGTATGCGGCGACGCGCTGCTGCTGTCGCGCGCGGTCGGCCGCCCGGTGCGCGTGCAGCTGTCGCGCGCGGACGAACATCTGTGGGAACCGAAAGGCGCGGGCCAGTCGATGCAGGTGAGCGGCACCGTCACGCGCGACGGCCGCCTGCTCGGCTACGACTTCACGACGCGCTACCCGTCGAACGACGCGCCGCTGCTCGCGGCGCTGCTGACCGGCACGATCGCGCCCGAGCCGCGCGTGTTCGAGATGGGCGACCGCACGGCCGTGTCGCCGTACGCGAGCCCGCATCGCCGCTTCGTCTGCGAGGATCTCGCGCCGCTGGTGCGCGCATCGTGGCTGCGCGGCGTGTCGGCGCTGCCGAACTCGTTCGCGCACGATTCGTTCGTCGACGAATGCGCGGCGCTGACCGGCGTCGACCCGCTCGCGTTCCGACTGCGCCACCTGCGGGACACGCGCGCGACCGAACTGCTGCAGGCCGTGGCCGACCGCGCGGGCTGGACGCCGCACGTGCCAGGCGCGCCGCACGATCCCGCTACGTCGCGGCTCGTGCGCGGCCGCGGGATCGCCTACGCGCGCTACGTGCACAGCCGCTTCCCCGGCTTCGGCGCGGCGTGGTCGGCATGGATCGTCGACCTGAGCGTCGATCGCGTGTCGGGCGAGATCCGCATCGAACGCGTCACGGTCGGCCAGGACACGGGCACGATGATCAACCCCGATGGCGTGCGCCACCAGATCCACGGCAACGTGATCCAGGTATTGAGCCGCACGCTGAAGGAGCGCGTGCGCTTCGCCGACGGCAAGGTCGCGTCGCGCGAATGGGCGAGCTATCCGATCCTGACCTTCGCGGAGGTGCCGGATGTCGACGTCGTGCTGATGCCGAGACAAGGCGAGCCGCCGCTCGGCGCGGGAGAATCGGCGTCGGTGCCGGGCCCGGCCGCCGTCGCGAACGCGTTGTTCGATGCAACCGGTGTGCGGTTCTACGCGCCGCCGTTTACGCCGGAGACGGTCCGGGCGGCGTTACGCGACGCAGGCCGGTTGATGAAGGCCGATGGCGGTGGCGTACAGGTGGCAACCGGCACGGCTTAGAAGCCGCGGGCTGCGTCGCGGGGGCCGGGCGGAGCGGCTCCCCCTCCCCGCGAGCGACGCGCATCACGCGTCGCCTTCCTCTTCCATCATCTTGCGCAGCAGGAACTGCAGCGCGACCCGCTCGCCCGGATTGAGCGCGCCATACGTGCGCTCCGTCACCTGCCGCGCGAACGGCACCGTGCGGTCGATCAGCGCGAGGCCGGTCGCGGTTGCACGCACGATCAGCTTGCGGCCGTCGTTCGGATCAGGCAGCACCTCGATCAGCGCGCGCGCCTTCAGCCGGTCGACCACGCCGCGAATCGTCGCCTGGTCGATCGCGGTCGCCTTGACGATGTCGTTCAGCGAGCACCCCTGGCGCTCCTTGACCGCACACAGCGTGACGAACTGCGCGGCCGTGAGATCCGAATCGGGGATCGCCTCCTGGAAGATCGACACGTGCCGCTGATACGCGCGGCGCAGCAGGTGCCCGACCTGGTCGTGAAAGTCGTAGGAATCCTTGGAAGACGCCATGAAAGTGCAGGCCCGCGCCACGTGTAATGGAAAGGCAAGCAGTGTACACCCTCAATTCGACCCGGCCCTCAGCCGGGTTGCCGCTTCATTGCGGTGCATCAGGATTCGCGGCCGCCGGCGCGCAGCGCGCCTGACGATCGCCCGACGGCTGCGCATTGCCGGCCGCGAATGCCGCCGAGACGGCGAGCCATGCGCGTTCGACCTGCTGCCGCGCACGTGCTTGCGCACATCGGCGGACTTTCGTGCACACACTTTACTTTTAAGCGCATACGCACGAATTTTGTGCATGCGACCTCGTCTCGCCGCCCGCTTTCAACGTGCATACGAATCCATCAAAAACCTCGTTAAACACGTGGTGTTTCTCACGAAATCGCTTTCCGTCACACGACCGGAATCGTGCCTGTTCGATTCGGTATTTTCTAGTGTGTACGCTATTTAATTGCCGTGATATACAGACTCCAGTGCGCAGCGGAACGCCCGCTCGCGTCGATCGGCCACCCATTCATCCGTCACATTCGAACAGGGGCAATCCCATGTCTACCGCACACCCGAGCGCCGCCGTTTCCCCCGACGACGCGCTGCACGGCAATCTCTATCGCAAGGTCACGCTGCGCCTGATTACCCTCTTCTGCCTGTGCTACTTCGCGGCCTATCTCGACCGCATCAACATCGGGCTCGCGAAACTCCAGATGCTCGACGCGCTGAAGTTCAGCGATACCGTGTACGGGCTCGGCGCCGGCCTGTTCTTCGCCGGCTACATCCTGTTCGAAGTCCCGAGCAACCTGGTGCTGCAACGCGTCGGCGCAAAGCTGTGGATCGCGCGGATCATGATCACGTGGGGCCTGCTGTCGGGTGCGACGATGTTCGTGCACACGCCGATGCAGTTCTATATCGTGCGCTTCCTGCTCGGCGCGGCCGAGGCCGGCTTCCTGCCCGGCGTGCTGCTGTACCTGACGCAGTGGTATCCCGATGCACGCCGCGCGCGCATCGTCGCGCTGTTCATGGTCGGGCTGCCGCTGTCGAGCATGATCGGCAGCCCGATCTCCGGGTGGATCATGCGCGCGTTCGACGGCACGCAGGGGCTCGGCGGCTGGCAGTGGCTGTTCCTGCTCGAAGCGCTGCCGTCGGTGCTGCTCGGCTTCGCGGTGCTGCGCTGGCTGCCCAACAGCATCGAATCCGCGCAGTGGTTGAACGCCGACGAGAAGCATGCATTGCGTGCGAACCTCGATGCCGATCCGTCCGGCAACAAGAGCCATGCACTCGGCAAGGCGTTCTCCGATCCGAAGGTGTGGGCGCTCGGCCTGATCGACCTCTGCGTGCTGCTCGGCCTCTACGCGGTGAGCTTCTGGCTGCCGACGATCCTGCGCGACACCGGCGTGAAGGATGCGTATCACATCGGCTGGCTGATGGTGATCCCGAATGCCGCGGCCGTGCTCGCCACGCTTTACTGCGGCGCCAGTTCCGACCGCGCGCGCGAACGCCGCTGGCATATCGTCGTGCCGTTCGTGGTGTCGGCCGTCGCGCTGGCGATCGCGGCATCGTCGTCGCACGGCACGTTCGGCACGGTCCTGCTGTTCTCGCTGATCAATGCGGGCGCGGCCGCCGCCATGCCGGTCGTCTGGGCCCTGCCTTCGACGTTCCTGAAGGGCTCGGCCGCCGCCGGCGGGATCGCGTTCGCGTGCTCGATCGCCAACCTCGGCGGGTTCGGCAGCACGTACTTCATCGGCTGGCTGCGCGACACGTTCCATTCGCAAAGCGCGGGGCTGTACGGTTTCGCCGCGTGCATGCTGGTCGGCTGCGCACTCGCGCTCGCGTATCCGGCCCGGCTCGTGAACCGCTGACACAGCGCGCCGCCTGCGCGACGCTGCCTTTTTACAACCGCGCCGGTCGCGCGGCCCGCCCCAACGCTCCCCGTGTCATCCCGCGCACGCCGCCAGCCCGGCGCGTGCGCACTTCGCGCCCCCGCGCGGCCGTCGTTCGCCGGCTTTTTCTCCGCGCAGGCACATCGCTTGCGTCATCTCCGCGCCCGCCATCCGGCGGACAGCCATCTTCCTTCCAACCGGCGCTGCGCACCGCGCGATCCTTCGCGCGGCGATCCCGCATCGCAAGCAGGTTTCCTGAACGAGAGGACGACATGAAATCAATACGAACGATAGTGGCCCTGTGCTCGGTCATTTCCGTACTCGCAGCGTGCGGCGGCGGCGATGACGCCGGGACCGAACTCGGCATCTCGAAGCCGCAGGCGCGCTTCATCAACGCGGTGCCGGCCGGGCCCAACCTCGACTACTACCTGAACGCGAAGCTCGACCAGGGCAACATCGCGTACAAGGGCGTGACGCGCTATCACGACGTCGACTCGGGCACGCAGAACGCGAGCTACGACCTCTCCGGCACGACGTCGACCATCGCCGCGCAATCGTTCAGCGCGGCAAACGGCCATCACTACACGACGATCGCGCTGCCGAGCACCACGTCGCTGATCTCCGTGATCGACGATCCGTACGCCAAGGGCCTGCTGTCGGACAAGGCGCGCGTGCGCAGCTTCAACGCGTCGCCGAACGCGCAGAACGTCGACGTGTACGTCGTCCCGCCCGGCACCGACATCACGACGCAAAGCCCGACGCTCGCGGGCGCGGCCTACCAGAACGCGGTGCCGGCATCGACGCAGGATTCGATCTACCTGAACGGCGGCAGCTACCAGGTGATCGTCACGACGACCGGCAGCAAGACGCCGATCCTCAAGACCGCGCCGGTCACCATCAACAACAACGCCGACTGGCTGCTGTTGACGATCCCGTCGGGCGGAGTCGGCGACGTGACGCCGAACGATATCCACGTGCTGGTTGCGCAGGGCAATGACGCCGATACGTCCGCGCAGGAACTCGGTCCGCAATAAGGACCGCCGATGATGGCGGCGGGCGGCGCGATCGTGCCGCCCGCCGCATCTTCCCGTCACGCGGTCAGTTGTTCCGCTCCAGGACGATCACATGCTCGGCGCGCGTGCGGTCGCCGTGCTCGACGTCGACATCGCCGATATGGCGGACGCGCCAGCCCGGCCGCGTCGCGATCTGGGGCATGTTGCCGGACGGTCGGCTCTCGATCCCGCCGAGCCCTTCGTCGGGCGTCTCGACCGCTTCGTCGAGCGACGCGTTCGAATAAATCACGTTGTCGTGCCACTTCGACGCGCCCGCGGCGGCTTCCATGCCCTTGCCGTCGACGTCGACCGTGTTGTCGGTCATCGCCATGTTCGCGTTGTCGAGCGTCGGGATCCGGGCGGCCGCTCGCCGCACGGGATCGCCGCTGTCGGGCGCCTGCGTGCCGCGCTCGATCGGCGGCAGGCCGGTCGGCATCTTCCCGGCAATCTTCTCCGGTGTCAGCGGATGCTGCGCGACCTGCGCCGCCTGGGTCGCCGCGTCGGGCATGTCGCCGGCCGCCGGCGTCTTCACCGGGCTCTTCTCGATCTGTTCCCGCTGCTTTTCAGGGGTCGGGTTCGATTCCGCGTTCTGCATTGCACCTCCTTGTCCGGCCCGCGCGCGTCGGCATCAGGGCTGCCGCCGACGGCCCGGGAATCGCTACAACGGTCCTTGCAAATCTTTCATGTGCGCGGCTGCGCACGCACGTCTCCGGGCGCACGTGCCGGACCGGCACGGCACCCTTCGTACGGACGGCGCACCCGCGCGCAGCCGGCGCGACGTCCGCTCCGCGCGTCAGCCGCCGCTCGCGCCGCCCGGCGCGGAAGCCGCACCCGGCAAGCTCGCGCCGCTGTCGCCGCTGCTGCCGGCCGCGCCGCTGCTCGGCGTACCCGACGGTGCGGTGGACGGGGCGGCCGACATGCCGCCCGTTGCGCTCGAGTCCGAGCTTGCGCCGCCGTTGTCGCTCTTCTTCTGGCAGCCCGCACCTGCCGCCAGGCCCGCAATCAGGAGGCCGGCGAAGACGGCTCGCGATACGTGACGAAGTGAATATCGCTGCATGACACCTCCGCTGATGTCGATGTGGATGGAGCCCGCAGGCGCGCAATTCGCGTGCCTTGTCCAGCCACCGCGGCTGGCCGCTTCCATTCATTTCTCAAATGACGGCCAACCGAATATTTAATTTCCCATCGCGTTGCCGGCCTCCCATACTCGCGAACACATACGAGACATAACGTCCACGGCGGCCGGGCCGGCGCAGCGTTCCCACGTTGCCGGTTTCGCGCCCCGCACATGGAAGGAGACAACGGCGTGCAACTGGAAGCCACCCACCGCCCGGGCATCGTGCCCGGCGCGGACGACGCATCGCATCGAACCGGTTCGGCGGCGCGCGACCCCGTGCTGAGCCCGCGGCTGCACAACCCCGACCTCGCGCCGACCAAGGCCGAGGGCCGGACGTGGGGCCGCTACAGCATCTTTGCGCTGTGGACCAACGACGTGCACAACATCGCGAACTACTCGTTCGCGATCGGGCTGTTCGCGCTCGGCCTGTCGGGCTGGCAGATGCTCGCATCGCTCGCGATCGGCGCGGTGCTCGTGTACTGCTTCATGAACCTCACCGGCTACATGGGCCAGAAGACCGGCGTGCCGTTCCCGGTGATCAGCCGGATGAGCTTCGGCATCTACGGCGCGCTGCTGCCCGCGATGATCCGCGCGGTGATCGC
Organism: Burkholderia sp. 4NA327C6; assembly: GCF_005502655.1. NCBI lineage: Bacteria > Pseudomonadati > Pseudomonadota > Betaproteobacteria > Burkholderiales > Burkholderiaceae > Burkholderia > Burkholderia sp. 4NA327C6. Next base: position 8,071 of record NZ_SCNZ01000029.1, on the reverse strand, counting down.
GATCGCATGGTTCGGAATCCAGACCTATCTCGCGTCGGTCGTGCTGCGCGTGCTGCTCACCGCGATCTGGCCGGGCCTCGCCGCATTCGACCAGAACGCGATCTTCGGGCTGTCGACGCTCGGCTGGGTCACGTTCGTCGCGATCTGGCTCGTGCAGATCGGCATCCTCACGTACGGGATGGAAATGGTGCGCAAGTACGAGGGGCTCGCCGGCCCGGTGATCCTCGTCACGACGCTGTCGCTCGCCGCATGGATGTTCAGCCGCACCGGCGGCCATCTCGCGATGTCGATCGGCAAGCCGCTGACCGGCTTCAGGATGTGGACGGAGATCTTCGCGGGCGGCTCGCTGTGGCTCGCGATCTACGGCACGCTGGTGCTCAACTTCTGCGATTTCGCGCGCTCGTCGCCGAGCGCGAAGACGGTGCGCGTGGGCAACTTCTGGGGCCTGCCGGTCAACATCCTCGTGTTCGCGACGATCAGCTTCGTGCTCGCCGGCGCGCAGTTCAAGCTGAACGGCCACATCATCCACAGCCCGACGGAAATCATCGCGACGGTGCCGAACAAGCTGTTCCTCGTGCTCGGCTGCCTCGCGTTCCTGATCGTGACGGTCGCGGTGAACATCATGGCGAACTTCGTCGCACCGGCGTTCGTGCTGACGAGCCTCGCGCCGCACCGCCTGTCGTTCCGCCGCGCGGGCCTGATCAGCGCGACGGTCGCCGTGCTGATCCTGCCGTGGAACCTGTACAACAGCCCGATCGTGATCGTCTACTTCCTGTCCGGCCTCGGCGCGCTGCTCGGCCCGCTGTACGGGATCATCACCGTCGACTACTGGCTCGTGCGCAAGCAGCGCGTGAACGTGCCCGACCTCTATACCGAAGCGCCGACCGGTGCCTATTTCTACACGCGCGGCGTGAACCGCAAGGCGCTCGCGGCGCTCGTGCCGTCCGCGCTGATCTCGATCACGCTCGCCGTCGTGCCGGCCTTCAGCGCGATGACGCCGTTCTCGTGGCTGCTCGGCGCGGCCATCGCGGGCAGCGTGTATTGGCTGCTGGCCGATCGCAACCGGCATTACGAGGAGCGTTCGGGCGAACCCATCGCGGTCGCCTGCGCCCGACACTGAAACACCTGCATACGGAGTCGCAATGAGGATCCTGGTAGTCAACGTCAACACGACCGAGTCGATCACCGACGCGATCGCCGCGCAGGCGCAGGCCTCCGCATCGCCGGGTACGGAGATCGTCGGGCTGACGCCGCGCTTCGGCGCGGAGTCGATCGAAGGCAACTTCGAGAGCTACCTCGCGGCGATCGCCGTGATGGATCGCGTGATGCACTACGACGAGCCGTACGACGCGGTGATCCAGGCCGGCTACGGCGAACACGGCCGCGAAGGCCTGCAGGAACTGCTGACGGTGCCCGTCGTCGACATCACCGAAGCAGCCGCGAGCGTCGCGATGCTGCTCGGCCACCGCTACTCGGTCGTCACGACGCTCGACCGCACGGTGCCGCTGATCGAGGATCGCCTGAAGCTCGCCGGGCTCGACGCGCGCTGCGCGTCGGTGCGCGCCAGCGGCCTCGCGGTGCTCGAACTCGAGGAGAATCCGGCCCGTGCGATCGAGTCGATCGTCGGCCAGGCGCAGCGCGCGGTGAAGGACGATCACGCGGAAGTGATCTGCCTCGGCTGCGGCGGGATGGCCGGCCTCGACCGGCAGATCGAGGAATGCACGGGCGTGCCGGTCGTCGACGGCGTATCGGCGGCCGTCGCGCTCGCCGAGTCGCTGGTGCGCCTGAAGCTGAAGACGTCGAAAGTCCGCACGTACGCGCCGCCGCGCCCGAAGCGGATCGTCGGCTGGCCGGGCACCTTCGCGCAATGACGCGGCGCCGGCCCGCTGCTGCGTCGCACTCGGGCATCGGGTCGCCGGGAGGCGGATCGGCATGCGGGCCCCACTAGACCCGAACGCCCTGCCCGGCGACGCGCCTGACGCCGCGGTCTCGCTCGACGTGCTCGATGCGCGGCTGATGCGCATCCTGCTCGTGCTGCTGACCGAGCGCACCGTGTCGCGTGCGGCCGTGCGCCTGAACATGTCGCAGCCGGCCACCAGCGCCGCGCTCAAGCGCCTGCGCACGCTGCTCGGCGATCCGCTGCTGGTGCGCAGCCGCTACGGGATGGTGCCGACCGAGTTCGGCGCGCGGCTGATCGAGCCGCTGCGCAACGCGCTGCGCGTGATCGACTTCATCCGCATCCAGCAGCCGAGGTTCGACGCGCGCACGTCGGTGCGCACCTACCGGATCGGCTGCCCCGACTACCTGAACGTGCTGTTCGTGCCGAAGCTCGTCGCGCTGTTCCGCGAACGCGCACCGGACGCGCAACTCGTGTTTCACCCGCTCGGCGACGGCTTCGACGACGAGCGCGCACTGGCCGACGGCGAACTCGACGTCGTGATCGACAATCGCCCCGCACGCTCGTCGCGGTTCCGGCAGGACGATCTGTTCGACGATCGCGTCGTGTGCCTGATGCGTGCGACGCATCCGCTCGCGCGGCGCGGCACGATGACGGCGGCCGAATTTGCCGAAGCGCCGCAGCTGTGCCCGACACCGTCGTGGCTCGAGGCGTCCGGCGCGATCGACAGGCAGCTCGAACGCGTGGGCCTGCAGCGGCGGATCGTCGTCACGCTGCCGCATTTCGAACTCGCCGCGCATGCACTCGTGCGCACCGACATGCTGCTGACCACCACGTACCGGCTCGCGCGGCACTACGCGAAGCTGCTGCCGCTCGCCGCCGTCGCGCTGCCGGCCGAACCGCCGGACATCGTGTACAGGATGACCTGGAACGAATCGGGCGAGTGCGTCGAGGGCGTGCGCTGGTTGCGCGGGCTGATCGCGGAAGCTACGCGTGCGTGGCTTGATGCCGACGCGATGCAGCCGGCGGTGGCGGCGGTTGCGGCACTGGCGGCCGGTGCGGTCGTGGACGTGGACGTGGACGCGCGGAACAGCACGCCGGCCGCGGCCGATACACCCGAACACGCGCGACGCACGCGCCGCAGGCAGGCAACGCATTGCCACGCGTCGCATCCTCGGCGTGTCGCCCATGCGGCACGCATCCACCGCCTCTCGACGAAGTCGCATTGATCGCGCGTGATCGACAGGCGCGACGACCAGCCGATACGCATTTCAATCTCCGTCGACCCGCCGCACGGCCCGACAACCGATCAATCGGTTGAGATCCGGGGCTGAGGCCGGCCCAAGCACCCCGCGCCGTCTGCACAGGAACCCTGCCTCGATCAGCCCGAACACGGGCAGCAGAATCTCGAACGTCGATGACATCCGGAATACGCCGCGTGAAACCGGAACGCGCGAGCTTGATGGTTCCACCGGGTCGCGCTCAATACGCGGCGCGGGCCGCCCCGTGCGTCACGCGCCGTCGCGCATCGGTTGCTCAAGCAACTTGTAGGCAACGACGGCCGCGCCCAGCGCAAGCACGCCGCTCACCGTCAGCGCATCGGCGAACCCGCTCGCGAACGCGACGGGCGCCGCCTGCGCAAGCGCACCGGCGGCCGACGGCGGCACACGCTCGAGCGCCCGCGCCAGGTCGCCGGCCAGCAGACTCGACATGAACTGTGCGTCGGCGAATGCGCTCAGGCCGGGCGCGGCGGACAGCAGCCGGTCGAGCCGCGCCTGCGTGCTCGCCGCCAGCACAGCGCCGAGCACGCCGACGGCCGTCACGATCGCCGAGAAACGCGTCGTCGTGCTGATGCCCGATGCCATGCCGGTGCGGTTCGGCGGCACGCACGCCATGATCGCCTTCTGCGTGTCGCCGTTCATGATGCCCGCGCCGCAACCCGTCACGAACATGCCGAGCGCGACGAGCCGGTAGTCGCCGCTGGCCGTCAGCGCCGCGGTCGCAAGGTTGCCCGCGCCGATCAGCGCGAGCCCGCCCGCCAGCACGCCGCCGGACGACACGCGCGCGGCCAGCGCCGCGCCGAGCGACGGCCCCGCGATCATCGCGAACGCGAACGGCAGCATCCCGAGCCCCGCGTCGATCGCCGGCATCCCGAACGCGTTCTGCAGGTACAGCGGCAAGAACGTCATCATCACCTGCGCGCACGCCGCATAGCCGAACATCGCAAGCACGGCGCCGACGAAGCGCGGCTGGCGGAACAGCGCGAGATCGATCATCGGCCGCGCCTGCCAGCGCTCCGCGCCGATGAACGCCGCAAACAGCGCGGCGGCCAGCGCGAGCCGGCCGAGCGTCGCCACCGACCACCAGCCGTGCGACGGCGCGCCGATCAGCGCCGCGATCGCGCACGCGAGCGCCGCGCCGAACAGCAGGCTGCCGGCCGCGTCCACGCGCTTCGCGTGCGGATCGCGCGACTCGTCGATCGCAACGTGCGCACCGGCCGCGAGCAGCAGGCACACGGGCAGGTTCAGCAGGAACACCCAGCGCCAGCCGATCCATTGCGTGATTGCGCCGCCGACGAGCGGCGCGATGGCCGTCGCGATCCCCATGCACATGCCCCAGATCGCCCATGCGCGCGCCCGTTCGCGCCCGTCCGGAAAGCGGTTCGCGATCACGGCGAGCGCGGCCGTCAGCAGCAGCGCGGCGCCACCGCCCTTCACCGCCCGCGCGGCGATCAGCCAGCCGGCCGTCGGCGCGACGCCGCAGCCGAGCGATGCAAGAAAGAACAGCGCGAGCCCCGTGAAGAGCATCCGCTTGCGCCCGAAGCGGTCGGCGAGCCCGCCGGCCGGCAGCAGGCATGCGGCGAACGCGGTCATGTAGGCGCTCACGACCCATTCGATATCGGCGAAGCTCGCGTGGAAACTGCGCGCGATGCTCGGCAGAGACACGGCGACGACGTTGGTATCGAGCACGATCAGCGAGCAGGTGGCGGACGCGACGGCGAGCGTCGCGGCGGCGGGCAGGCGGGCGCCCTTGGGCGGAGCGGCAGCCGCGCCTGCGCGCGACGCCAGGGAAGGCTGGGACATTGGCTACTCCGGAACAGGAAGAACGAGCCGTATGCTAGGCTCGGCCCGTATTGCCTGTCATTGACACACCGATGCTGTTTTATTGACAAAAATTGCAATCATGGACCGACTCGAATTCCGCCACGTGCGCGCGTTCCTGAGCGTCGCGCAGCACCTGCACTTCGCCCGCGCGGCCGAAGCGCTCGACATGGCGCCGCCCGCGCTCACGCGGCAGATCCAGGAGGCCGAGCGCGTGCTCGGCGTGCGCCTCTTTCACCGGTCGCGCCGCGCCGTCACGTTGAGCGCGGCCGGCGAGGCCTACCTCGCCGAGGCACGCGCCGCGGTCGAGCATCTGCAGCGCGGCCGCGAACTCGCTGCGCTGGCCGAGCGCGGCGAACTCGGCCGGATCGAGATCGGCTACGTGTCGTCGGCCGTCTATTCGGGCACGCTGCAGCGCACCGTCGGCGCGTTTCGTGACGCGCACCCGCGCATCGAGCTGAACCTGCGCGAAGTGCCGATGGACGACGTCGCGAACCAGCTCGACACCGGCCGGATCGACCTCGCGTACGTGCGTCCGCCGCTGCCGCTGCCCGGCGGCCTGCGGGTCGTCACACTGCAGCGCGACGTGTTCGTCGCGGCCGTGCCGGCCGGGTCGCGCTACGCATCGATGGCCGCCATTCGCGCAGCCGACCTCGCCGACGCGCGCTTCGCGGTGCCCGAACAGGAGCGCGGCACGCTCGAAGTCGCGCGCCGCGGCCGCTTCGCACCACTGATCGCCGCCCGCCCGGGCGGCCTGCTCGCTGTGCTCGCATGCGTGTCCGTGAATGGCTGGGTTGCGGTGATTCCCGATGCGCTCGCGGGCTGCGTGTCGCTGCCGGGCGTCGTGTACCGGCCGATCGTCGGCAAGCCGATCACGTCGGAACTGGCGCTCGCGCACCGGCGCTTCGAAAAGGCGCCGGCGGTACGCGCGTTCCTGCGGACGGTTCCGTCCGCCGCGTAAGCCCCGCCTGAAGCCCGCGTGCGGCGATCGTTGCCATGCCGGCCGTCGCCGCACGAATATGCATTGCACGATTCGATGTTTGTCGGCCGGAAACCGATTCCGTAACCTGCCCGGCAGCCGCGCCGCCTGCGCGCGGATCACCGAGGACACCCCGCCGATGAATCCCACCTCCGCCCCGCCGCGCCGCCGCGTGCTGCAGCGGCTTGCCGCCCTCGCCGCCGCACCGCTCGCCGGCGGCCTCGCACGGCCCGCCCACGCGGCCGGCGCCGACCTGTCGGGTGTGACGCTCGTGCTCGGCGACCAGGCCGGCGGCCTGCGCGCGCTCGCGGAAGCCGCGCACGTGCTCGACGGCACGCCTTACCGGTTTCGCTGGGCCAACTTCCAGGGCGCGGCGCCGCTGTTCGAGGCGCAGCGCGCGGGCGCGATCGATCTCGCGCCGGCCGGCGACCTGCCCGTGCTGACGGCCGCACTCGGCGACCCGTCGTTGCGGATCGTCGCGACGCGCGTCGGCTCGCCGGCGTCGCTCGGCATCGTCGTACAGCCCGATTCGCCGGTCCGCACGGTCGCCGACCTGAAAGGGCAAACCGTCGTCGTGTCGTCCGCGCGCGGCAGCATCTCGCAGTACCAGTTGTACGGTGCGCTGCGCGAACACGGCCTCGCGCCGCGTGATGTCGACGTGCGCTTCGTGCTGCCCGTCGATGCGTTCGCTGCATTCGAGGCGAAGCGGATCGGCATCTGGGCGACGTTCGACCCGTACTACGGGCACGCGGTACGGCGCGGCGCGCGCATCGTCCGCGACGGCAGCGGCATCAATTCCGGGCTGGCATTCCTGACGTCGCCGATCGAAACCCTCGACGATCGCGCGAAGCGCGCGGCGCTCGCCGACGTGCTGGAGCGGCTCGCCCGCGCGGGCCAATGGGCGCTCGCGCATCCGGCCGACTATGCGAGCGTCTATGCGTCGCTCACGCGCCTGCCGCCCGACGCGGCCACCGACATCGCACGCCGGGCCGCGCTTGCGCAGCGCAGCCTCAGCGGCGCGGACATCGACGTGCTGCAGCGTGTCGCCGACCGCGCGGCGGCCGACGCGATCCTGCCGAGGCGCGTCGATGTCGCATCGATCGCGATCCGCAACGTATCGGCCTGAACGATGACGCGCCTGGCTGCGATCGGCATGGCCGTGCCATATCGAGGTCGGGCACGTCGTCACCGTACGTCGACGCGACGAGCGTGCGCATCGCGGCGACCAGCAGCGTCGGGCCGGACGGGTTGAACGTGCGGCGCTTGCCCGTGGCCGGCACGGCCCGGTGCAGCACCGCCCGCCATGCGCCGCGCCGCCCGTCGCGCCCGCCCCCGGCAAACGGCAAGCGCTCGACGATCGGGCCCCCGTCCGCCCACGACGTCGACGGCGCGAACGGCGCCGGCACACCGGCCGCCGCGCGAATCGACGTACATCCGGAAGCATCGGCGCGCGGGGCGTCGTGGCCTTCCGCGACCGCGACCCAGAAATCCAGCGGCGCGCCTGTCAGATCCTCGACTTGCATGCCTCTCTCCATCACCGTCGTCGTGGAATCGACATGCCGACCGTTGCGCATGCATCCGCTGCGGTCTCCGATGGCGCCGCCCCGCGCTGCCCTATCGCTGAAATCCCTGCCCCGAGCAAACCCGCGCACGCTGTCACCGCCACGTCATTCGTGCGTACAATGATCTGTACCGCTTGCCGCCGCGGTTCGCGGCGAACGGACGAGGACATTACAAACAGAAAACACACAAGAATTGCGCCGATCCGGACCCGTTTCCGCAAGGTCGGCGACAACCGGACCAGACAATGCGGCGCAGACCGGATTTCACGGGGGGACATATGTCCAGGCACACCCGAAAACCACTGGTATCGCTCGTCGTACCCTTTCACGACGAGGCGGAAGCGATCGAAGCATTCTTCGCGACCACCCTTCCCATCCTGGAATCCATCGACGCCACGCGCTTCGAAATCGTTTGCGTGAACGACGGCAGCCGCGACGACACGCTCGGCAGGCTGATCGACGTCGCCGCCGGCGACCCGCGCGTGCGCATCGTCGATCTCACCCGCCGCTTCGGCAAGGAAGCCGCGCTCAC